>NZ_CP157390.1:2820265-3133628 GCF_040050925.1 Leifsonia sp. NPDC080035 | reverse complement strand
CACGACCTCGCCGTACAGCACGAGGGTGAAGAATCTGATCTCCGACGACCGTTCTGCGGCGATCGTGCAGGTGCAGCTGAAGGGCCAGCAGACGACGGTCACCCCCGAGACGAAGACCGCCCTCAAGGACGCCGGGGCCGACCTGGAAAAGGCCCTCCCGTCCGGCTCCCAGGTCGCGGTGGGCGGCCAGGTCTTCTCGCAGAGCCTGCCGAGCCTGTCGGCGACCGAGCTGATCGGCGTCGGCATCGCCCTGATCGTGCTCATCGTCACGTTCGGCTCCATCATCGCGGCCGGGATGCCGCTGGCGACCGCCCTGCTCGGGGTGGGCCTTTCGATGGCGCTCATCTTCCTCGCCACCCTCTTCGGGTCGATCTCGCAGACGACGCCGATGCTCGCCCTGATGCTGGGGCTCGCCGTCGGCATCGACTACTCGCTGTTCATCATCTCGCGGCATCAGAGCCAGTTGAAGGCGGGCGTCGATCCGGAGGAGTCCGCCGCGCGGGCGGTGGCGACAGCGGGCTCCGCCGTGCTGTTCGCGGGGATCACGGTCATCATCGCGCTCGCCGGCCTGGCGGTGGCCAACATCCCGTTCCTCACCACCATGGGACTCGCCGCCTCGGTGGCCGTCGCGGTCGCGGTGCTGGTCGCGCTCACCCTGACGCCCGCGTTCCTCGGCTTCGCGGGCGCCAGGATCACCCCGGGCCGGCGCGCTGCCCGGCGTGCGGCCGCGGCGAGCGCCGCCGGCGACCGGGCGCAGGAGTCCGGATCGGCGCAGGACGCCTCCCCCGCACCCACTCCGACCCCCTCATCGCCCTCCCTCGCCCACGCGGCGACCGCGGAGATCCCGAGGGGACCGTTCCGCACCTGGGTGCGTGCCGTCACGCGCTTCCCCATCGTCACCATCGTCGCGGTGGTCGTCGCGCTCGGGATCGCCGCTCTTCCCGCGCTGCAGCTGCGGCTCGCGCTTCCCGATGCGGGCACGCACCCGAAGTCCGACCCGGCCCGCATCGCCTACGACCTGGTGTCCGAGCACTTCGGCCCCGGCTACAACGGACCGCTCATCGTGACCGGCTCGATCATCTCCAGCACCGACCCGGTCGGGCTGATGGAGAAGATCGGCTCCGAGATCGCCGACCTGCCCGGCGTCGCCGCGGTGCCGCTCGCCACGCCGAACCAGAACGCGGACACCGGCATCGTGCAGGTCATCCCGACGACCGCGCCAGACGACCCGAAGACCGCGGATCTGGTGTCCGAGCTGCGGGCGAAACACCAGCACTTCCTCGACGAGTACGGCGTCGACCTCAAGGTGACCGGGACGACCGCCGCCCAGATCGACGTGTCCACCCGGCTCGGCGGCGCGCTGCTGCCGTTCGGCATCCTGGTCGTCGGCCTGTCGCTCGTGCTGCTGACGATGGTGTTCCGCTCGATCGCCGTTCCCATCAAGGCGGCTCTCGGCTACCTGCTCTCGGTGGGGGTCGCGTTCGGCGCCGTCACCGCCGTGTTCGAGTGGGGCTGGCTGGCCGACGCGCTGCACGTGGACAAGACCGGACCGGTGATCAGCTTCATGCCGATCATCCTGATGGGCGTGCTGTTCGGCCTGGCGATGGACTACGAGGTGTTCCTGGTCAGCCGCATCCGTGAGGACTACGTGCACGGCCGTGACGCCCGCCGCGCGGTCCAGAGCGGGTTCGTCGGCTCGGCGAAGGTGGTCACCGCGGCCGCGATCATCATGATCTCGGTGTTCGCCGCCTTCGTGCCCGAGGGCGACACCTCGATCAAGCCGATCGCGCTCGGCCTCGCCGTCGGCGTCTTCGTGGACGCGTTCATCGTGCGGATGACGCTCGTGCCCGCGGTGCTCCAACTGCTCGGCGAGAAGGCGTGGTGGATGCCGCGGTGGCTCGACCGCATCCTCCCGTCCTTCGACGTCGAGGGCGACGGCCTGCAGAAGGAACTGGAGCTGGCGGACTGGCCGGAACCGGGCGGCGCCTTCGTGGCCGCCGCCGACGGGCTGTCCGTCGGCACGCGACGCCGCTCCCTTCTGCACGACGTCTCGTTCCGGCTCCGCGACGGCGAGGCCCTCGTCGTCCACGGCCCCGACCGCACCGCGGCCCTGGCGCTGCTCATGGCGGCCACGGGACGCACAAAGGCGACCGCGGGCACGATGAAGGTCGCGGGCTTCGTGCTCCCGACCCGCAGCGCCGCCGTCCGTTCGCGCACCGCAGTGGTCCGGCTGGACGCGGCCGAGACGCCCGTCGACGACGTGCGCCGCGCGCTCGCCGACCGGCCGCAGCTCCTGGCGCTGGATGCGGTGGACGCGGTCACCGATCCCGTCGAGCGCCGGCGGATCCGCGCCGCACTCTCCGGCGCCCTCGCGTCCGCGCACGACGCCGGTCGCCCGTTCGCGCTCGTGGTGAGCTGCGTCGACCCGTCGGGGCTCGACGATCTGCTGCCGGAGAGCGTGGAGCCGAACGACATCCACCTGGGCGCCGAGCCGGCCGGTGCGACGCACGCCGCCACCCGCGACCACACCGATCTGCCCGCCGCACACCTCGAGAAGGCGAACGCCCGATGACCACCCCGAACCTCCGCCGTCCCCGCTCGCTGTTCTCGCTGGAGCGGATGCGCTCGGACAAGCGCATCACCTGGCTGACGATCGCGGGCCTCATCCTGGTGCCCCTCGTGATCGGCGGCCTGCTGGTCTGGGCGCTGTGGAATCCGACGGAGCGCCTCGGCGACGTCAAGGCCGCCGTGGTGAACCTCGACCAGCCCGTGAAGCTCAACGGCCAGACGGTCCCGCTCGGCCGCCAGATGGCGGCGGGCCTGCTCGACAGCGAGCACGACAACTACTCCTGGGTGCTCACCGACCAGAAGGATGCGAACAAGGGAATCGCGGACGGCAGCTACGTGGCCGTCGTGACGATCCCGGAGAACTTCTCGAAGGCGGCGACCTCCACCGCCGGATCGGCGGACGCCGCCCACCAGGCGACGATCGACGTGCGCACCAGCCAGAAGTCGAAGCTCGTCGACCCGGCGATCAGCCAGGCGGTGACGACGACCGCGACGGCGGTGCTCAACAAGCAGCTCACCTCCACGTATCTGCAGAACGTCTACGTCGGCTTCAACACGCTGCACGACCAGATCGGCCAGGCGGCGACGGGAGCCACGAAGCTGTCCGACGGGCTGGCGAAGCTCTCCGGCGGAACGCAACAGCTCGCGGCGGGTGCGCCCCAGCTGGCATCCGGCGCCGACCAGCTCGCGAGCGGGCTCGGACAGCTGTCCGACGGCGCATCCGGGCTGTCGAGCGGGCTCGGGCAGCTGTCGGGAGGGGCCCAGTCGCTGGCCGATGGGCTCGGCCAGTTGCAGCAGAACACCGAACAACTGCCCGCCCAGACGGCCGCGCTGAACACCGGGATGCAGACCCTCACCTCGAACCTTTCGACGGCGACAAACGGGATCAACTCCGCCATGGCGCTCTGCGCGGCGCCGACCAGCGCCGAGATGGGCGAGCTCTGCGCGAAGATCAACGACCAGCTCACGGCCCTCAACACGGCGAACGTCGTTGGCGGCAAACTCGCCCCCGGCGTGAAATCGCTGGCGTCGGGCATGCCCGCACTGTCGGGAGGCATCGCCCAGTCCGTCTCCGGCGCGCAGCAGCTCGCCGCCGGCACCGCCCAGTCGGCCTCCGGAGCCGACCAGCTCGCCTCCGGCGTGCAGCAGTCAGCGGACGGCGCATCCCAGTACGCCGCGGGCGTGCACACGTTCGCGGACAACATCCCCGCGCTCGCCTCCGGCACCCAGCAGTCGGCCGCCGGCGCCGCCTCCCTCGCCTCCGGCCTCGACAAGGCCGTCGCGCAGCTGCCGAGCTACGACAGCGGCGAGCGCACCAACCTCGCCTCCGTCGCGTCGGAGCCGGTCACGCAGAAAGCCTCAGGGAACACCGCGTTCGGCACCTCCAGCATCCCGCTGTTCGCATCGGTCGCGCTCTGGCTCGGCGCGCTGGCGACGTTCCTCGTGCTGCAGGCGATCTCGCGGCGCGCGCTGCTGACCTCGCGCGCCGCCGGACTCATCGCTCTGGACGGGTTCCTCCCCGCCGCCGCGCTCGGCGCCGTGCAGGGCATCCTCGTCGCGGCTATCATGCAGCCCGCGATGCAGCTCGACGTCGGCGGCTGGTTCGGGTTCGCGGGGGTGGCGGTCGCGGTCGGCGTCGCATTCGCGGCGGTCAACCACGGGCTCGTCGCCCTGCTCGGCGGGATCGGGAGGTTCCTCTCGATGCTGGTGGTGGTCGTCACGCTCGCATCCGGGATCGTCTCAACGGCCCCCGGGTTCTTCGACGGTGTGCTCGCCTGGCTGCCAACCTCCCCGGCGATCACGGCGCTGCAGGGCGCCGTGGACGGGACGACCGGCGTCTGGCGCGGCCTCGGCGGCCTCCTGCTCTGGGCGGCGCTCGGCTTCGGTCTCGCGCTGCTCGGGATCGCCAGGCGGCGGATCGTCACCGCATCCCAGCTGCTCCCGGCCGAGTGAGCGCGCTCAGACCGTCGCGGCGCGAACGGCCCGAATCGCAGGCACGGTGGCCGCAATCGTTCCGGCTCCGGCGAGCATCAGGGCGAACGCGGCGCCCGCGACCGCGACGAGCGGCCCGGCCGCGGCGGTACCCGCCATGGTGGCCCCGTTGTTCAGTGCGATGACCGCAGCAAAGGCACGCCCGCGCGCTCCCGGTTCGACGGAGCTCACCACGAGCGAACGAATGGCGATCGATTGCAGCGCGTTCGCCACCCCGACGAAGAAGAGCCCGGTGACGGCCATCGGGATACTCGGCCAGACACCGAGGGCGAGCAGGGCGACTCCCATCAGGATGCCGCCGGCGACGAGTGCAGCGGGCTGCCTCCGCGCGGGGAGCAGGGGTGCGAGCACGGCGGCGGAAACGAGCCTGCCGATGGCCTGGACGCTCACCAGAACCCCGTAGACGAACGCCGGGGCCGCAAGAACCACCGTTGTGTACGACACCTCTGCAACGGTGATGATCGACGTGAACACGATCGCGACGGCAAGTGCGAGCGAAGCCGTGGCGAGGGTCCGGTTTCCGGCCAGCGCGGCGGGGCCCACGCGAATCTGATGAAACCAGGACGGGCCCGTCGACGTCCGGTCGGCCGGCGGATGCCGCCGGACGCCGAGCGCGAGCACGACCAGGCCGAGGGCTGCGAAGCTGGCGGCGTCCACGAGAAGCACCGCCTGTACGCCGAGCACACCGACGAGGAACCCCGCAAGCGCGGGACCGGCCAGGGCCCCGACGCTGCGGAACGCGTCCACACGTGCGTAGCCGGCAGCCGGGTTCGCCCCTGGCCGCTGCGTCTCGGGGACAAGCAGCAGCAATGCCGGCGCGTCGATCGCGGACACCACGCTCCCGGCCGCCAGAAACACGAGGATCCACACCACATCGGGGGCGAAAGCGAGCGCAATCCCAGTGGCGCAGCGGAGCGAAAGAGTCGCGATCAGAAGGCGGCTCGTCTCCACCCTGTCGAGGATCGGCGCGACGACAGGTCCGAGCAGGACGCTCGGCAGGATTCCGATCAGCACCAGCATCGACACGACATAGCTGCCGCCCGGGCGTCCCTGCAGAGCGAGCATCAGAGCGACGACCGTCAGCGTGTCTCCGACCGCGGAAAGTCCGCTCGCCGACGCGAGGATGTTGAGGCGCACGCGTCCCCCAAATTGGATCTGTATTTAATACTCTTGTATGTCAGACATGAGTCACCTTACTCTTGGTTCGCCTCGGACAGAGATGTCCGACGCGAGAGAAAGGAAGTCTGATGATGGGAATTACCGCTCGCGGGCCACGACTGCATGCGATCGCCGGAGACGCCGAAGGACGCATCGCCGGTCGCACCCAGGTAGCGCAGTCGGATGTGACGCTGGAACTGGCAACCGATGCTGCGATCGACAAGTGCCTGCGCGCTCTCGACGCTTCCGACCTGCGCCTTGCGACCCAGCCGGGCAAGTACGACTGGAAGTTCGCCTGGATCGATCCGAACTCGAGCGGCGAAGGCGGCCGGGTACGTTTCGGCGTTGCCTGGTACGACGAAGCCTTCTTCGCCGAGAAGAGGGACGTGTATCTCGACGTCAAGCACCTACGGATGCTGGCAGGATTCGGCGTCGATGAGGGCTCGGTCACGGTCGAGCACTTCGCGCGCGTCGACTGACAGGCGAGCGAGGAACGGATCGCGAGGCCCGGTCACCGAGTCGGTGCCGGGCCTCCGACGCGCTCAGACGGTCGCGGCCAGCGCGAGAGTAGCGAGTACCACGGTGACGGGCGCGACCACGGCGCCGAGCAGGATGTAGCGGCGCCAGCGGATCTCCACGTCGAAGGACGTGAGCCGCTGGTGCCAGAGGAGCGTCGCGAGCGAGGCCCACGGCGTGATCAGCGGCCCGGCGTTCACACCGATCAGGAGCGCCGCGAGACGCACCGGGCTCCCCGCCGCAGGCTCCAGCGCGAGGTACGCGGGGAGGTTGTCGACGGCGTTCGCGCCGACCATCCCGGTGACCGACAGCCGCAGCAGTGCCAGCGGATCCTCCCCGGTGCCCGACACCCGCGCGAGCAGGGCGCCCAGCCCGTTCGCGTGCAGCGCCTCGATGAACAGGAACAGCCCGGCGGCCAGCAGCACCAGCTGCCACGGCACGAGCCCGAACCGCAGCACATCCCGTCGACGCACCGCGAACACCACGAGCAGGAGGACGGCGGCCGCGCACGCCGGGATCCACACCGGCAGCCCGGAGACCAGCAGCGGCAGCAGAGCGACCACCACGGCTGCGCTCACCCAGAACAGCACCGGATCGCCGATCGGCTCCTCCTCGCCGGTGGAGTACCGCACGAGCAGCGACCGGCGCGCCACCAGGAACACGACGACCATCGGCACGATCATCGCCACGATCGCCGGCGCCGCCATCAGCGCCGCGAAGGCGCCGGGCGACGGATCGCCCATCGCGTGCTGGGCCAGCAGGTTCGTGAGGTTCGAGACGGGGAGCAGCAGGGAGCCGGCGTTCGCCATCCACACGGTCGTCAGCGCGAACGGCAGCGGGTTCAGCCCGGCGTGCCTCGCCAGAACGATGACGACGGGGGTGAGCAGCACGGCGGTCGTGTCGAGCGAGAGGAAGACGGTGCTCGCGGCGGCGAGGACGACAACGAGCAGCCACAGCAGCCACGCGCGGCCGCGGCCCCAGCGGGCGGTCAGCTGGGCGACCTGCGTGAACACCCCGGCCTCGGCCGCGAGCTCTGTCACGACCGTCACGCCGACGACGAACAGCAGAATCGGCCAGACGCGGTCCCAGAGGGTCATCGCGTCGGTCAGCAGCAGAAGCCCGGTCGCGACGGCGACCAGCCCGAGGACGAGGAGCACCGCGCCGATGATGGCGGTCTTCATGCGCCTCCTCTTCTCCTCCGCGCCCGACGCGCCCAGGGAAGCGTACGCTACGGGACGAGGGAAAGGACGCGGATGCGCAAGTTCATCTTCAACGGCGCCATCATCAGTGCGGCGATCGGGCTCTGGACGACGATCCAGACCACCAAGAGCGGCCCGCGGGACTGGAAGGTCCCGCTGATGTGGATCAGCGCGGCCATCTCACTCGTGATCGCGGTCGGCACCGTCGTCCAGGAGTCCCGCGAGGCGGAGGACCGCCAGCTCGGCAAGTAGCGCACCCCCTCGTTCTTCGCCCGTCGAGGGGCACGTCGTTGTCGCTTTTCGGGCTCGAAAGCGACGACAACGTGCCCCTCGGCGGCGCAGGGGAGGTTTTCGGGGCCGGATCGGCGGAATTCCGCTGATCGTGCGGCGTGTCCGCGCGATTCGGCGTGTCTCGCACACGACACTGGGAGAGACATCCGAATCGGAAGGGGTTGCGCCATGTTTGGTCGTAGGCGGCACGCCGCCGCCGAGGTTCCGGCGGCGCCGGTTCCTCAGCTGACGGACGCACAGATCCTCGAGCTCGTGCACCGCAAGGTCGCGGAGCTCATCGGAGAGAACGGCGAGTGGACGGTCAACCGCCGCTCCGCCGACGACACCGACGCCATCTTCCATTCGATCCTCGCCCAGTCGGTCGCGGTCGACATCACCGCCGCCATCGTCGAGGCGCGCCGCCGTGTGCAGGCGGGCGAGGCCATCGACGCCGCTGCCGGCGCCCCGGCAGCCGCCGTGGCCTCCGAGCCGCAGCACCTCGCCCCCGAGACCGCGCCGGCGCACCTCGCCGAGCCCGCGGCCGAGGCGCCCGAGGAGACCCCGGAGACCGCACCCGAGGAGCCCGCCGCCTTCGGCTGGGAGCCGGCGCCGATCACCGTCTGGACGGACCTGCGCAAGCCGGTCACCGGCGAGATCCCGGCGGTCGAGCACGTGGAGCGCCCCGCCGCCTGACCACCGACCCGTCGGGGCCGGATGACCGTCGCGGGGCTCAGCCGAGCGGCGGCCAGGAGGCCGGACCCTCCGACCCCGCGCGGTAGCTCTGCAGCGGCACCTCGTCCTTCGCCCACTCCGTCAGCACGGGCGCGACGATCCGCCAGCACTCCACGGCCGTGTCCGCCCGCACCGAGAGCGACGGGTCGCCGTCGAGGATGCCCTCCAGGACCTCGCCGTACGCGTTCAGCTCGCCGGGGCCGAACTCCGCCGTCATGGCGATCCGGTCGATCTCGTGCGGGTCGCCCGGCCCGTTGACATTGAGCTCCAGCGACATCGCGTCCGGAGCGAGCATGATCCGCAGCTTGGTCGGCTCCCTCGTGCCCTTGAGCCCGACCGGGATGTGCCGGGCCGGCTTGAACGTGATGACGACCTCGCGGCGCCGCGTCCCGAGCGCCTTGCCCGACCGCAGGGTGAACGGGACGCCCGCCCAGCGCCAGGTGTCGATCTGCACCGTCATCTCGGCGAGCGTCTCGGTGTGCCGTGCGGGGTCGACGCCCGGCTCCTTCGCGTACGAGGGCAGCTTCCTGCCCTCGATCTCGCCCGCCGTGTACCGCGCGCGCCTGCTCGACTCCTTCGGGCTCCCCCGCCACACCCGCGTCGCCCGCAGCACGGTCGCCTTCGCGTCGCGCAGGTCCATCGCGTCCAGCGACGATGGCGGCTCCATCGCGAGCACGGCGAGCACCTGCAGCAGGTGGCTCTGGATCATGTCGATGAGGGCGCCGGCGGTGTCGTAATAGCGGGCGCGATCCTCCAGCCCCAGGGTCTCGTCGTAGACGATGTCGACCCGCTCGATGTGGTCGCTGTTCCACAGCGGTTCCAGGATGCTGTTGGCGAAGCGCAGGCCGATCATGTTCAGCACCGTCGACCGACCGAGGAAGTGGTCGATGCGGTGGATGCGCTCCTCCGGCACGAGCTTCGCCAGCTGCGCGTTCAGTGCGATCGCGCTGCGCTTGTCGGTGCCGAACGGCTTCTCCAGGGCGAGCGTGAGCCCGGCCGGCCGATCGATCTTCTCCAGCGCGGCGCAGGCCTTCGCGGTGATAGCGGGCGGCAGCGCGAAGTAGAGAGCCGGGGCGCCCTCACACGCGGCGAGGACGCGCGCGAGGTCGTCCGGGTCCGTCACATCCGCCCGGAGATACGTCGTGCTCTTCAGCAGCGCGTCCACCGTGCGGCCCTTCGAGCCGGTGGTCGCGAAGCTCGCGCGCACCACGGAACGCCAGTGCGCATCCGTCCAGTCCTCGACACCCGCGCCGACGAGACGGAAGCGTCGCTCGGGGTGATTCGTGAGCAGCTGGCCGACGGCCGGGAGGAGGAGTCTGGACGACAGATCGCCGCTCGCTCCGAGAATCACCAGAGTGCCAACGGACTGCGTCATGCCCATCACAGTACGGCCATACTGGAATCATGTCGCTCCCCATCGAGGATTACGCCCTGATCAGTGACTGCTTCACGGGCGCCCTCGTCGGATCGGACGGAAGCATCGACTGGCTGTGCCTGCCGCGCTATGACGCGCCGTCCACGTTCGGCGCGCTGCTGGGCACGGAGGACCACGGGCGCTGGCTGCTCGCGCCGGCCGACGCCACCGCCACGAGCACGCGGCACTACGAGCGCGACACGATGATCCTCGTCACCCGCTGGCGGACCGCCGACGGCGAGGTCGAGGTCGTCGACGCCATGCCGATGGGCGACCACCGGGCCGACCTGGTGCGCAGGGTGCGGGGCGTCAGCGGCCGGGTGACGATGCGGCAGGATCTGCGCATCCGCTTCGGGTATGCCACCGCGATCCCCTGGGTGCGGAAGGACACCGCGGAGAGGCCGCCGGCGCTGGTGGCGGTCGCGGGCCCGGACGGGCTCGTCGTCCGCGGGCCGGCGCTCACGGCGTCCGACCACTCGCACGACGGCACCTTCACCGTGGCCGCGGGTCAGACCGTCGACCTGTCGATGACCTGGTTCCCCTCGCACCGGTCCGCCCCCGCGGCCGTGGACGTCGAGAAAGCGCTGGCGCAGACCCGGTCGTGGTGGACGGACTGGGCGTCCGGCTGCGACCATGAGGGCCCGTACCGCGAGCAGGTGGTGCGCTCGCTGCTCCTGCTGCGGGCTCTGACGCACCTGGAGACCGGCGGCATCGTCGCCGCGGCGACCACGTCCCTGCCCGAGGCGTTCGGCGGCGAGCGCAACTGGGACTACCGCTACGTCTGGCTGCGGGACGCCTCGCTCACCATCGCAGTGCTGCTCTCGCACGGCTACGCCGACTATGTGGACCACTGGCGCGACTGGCTGCTGCGCGCGATCGCCGGCGATCCCGCCGACGTGCAGATCATGTACGGGCTGGCCGGGGAGCGCGACCTGACCGAGCGCGAGATCGTCAGCCTGCCGGGGTACCAGGGCGCACGGCCGGTCCGCATCGGCAACGACGCGTCCACCCAGTTCCAGGCGGACGTCATCGGCGAGGTGATGCTCGCCCTGGACCGCGGTCGTGCGGCCGGGGTGCCGGAGACGCGGTTCTCGTGGGCGCTGCAACGGGCGCTGATGGGCTACCTGGAGGACAGCTGGCGCAACCCCGATCACGGCATCTGGGAGATCCGCGGCGAACCGAAGGCGTTCACGCACTCGCGCGCGCTCGTCTGGGCGGCGTTCGACTGCGCCATCCGCGGCGTCGAGGAGTACGGGCTCAGCGGGCCGGTGGAGCGCTGGCGCCGGCTGCAGGCGGAGATCCGCGCGGATCTGGAGGCCAACGGCTTCGACGAGCACCGCGGCACCTACGTCCAGACGTACGGGAGCAGGGACCTCGACGCCTCACTGCTGCTGCTCCCCCAGGTCGGCTACTGCGCCTTCGACGACCCGAGGATGCTCGGCACCGTGCGCGCGATCGAAGAGGACTTGATGCAGGACGGCCTGGTGCTGCGCTACCGCACGGACACCGGCGTCGACGGCCTTCCGCCCGGCGAGCACCCGTTCCTCGCGTGCTCGTTCTGGCTCGCCGAGCAGTACGCCCGCTCGCACCGGGTCGAGGACGCCGAGCGGCTCATGGACCGCCTGCTCGGCCTCGCCAACGACGTCGGCATGCTCTCGGAGGAATACGACATCGAGGGCAGGTCGCAGGCGGGCAACACACCGCAGGCGCTGACGCATCTCGCCCTCGTCCGGGCCGCCGACGCGATCACGGAGGTGCGCGCCGCCCAGGCGACCGCGGAGGTCCCCGCCGGATGACCGACGCCCGAACGCTGGAGGAAACCGGGCTCGGCGAGAGCCTGGAGCTGGGCTCGCCGTGGGTCACCATCGTCTGGAACGACCCGGTGAACCTGATGTCGTACGTCACGCACGTGTTCCAGACCTACTTCGGGTACCCCCGCGCGGAGGCGGAACGGCTGATGATGCTCGTGCACACCGAGGGCAAGGCGGTGGTGGCGACCGGCACCCGCGAGGAGATGGAGCGCCACGTGGAGGCGATGCACGACTACGGGCTGTGGGCGACGCTGACGAGGGCCGACGCGTGAGGCCATTCCGTCTCGCCAAGGACGGCACGCTGCGCGCACGCTTCGGCCGGGACGAGGTGGACCTGCTCGTGCACCTCTCCGGCGAGGCCGGCGCCATCGCCACCGCGGCGGCCGAGGGCGCGGGGGTCGCGGGGTTCGACCCCGCCGTACTGCGGCTGCTCCCCGACGCCTACCCCGACGACCCGGAGGCGTCCGCCGAGTTCCGCCGGTTCACCGCCGCCGGTCTCGCCGAACGCAAGGCGCTGAACGCGCGCGTGGTGGCCGAGAGCCTGGCCCGCGACGGCAGCAAGGGCGCGGTAGAGGTGCGGCTCGATGCGGCGCAGGCCGGGGCGTGGCTGCGGACCCTCACGGACATCCGGCTCGTGCTCGCTGCGCGGCTGGGGATCGTCCAGGACGGCGACGAGGGCGACATCCACGACGAGTCGTCCGCCCTGCAGCGGGCGGTCTACGACTGGCTCGCGGGCGTGCAGGAGTCGCTCGTGCTGGCGCTCGACGCGCGCTGAGCGCTCCCCCGCGGCTCAGACGGGGAAGCGCACGGCGGCGGCGACCGGGCCGCCGCCCGGCACGTCCTCGGCGCGGAGCGCGTAGATGCGCGCCTTCGAGGCCAGCGACCGGCGCAGGATCTCGTCGGTGACGCCGTAATATCCGGGGGCGTCGTCGGGCGCGAAGACGATCGTGCCCGACTCGTCGTCGATCGAGCCCGGCACCCGGGCGTCGATGTCGAACACCAGTGCCTCGACGGCGCCGAACGTCGCGGCGCGGGCGATGTCGCTCATGTCGACGAGCGCCGTCCCGGCCGCGATCCGCGTCTCGAACGTATCCTTCAGCGTCGCGACCTTGCCCGCGTAGAGGTTGTCGAGCACACGCCGGGCGGCCGCCGCGAGCTCCTCCTCCGTCTTGTCCTCCGGGTTCCCCTGGATGGTCTCCTCGACCAGGTGCGGGTAGTCGCTCGCGCCGCGGAAGATCCCGGTGAGCGGCTCGGCCGCGGCCAGGATGAGCGGCTCCGTCGAGTTCGCGAGCAGCGGGTGCAGCGCGCGCTCGATGGCTTGCACGTACTCGAGCATCCGGACCTTCTGGCCCTCCGAGCCCTGGATGCGGCCCTCGGCCGAGCGGCCGCTGATCGTCGTGAGTCCGACGGCCGATGCGACGTCGCGCGGCATCCCGTCCACGTCCACGATGACCGCGGGCGCCTCGGGGTCGACCTTGATCAGCCGGACGGAGTTCTGGGCGAGCGCGAGGATGAACGCCGACTGCGGGAAGGTGACCGCGCGCAGCAGCGGCTTGACGTAGAACCGGTCGGCGACCTCGCACACGCTGGTCAGCCGGTTGGGCAGGCGGAAGGTCTCCGCGAGCTCGCCGTCGAGGAACACGGCCAGGGAGCGCGACTGGTACCGCCAGAAGTCCCTGTCCTCCAGGATGCTCTCGCCCTCCGACTGGACGGCGGCGATCCTCGCGCGGGGCACCCCGAGCGATTCGAGCGACTTCACCGCCTGCGCCAGGTGGTTCTTCAGCTCGATCCGTGCCCGATCCGCCTCCGGCGGCGTGGTGCCGGTCGGCAGGTAGATGCTGACGCATCCCGGTTCGCGGAAGGCGGCGATCCTCTCGATGTCGGCCTTGGTCGGAATGTCCTTGTACTCCACTGTTCCTCCTCGGTCGCGAGTGTCCGGCACGGCGCTGTCCGGTCCGCCCCAGTCTTCCCTCGGCCCCAGACGTCCACAAGACCCTCTGTTGACAAGCTCGGAAACCGCGCCTACCGTGCCGCCTAAACCGGTTTAGACGACTCGGTTCTCACGACTCAAGGGAACGCAATGATGCGGACACGAATCCTCTCAGCTCTCGCGGGCGCCGCACTCCTCATCGGGGCTGTCGCCGTCCCTGCGGCCGATGCCGCCGCCGCCCCGGCGGCGCCCGCGAGCGCGACCAGCGCCTCCAGCGCGCCGAAGCTCACGAACCTCGCCCACCTCGACTTCCTGCTCGACGACGCGCCGCTGCCGCCGGGCGTCGCCGGGCACAGCACCTACCGACAGCAGAGCGAGCCCACCGCCCGGGCGCCCTGGGTGTACGCGAACCGAAACGCCGACGGATCCTTCACCCGCGTCGGCGGCGGCCCGATCACGGACGCGGCGAAGGGCTGGTACGCCCAGGGCGCCTTCGACGCCGACGACATCTCCCGCGCCGCGGTCGTCTACCTGCGCGACTGGAAGCAGAACGGCACCGCGGCGAGCCGCGACAGCGCCTACGAGCTGCTGCGCTCCCTCACCTACCTGCAGACCGACTCCGGCCCGAACGCCGGGAACGTCGTGCTCTGGCAGCAGTCGGACGGCACGCTGAACCCGTCGGCGATCCCGGTCGAGCAGCCGGACCCGAGCGACTCGGCCGAGTCGTTCTGGCTCGCCCGCACGGTCTGGGCGCTCGGCGAGGGCTACGCCGGGTTCCGCGACGCCGATCCCGCGTTCGCCTCGTTCCTGGCGAGCAGGATGTCTCTCGCGCTCGGCGCGCTCGAGCGGCAGTCGCTGTCGAGGTACGGCACGCACGAGGTCGCGAACGGTGTGCGCGTCCCCGGCTGGCTGATCGTCGGCAGCGCGAGCCCCACCGCCGAGGCCGTGCTCGGGCTCAGCGCATACGCCGCTGCGGCCCCGGCAGACGCCCGCGCTCGCGTGGCGCTCTCCCGCTACGCCGAGGGCATCGCGGGCCTCGCCAGCGGCGGCGTGGGCCAGTGGCCGTTCGGCGCGCTGCTCCCCGAGGCCAACTCCCCCACGTTCTGGCACGCCTGGGGCGGGATGCAGCCTGCCGCGCTCACCGCCGCCGCCGTCGTGCTGAAGAACGGCGGACTGCAGAGGGCCGCGAGCACCGACCTGGCGCAGTTCACCGCACAGCTGCTGGCGACCGGCGGCCCGGACAACGGCTGGACGCCGACCCCGGCCGACCGGACCCAGATCGCGTACGGCGTCGACTCCCGCGTCGAAGGACTGGTCGCGGCCGCCGACGCGACCGGAGCGGCCGGGCTCGCCGCCCTCGCCGGCGCGCAGGCCGCGTGGTACTTCGGCGCGAACCCTGCCGGTGTCCCCGTCTACGACCCGGCCACCGGTGTGTGCGTCGACGGCATCGCGGGCGACGGCACGGTCAACCGCAACTGCGGCGCCGAGTCGGTCATCCACACCGAGCTCAGCATGCTCGCGCTGGATGCGCATCCCACGATCGCCCGCGCCGCCACCGCGCTCACCCGCACCACCGCCACGGACGGCCTGCGCGTCGTCGAAGCGGAGTCCGGGACGGTGACCGGATCCCCGGCCGTTGTGACGCCGCCGTCGGCCTGGACCGGATCGGCGAACTGGTCAGGCGGGGAGTACGTCGCGGCAGCGACCGGCGACACCGTCACCCTGACGCTGCCCGCCGGCCACCCGGCCGCACGCATCCTGCCGATCGCCGACCTCGGCCCCGGCGGCTCCGGCAGCACCGCGTGGACGGCCCGCGTCGGCCGTGTCGCCCTCCCCCTGGGCAGCTCGCAGAACGTGCGCGCCGGGGCCGTGCAGGGTATCGGTCCGAGCCCGGTGTTCCTGCTCCCTCAGACGCTGCCCGTCCCGGTTCCGGCCGGCGCCACGACGGTGACGGCGCGGGTGTCCGGCGCGACGCACCTCGACGCCGTCCTCGTCCAGCCGCTCGTCTCGCACCTGGGCCTCCGCGGAGCCGGCGGCCTCGACGTGTACGTCAACGGCACGAAGGCACCGCTTCCCCAGAAGCTCGGACTGACCGGCCGCGTCCTCGTGACGAGTTACGACTCGGCCGGCCGGCAGGTCGGGCCGGCCAGGACGGTCGAGGGTCACGCGGCGGTGCTCGTGCTGCCGGGCGGCTTCACCACGGCGGTGACGCGGTGAGCGCTGCCGGGGTCACCATCAACGACGTCGCCCGCGCGGCCGGCGTGAGCAAGGGGCTCGTCTCGCTCGCGCTCAACGGCCGGCGCGGGGTCGCCGAGGACACGCGCGAGCGCATCCTGACAGCCGCCCGCGACCTCGGCTGGACGCCGAACCCCGGGGCCAGGGGCCTGAGCACCCGCCGGGCCTACGCGCTCGGGCTCATCCTGCGCCGAGCGGCGCGGACCATCGAAGTCGACCCCTTCTTCGCCGCGTTCATCGCGGGCGTGGAGACCGTGCTCTCCGAGCGAGGTCAGGTGCTCGTGCTGACGGTGGTCCCCGACCGGGCGGCGGAGGAGCGCGCGTACGAGCGGCTCGCCGCCGACAAACGCGTCGACGGCTTCCTGCTCACCGACCTGCTCGCCGACGACGCCCGGATCGGCCTCATCCAGCGGCTCGGATCCCAGGCGGTCTCGCTGGGCGCCCCCGCCGACGGCAGCCCGTTCCCTGTGATCTCGCGGGACTACGACTCCGGCATCGACGACCTCGTCGCCCACCTGGTCGAGCTCGGTCACCGGCGCATCGCCCACGTCTCCGGCGACGAGAGGATGCTCCACGGCCTCCGGCGACGCGAGCGCTTCGAGCGCGCGACGGAGCGGGCGGGCATCGAGCCCGTCATCCTGCACACCGACTTCTCGCCCGAACAGGGCGCGGAGGCGACCAAGGCGCTGCTGGACTCCGCGGCGCCGCCGACCGCCATCGTGTACGGCAACGACCCGATGGCCATCGCCGGGATGGGCGTCGCGCACGAGCGCGGCCTGCGCCTCCCCGACGACCTGTCGGTCACCGGGCTGGACGGCTCGCAGATCGGCACCTACATCTATCCCTCCCTCACCACCCTCGACAACGACCCCGCAGGCTGGGGCGTCGCCGCCGCCACCGCACTGCTGCGCCTGGTGGAGGACGGCGTCGCAGCCGACGTCGCGCTGCACCCCGCGCGGCTGGTGGTGCGCGCGTCCACCGCGCCACCCACCGCCCGCTGACCCCGCTCCTGCACCCCCATCCACGAAAGAGGAATCATGCGCACCCGCAGAATCGCCCTATCCCTCATCACCGCCGGCATCGTCGCCGGCACCCTCGCCGCGTGCGGCTCCAGCGGCGGCGGTCAGTCCGACGCCATGAAGGCGCACGGGCCGATCACCATCTGGTACTCGAACAACCCGCAGGAGGTGCAGTGGGGCAAGGCCATGGTCTCCTCCTGGAACTCCGCGCACCCCAAGGAGCAGATCAAGGCGCAGGAGGTGCCGGCCGGCAAGAGCACCGAGGAGGTCATCGGCGCGGCGATCACCGCGGGCACCACGCCGTGCCTGGTGTTCAACAACCTGCCTGCGGCCACCGGTCAGTGGCAGAAGCAGGGCGGCCTCGTCGACCTCTCGAAGTTCCCCGACGGCGCGAAGTACATTCAGGACCGCAGCGGCAAGGCTGCGGACCAGTACAAGTCCTCCGACGGCGACTTCTACCAGATGCCGTGGAAACAGAACCCGGTGATGATCTTCTACAACAAGGCCATCTTCCAGAAGGCCGGCCTCGACCCGAACAGCCCCGACCTGTCCACCTACGACAAGTTCATCGCCGCCGCCCAGAAGATCAAGTCCTCGGGGGCTGCGCCGTACGCGATCTTCCCGGCTCCGACGAGCGAGTTCTTCCAGCCGAACTTCGACTACCTTCCGCTGCTCGCCGCCGAGACGGGCGGCAAGACGTTCATCGAGGACGGCAAGTCGATCATCACGGACCAGGAATCGCTCGACGTCGCGAACTTCTGGAAGACGATCTACGCCGACAACCTCGCCGGTAAGGAGCAGTACCAGGGCGACGCGTTCGCGGACGGCAAGTCCGCGATGGCGATCGTGGGGCCGTGGGCCATCGCGGTCTACGACAAGGTGCAGTGGGGCTCCGTGCCCGTCCCGACCAAGGACGGCAAGCCGGCCGACCAGATCTACACCTTCCCGGACGCGAAGAACATCGGCATGTACACCTCGTGCAAGAACCAGGGCACGGCGTGGGATGTCGTGAAGTTCGCGACCAGCAAGGAGCAGGACGGCAAGCTGCTCGACGTGACCGGCCAGATGCCGATCCGCAGCGACGTCTCCAGCGTGTACGCGAGCTACTTCGACTCGCACCCCGCCTACAAGGAGTTCGGCGCGCAGAGCGAGCGCACGGCCGACGACCCGACCGGCGTGAACACGATCGCCCAGCTGCAGGCTCTCCGCGACGCCTACTCGAAGGCCGTCATCAACGGCACCGGCAGCGTGGAGTCCGCGTTCAAGGCCGCGTCCGACAAGATCGATTCGCTCCAGAAGCAGAAGTAGCCATGAGCACGATCTCCGCTCCCCCGGCGGCGGGCACCACGCCCGCCGCCGGGACGGCCCCGCGCCGGCGGCCGCCGCTGATGCAGCGGGTCCTGGGCAAGAATCCGCTCGGCTGGCTGTTCGGCGCTCCGTACCTGATCTTCGTCCTGGTGATCTTCGCGTACCCGTTGGGTTACGCGGTCTACATGTCGTTCTTCGACTACTTCTTCGCCGCACCGGGCGCGAACGTCAGCCAGCCGTTCGTCGGGTTCGACAACTACGTCCAGGTGGTCACCGACCCCGCGGTGCTCCAGTCGTTCGCCAACGTCGGCATCTTCCTGATCATCAACGTGCCGCTCACGGTGGTGCTCTCGCTGGTGCTCGCCAGCGGGCTGAACAGCATCACCCGGTTCCGCACCTTCCTGCGGATGAGCTACTACGTCCCGTACGTCACCGCGAGCGTCGCGATCATCGGCGTCTGGCTGTTCCTGTTCAGCGGCGACGGCCTGATCAACCAGATCCTGGGGCCGCTCGCGCCGAACCCGTCGTGGTTCGTGAACCCGTGGCTGGCGATGCCGACGATCGCGATCTACGTGACCTGGAAGCAGCTCGGCCTGTACATCCTGCTCTACCTCGCGGCGCTGCAGAACGTGCCGCGCGAGCTCTACGAGTCGGCGTCGACCGACGGGGCGGGGCGGGTGCGCCAGTTCTTCTCGGTCACCGTTCCTGGCGTGCGCCCCGCGACCGTGCTGGTGCTGCTGCTCTCCACCATCACCGGTGCCAACCTGTTCACCGAGCCCTATCTGCTCACCGGAGGCGGCGGTCCCGACGGGCACTCGACTTCGCCGGTGCTCCTCATCTACCAGCAGGGCATCCAGCAGGGTCACCCCGGCTACGCCGCCGCGATCGGCGTCGTGCTCGTGATCCTGGTGCTGATCATCGGCTGGCTGCAGAACCGATTCGCGGGAGGACGCGACTGATGACCACGATCAAGAATGTCCCGGTGGCGGACGGGCGGAAGGCGCCGCGCGAGCGCCGGCGCCGCGACCTCGCCTCCTCCGCACGGCTGAGCCGGCCGCAGGCGATCCTGCAGGGGATCGTGCTGACGCTCGGCGCCATCGCCTTCCTGTTCCCCTTCTACTACATGCTGGTCGGGTCGCTGCAGACGGCGCCCGACACCTCCGTCGCGGGCGCCTTCCCGAACCCCGCGAACCTGACGCTGCACAACTACGCGGCGATCAACGACCGCATCAACCTGTGGTCGGGGCTCGCGAACTCGGGGATCTTCACCGGCGGCGTGCTGCTGTGCACGGTCGTGTTCGGCGTGCTGGCGGGGTACGCGCTGTCGATCCTGCAGTGGCGGGGCCGTGGCGTGACCTTCGCGCTCGCGCTGCTGGTGCAGACCATCCCGTTCCAGCTGCTGATGATCCCGCTGTACGTGCTCATCGCGCGCAACTACGGGCTCGCAGACAACTACCTCGGGATGATCCTGCCGTTCGCGATCAACTCGGCGGCCGTGCTCATCTTCCGGCAGTACTTCCTGCAGCTGCCGCGAGAACTGTTCGACGCCGCCAGGGTGGACGGCGCCGGCGAGTTCACCCTGCTCTGGCGGGTCGCGCTCCCGCTCGTGCGTCCGGCCCTGGTGACGGTGATCCTGCTGACCTTCATCGGCCCGTGGAACGAGTTCCTCTGGCCGTTCCTGATCACGAAGGAGGCGAGCATGCAGCCCCTGGCCGTCTCGCTCGCCAACTACATCAGCACGGTCGCCGCCTCCACCGCGAACCCGTTCGGCGCCATCCTCGCCGGAGCCGTTGTGCTCGCGGCACCCGTCGTCGTGCTGTTCATCGTGTTCCAGCGCTACTTCACCTCGACCGACATCGGCTCGTCCGTCAAGGGCTGAGCCGCCGCACGCAAGGAGACCCGTGGATTTCGCCGCCGCCGTCGACCAGGACGACCTGCGCACCAGCTACCGGGAGGCGCTCGAGCACAGCAGTGCGCTCACCGACACAATCTCGACAGACCAGTTCTCCGCGCACTACGACGACCCGCCTCCCTGGGCGATCGGGCCGTTCGCGCGCGACGAGTCGCTGACCTTCCGCCTGGAGGGTCAGTGGGAGGACCCGACCGGGATCGGATGGACCAGCTCGTCCATCTTCAACCCCACCATGATCGAGCGGGACGGGGAGCTGCACCTGTTCTACCGAGCGTCGCCGCGCAAGGAGTCGACGGCGAGCAGGATCGGCCACGCCGTGCGCACGGACGGCGTCTGGCGCGACGACCCGGCCAACCCGGTCGTCTACCCGACCCTCGCCAACGAGGTCCTCGGCTGCGAGGACCCGAAGGTCTACGAGGCGGACGGCCGCTACGTGCTGTTCTATAACGCCATCCGCCGCACCGAGGCGGGAGACGTGGCGTGCGACATCATGTGCGCGGACTCCGACGACCTGCGGTCGTGGCGCAAGCGCGGCCTCGCGGTCCCGCTGGAGGTCTCGAAGGACTGGGCGAAGGGCGCGGTCGTCCCCAGGGACGAGCACGGCCGCGCGGTGCGGATCGGCGGCGAGTACCTGATGTTCCTGTCCGAGGGCTGCGGAGGGCGGCCGATGGTCGGCCACTCCGACGACCTGCTCGACTGGCGATTCGAGGAGCAGCCGTATCTCGACCTCTCGGCGCTGCCCGGCACGCTCTACGAGGTCGCCTGTGCCGCCGTCGACGGCGACGACCTCGTGCTCGACTTCTTCTACGCCGACGAGCACGGCGACTTCGCCGCCGCCCAGGCGCACTACCGGGCGGACGTCCCGTTCACCCAGCTCGGCATCCATCCCGGCGGCTCGCTCGCCTGGGGCGGCCTGCAGCGCATCGACGGCCGCTGGGCCTTCGCCCAGGGCTGGGATGCGCCACACGATTCCCGCGAACTCTACGTCTACAAGGAGGTCACCGAGTGACGTTCCCCTACCGCCTCAGCCGTGCCGGCGTCGTGATGACCCCGGCCGCCGACGAACCGCTCGAAGCCGAGGGCGTGCTCAACCCCGCCTCCGGCCGCGGGCCGGACGGCGGGCTCTACCTGCTGCCCCGGCTCGTCGCCGCCGGCAACGTCTCCCGCGTCGGGCTGGCGCGCGTCCTGATCGAGGACGGCGTCCCCGTCGGCGTCGAGCGCGAGGGTGTCGTCCTCGAACCCGACCGCGCGTTCGAGCGCGGCGCGAACAACGCGGGCGTCGAGGATCCACGGATCACCACCGTCCCCGCCCTCGGCCTGCACGTGATGACGTACGTGGCGTACGGTCCGCTCGGTCCGCGCACCGCGGTCGCCGTCTCGCGGGACCTGCGCGATTGGCAGCGCCTCGGCCCGGTCACGTTCGAGTACGACGACGCCACCGGCGTCGACCTCGGGCTGTTCCACAACAAGGACACCGTGTTCTTCCCGGAGCCGGTCACCGCCCCGGACGGCACGCCGAGCCTCGCGGTGCTGCACCGCCCGGTGTGGGATCTGGAGGGGGTGCGGCCGGGCGAGGGCGAGCATCCCCCGGAGGCACTGGCCGAGAAGCGGCCGAGCATCTGGATCGCGTTCATCCCGCTCGACGCCGTCCGCGCCGACGTCCGGGAGCTGACCCGCTGGCGCGCGAACCGGTTCCTCGCCGGTCCCGAGTTCCCGTTCGAGGAGCTGAAGATCGGCGCCGGTCCCGCGCCCGTCCGGGTGCCGGAGGGCTGGCTGCTGCTGCATCACGGGGTCACCGGCCGCCTGGAGCCGGGCATCGCCCAGCAGCAGAACGTGAACTACGCGGCCGGAGCGATGATCCTGGACGCCGACGAGCCGTGGCGCGTCCTCCAGCGGACCCCGGAGCCGCTGCTCGCCGCGGAGACGGAGGAGGAGCGCAGCGGGATCGTCCCGAACGTGGTCTTCCCCACCGCGATCGAGCGCGTGGACGGCGTCGACTGGGTCTTCTACGGCATGGCCGACTCGAAGATCGGTGTCGCACGTCTGGAGCGGAGGAACGAATCCGGGGCATGATGTCGAGAACTCCCCTCGCCGTTCGTGTGGACGGTGAGAGAGAAGGAGACACCATGACCCAGTACCTGCTCAGCGTCTACCAGCCGGACGGACCCGTCCCGGAGCCGGAGGCCCTGGCCGCGATCGGCCGCGACCTCGACGCCCTCAACACCGAGATGCGCGCCGCCGGGGCGTGGGTGTTCTCGAACGGGCTGCTCCCGCCGTCGTCCGCCACCGTGCTGCGCCCGCGCGGTGACGACGTCGTCGTGACGGACGGACCGTTCGCGGAGGGCAAGGAGCACCTCGGCGGCTTCACCATCGTCGATGTGCCAGACCTGGATGCGGCGATGGCGTGGGGACGCAGGCTCGCCGTCGCCACCACCCTGCCGATCGAGGTCAGGCCGTTCGCCTGAGCCGGCCGTGGACGAGCGCGTGAACGAGGGCGCACCGAAGGCGCCGGGCGCACCGGGGGCGCCGGAGGCCCCCGCGGCCGTCGCCGACGTCTTCCGCGCCGAGTACGGCCGCGCCGTCTCGGTGCTGTACCGCGCCCTCGGTGACCTCGACCGGGCCGAGGACGCGGTGCAGGAGGCGTTCGCCATCGCGGCCGGTCGCTGGCCGACCGACGGGGTTCCGCCCGCCCCCGCCGGCTGGATCATCGTCACCGCCCGGCGGCGCGCGATCGACCGGCTGCGCCGCGAGTCGGTCGGCCGTGAGCGGGAGGCGCAGGCGACGCGGCTGCTCGCCCTCGACGCCGGCGACCCGCAGCCCGCCGACGATGGCCCCATCGGCGACGACCGCCTCCGGCTCATCTTCACCTGCTGCCACCCGGCGCTCGCCCCGAACGCCAGGGTCGCGCTGACACTGCGCCTGCTCGGCGGCCTCAGCACCGCCGAGATCGCGCGCGCCTTCCTCGTCCCCGAGCCGACGCTGGCGCAGCGGATCTCCCGGGCGAAGGCGAAGATCCGGGATGCGCGCATCCCGTACCGCATCCCCTCCGCACCCGACCTGCCGGAACGGCTGGACTCCGTGCTGGCGGTCGTGTACCTGATCTTCAGCGAGGGCTACACGGCGTCGGCCGGCGACCGGCTCGTGCGCGACGAACTGTGCGCCGAGGCCCTGCGCCTCGCTCGCCTGCTTGCCGCACTGCTGCCCGACGAGGAGGAGGTGCAGGGACTGCTGGCGCTGCTGCTGCTCGTGGACGCCCGCCGCCCGGCCCGGCTCGGCGCCGACGGCGGGATGGTCGCGCTGCCCGACCAGGACCGCACGCTCTGGGACGCGGACAGAATCGCCGAGGGCCACGCGATCGTGCGCCGCTGCCTCGCCCGCGGCCGGCCGGGGCGCTACCAGCTGCAGGCGGCCATCCAGGCGGTGCACGACGACGGCGCCACGGCCGACGCGACGGACTGGCGGCAGATCGTCGCGCTCTACGACCAGCTGCTGCGGGTGCAGCCGACCCCGGTCGTCGCGCTCAACCGGGCCGTCGCCGTGGCCGAGGTCGCCGGACCCGCGGCGGGGCTCGCCGAGACCGAGCCGCTGCGCGAGGCGCTCGAGGACTTCTACGTGCTGCACGGCGTGCGCGCCGGGCTGTTGCGGCGGATCGGCAGGACGGCGGACGCCGCCGCCGAGTACGACGCGGCCCTGCGACTCTGCGAGAACGCTGCGGAGCGTGCCTTCCTGGAGCGCGAACGCGCGGAGTGCTGACCCCTTCCGGAGTCCGGCGTCCCGGTGGAGAGTGGGCGCCATGGACATCACATTCCTCGGGCTCGGCCGGATGGGCCGCGAGCTCGTTCCCCACCTGATCGACGCCGGCCACCGGGTCACCGCGTGGAACCGCTCCCCCGGGCCGACCGAGGCGATCGGCCGCCGTGGGGCGCGCATCGCCGGGACGGCGGCCGAGGCGGTGGACGGCGCGGAAGCCGTCGTCAGCGTGCTGTTCGGCCCGGAGACGGTGCGCGAGGTCATCGTGGACGGGTCGCTGCCGTGGCGTCCCGGCGCGCTCTGGATCGACGTGACGACCGTCTCGCCCGAGGACGCGACCGCGTTCGCCGACTTCGCGGCGGAGGCGGGCATCCGCTACGTGCACTCCCCCGTCGTCGGGTCGCTCGCGCCCGCACGGGCCGGCGCGCTCGCCGTGCTGATCGGCGGCGAACACGACGCGGCCCGCGAGGCGCGGCGGCTGGTGGCGCTCTGGGCCGACCCGGACAAGCTGCGCACCTTCGATGCGGCGCCCAAGGCCGCCGCATCCAAGCTCGTCGCGAACCTCGCCCTCGCCGTGTCGATGGAGGCGCTCGCGGAGGCGCTGCGGCTCGGCCGTTCCGCCGGTCTCGACGGCGACGAGGTGCTTCAGACGCTGTCGCTCACCGCGATCGCCCCGATGGCCGCGATGAAGGGCCGGCTGGTGACGGCAGGCGAGTTCGACGACGCGCAGTTCTCCGCCGCCGCCCTCGCGAAGGACACGCGGCTCATGCTGGCGACCTCCGACACGCCGCTTCCCGCGGTCGCGCTGGTCGCCGCCGAGCTGCAGCGCGCCGTCGAGGCGGGCGACGGCGAGAAGGACTTCTCGATCATCGCCCGCGACCGCTGAGCGACGGCGCGCCGGAGTCGTCGGCTCAGCCGCGCGGGACGACCACCTCGCCGGTCGCGGCGGACCGGCGCGCCGCATCCACGACCTGCAACGTCCGGAGGCCGACCCGGCCGTCGGGCCGCGCCGGACGTCCCGAGCGCACGGCGTCCACGAACTCGGCGATCATCGCCGCGTCGAGGTCGTCCCCGGTCGGCTCCCACACCGGTCCGTCAGCCGTCTGCCCGGCGACGTGCGGCGCGAAGGGTGCGATCGTCACCGAGCCGCGGGTTCCGGTCACCTGCAGCGTGAGGCCGCCCCAGGTCGCGGCCGCATCCGGCACGCTCCACGAGCAGTCGATCGTCGCGATCACCCCGCTGCCGTAGACCGCGGTCACGAGCCCGCCGGTCTCGACCGTCGCCTCCGGGTGCAGGATGCGGTTGGACACCGCGTGCACGGTCGCCGGCTGCTCGGCGAGCAGCTCGTCCAGCAGGTCGGCGCAGTGCACGACGTGGTCGACGAGCGCCCCGCCTCCGGACAGCGCCGCATCCGTGAACCAGGCGCGATCGGAGGGCAGCTTGCCGTTGTTCGTCCCCTTGACGGCGAGCAGGGTGCCGAGCTGTCCTGCTCGCACGCGCTGCACCAGGTCGGCGAACGCGGGCGCGAAGCGCACCGGGTACGCGGTCATCAGCGTCACACCGGCGCGGTCGGCCGCCGCCAGCATCGCCTCGGCGTCCTCGACCGTCGTCGCCAGCGGCTTCTCGCACAGGATGTGCGCGCCGGCGGCCGCGGCCGCCTCCACCAGCGCTCGGTGCCGCACGTTCTCGGCGGTGACGATCACCGCGTCCGGACCCCAGGCGAGCGCCTCCTCGTAGCTGTCGAGGTAGCGGACGCCGAGCGCGTCCGCCAGCTCGCGTCCGCGCGGAGCGTCGTCCGGAGCGGCGGCGCCGTCGGGGTCGGCGACGACCAGGTCGATGTCGGCGCGGCCGGCAAGCGCACGGCAGTAGCCGATGGCGTGGGTGTGCGCGAACGACAGCACGGCCACCTTCAGCGGCCGGTCGGCGGGGATGCTCATGGTCTCCTTCTCGGTCTCTGCGCCGGTCATGCGCCGACCGCCTCTGCGGTCACGGGTGCGGGGAGGACGGCGGCGGCGAGATCCAGCTCGACGGGCGCACCCGTTCGCAGCGACTCCATGGCCGCCTCGGCGACGGCGACCGCGCGGATGCCGTCCTCGGCGGTGACGCGCGCATCCCGACCCTCCGCGATCGCCGCGACGTAGTCGCGCAGCTGGGCGGTGTACGGGCTCTCGGCGTGGGTGGGCGGCGGCAGGTAGCCCTCGCCGTCCTGCGCGGCCGGGATGTCGAGCCGGCTGGGCGCGTCGAAGGAGTCGATGGCGAGCGTGCCCGCAGCGCCCGCGATGTCCGCGCTGGTGCGGAACACCATCCCGCGCGGACCCCAGCTGCCCTGCACGTGGCTGAGCGCCCCGCTCGCGTGCGTGAGCACGACGTGCGCGGTGACCGCGTCCGGCGCCGCGGCGTCCGCCGCCCGCCGGCTCTGCACCGCGTAGACGCGGACGACATCCCCGGCCAGCCACAGCGCCTGGTCGAGGTCGTGGATCATCTGGTCGCGCACGATGCCGCCGCCCGCCGCCTCGTCGTGGAACCAGCCGGCCCGCGGCGCCTCGCCGCCGCGCACGAACCGCAGCACGGCGGGATCCCCGATCCGGCCGGCCGCGACCTGGCGCTGCACCTGCGCGTACTCCGGGAAGTAGCGGACGACGTGGGCCGGGAACAGGCGCACCCCGGCCTCGCGCGCCGCGTCCACCACGGCGCGCGCCTCCTCGGCGGTGCCCGCGAGCGGCTTCTCGCACACGACGTGCCGCCCCGCGGCGATCGCCGCCAGCGCGAGCGGGCCGTGGCTGGGCGTCGGGGTGACGATGTCGACGATGTCGCTCGCCGCGATCAGCGCGTCGAGGTCGGGGGCCACCGCGAAGCCGTACTGCTCCGCGAGCGCGTCTGCGCCCTCGTGCGAGTACACGGACACGGCGGCGCCGAGCGCCCGCCAGCCGTCCGCGTGGACGCGGCTGATCCCGCCGGCCCCGATCAGGCCGACTCGAAGGGTGTTCACGTGATGTGCCTTTCTGGGGGTCGTCACTTCATGCCGGAGAAGGCGATGCCGTCGATGACGCGCCTCTGCATGATGAGGAAGAGGATGAGGACGGGCGCCATCGCCAGCAGGCTGGCCGCCAGCAGCAGCGGGTAGTCCGGGATGGAGCGCTGGCTGGTGAGCGTCGCGATTCCGGGGGCGAGCGGCATCTGCGTGGAGTCCGTCGCCACGATCAGCGGCCAGAGCAGGTCGTTCCAGGAGGCGAGCACCGTGATGATCGCGAGCGCCGAGAGCCCGGGCTTGGCCAGCGGCAGCATCACTTTCCAGAAGATCTGGAACTGGTTCGCGCCGTCCAGCCGCGCCGCCTCGGCGAGCTCGTCCGGCAGCCCGAGGAAGAACTGCCGCATCAGGAAGGTGCCGAACGCGCTGAAGATGCCGGGGGCCGCGATGCCGGCGATGGTGTTCAGCCAACCGAGGCCCTGCACGATCTGGTACTGCGGCAGCAGGTAGACCTGCGGCGGCACCATCAGGATGACGAGCACCAGCGCGAAGATGGTCCGCCGGAACGGGAACTCCATCCGCGCGAACGCGTAGCCCGCCATGGAGCAGAGCAGCAGCTGTCCCACCGTGCGGATGACCGTCACCGCGACGGACACCCAGAGCTGGTTGAGGAACGGCAGCTGGTCGAACACGTGCGCGAAGTTCTCGAAGTGGAGCTCCCCCGGCCAGACGGTCGGCGGGACGGAGGTGACCTGCGCGTTGGTGGCGAGCGACATCAGGATCTGCCACACGAACGGGAAGATCATCAGCACCGAGGCGACGATCAGCACCACGTGGGTCAGGCCGTTGCGGCTGCGTGCGCTCCCGGCACGGGGGTTCGCGGTTCGTGGACGCGCGGCGACGGAGCTAGACATAGTTCACCCACCTCTTCTGCATGCGGAACTGGAGCATCGTGAACGCGCCGACGAGCACGAGGATCGCCACGCCGACCGCGGCGGCGTAGCCGTTGTCCCCGGTCTGCTGGTGCGCGAAGAACAGGTAGACCAGCGACTGGGTCTGGTTGATCGCCGGGTTCTGCGTCCCCATCAGCGCGTAGAGCAGGTCGAACAGCTGGAACCCGGTGATCACCGTCATGACCGAGACGAAGAAGATCGAGGGGGTCAGCAGGGGCACCGTGATCGAGAAGAACTGCCGCGTGCGGCTCGCGCCGTCCAGCGACGACGCCTCGTACATCTCCGGCGGGATGCTCTTCATGCCGGCGGAGAGCACGATCAGGTTGAAGCCGAGCGAGATCCACATCCCGACGATGCCGACCGCGATCAGCGCGACCCACTCGGTGCTCAGCCAGTTGGGGCCCTTGATGCCGACCAGCGACAGCGCGTAGTTGATGACGCCGAAGTCGCCGTTGAAGATGATGCGCCACACCATCGCCACCGCCGCGGGCATCGCGACGTACGGCAGGAAGAACGCCGTCCTGTACGCGGCGGCGAAGCGCAGCCCCGGCCGGTTGATCAGCGAGGCGAAGAACACCGCGACCGGGATGCCGACGAGCAGGATGCCGACATAGATCAGGGTGTTGAGGATGGACCGCCAGAAATCGGGATCCGCCAGCATCTGCTGGTAGTTCGTCAGGCCGCTCCAGGTCGCGCCGCCGAAGACGCCCCACGTGGTGAAGCTGAAGTAGGCGTTGCGGAAGATCGGCCAGATGTAGAACACCAGGACGCCGAACAGCAGCGGGCCGACGAACAGCACGGCCCAGAGCCAGTCGTTGCGGCGCCGGCCGCGCTTCGTGCCCCGCGGCGCTCGCGCGCCCGGGGTGGCGGGCGCCGCCTGCGCGGCGCCCGCTCCCTTCGTGATCGTCTCCGTCGACATCGTCACTCTTTGGCGAGGTCCGCGTTCATCTGCTTGGCCAGCTCCTTGGCGACCTCGTCGACCGGCTTCTTGCCGCTGAACGCGTCGGGCAGCAGGTCGTTCTCGGCCTTGTTCCACGCCGCCGTGTTCTTGGAGATGGGGTACGGGTAGGCGTAGTCGGCCGCCGCCTTCTCGAAGATGTTCAGGTCCCACGGCGCCGTGTCGACGAACGCCTGCTGGGTGCCGTTGAACGCGGGGTTCGCGGCGCCCATCGTGGCCTGCGTCTCGGCGGCCTCCTTGCCCGCCAGGTAGGTCTGGAAGGCGATCGCCGCTGACTTGTTCTTGGAGTCCTTCGCGACGACGTTCGCCAGACCGTGGATGACCGTCGCCTGACGCTCGTCCTTCGGCAGCGGTGCGAGCGCGATCGTGCTCTTGATCGGCGAGGCGAGCAGCTCGGAGTTGAGCCAGGTGCCCGACCAGATCATGGCCGACTTGGAGTTGATGAACCACTGGTCCTGCGGGGTGTCCGACAGCTGCGACGGCGTCGGCGAGGAGCCGTCCGCGACCAGGTCGCGGATGAACTGCAGACCCTTGATGGACTTCGGGTCGTCGTAGCCGGACTTCTTGCCGTCGTCGGAGATGATCGAGCCGCCGGCCTGCAGGATGGTGTTGTAGTACATCTCCTGGCCCCCGGAGAGGCCGCTGGTCACGCCGTAGACGCCCTGCGCCTTCAGCTTGTCGGAGATCTGCTTCGCCTTCTGGTGGAACTCGTCCCACGTCCAGTCGGCGGTCGGGTAGGCGACGCCCGCCTTGTCGAAGATCGCCTTGTTGTAGTAGACGCCGATCGTGTCGAAGTCCTTGGGGGCGCCGTACTGCTTGCCGTCCCAGCTGTAGAGGTCGTCGAGCGCCGTCGGGTAGTTCGACGGCTTGATGCCGGAGCCGATCGGCTCGAGCATCCCGTTCGACGCATACAGCTGGAAGTTGGGTCCGTTCATCCAGAACACGTCGGGCAGCGTCTTCGACGAGCCCTGCGTCTGCAGCTTGGTGAAGTAGTTCTGGTAGGGCGTGATCTGAGTGGTGACTTTGATCTTCGGGTACTCCTTGTTGAAGTCCTTGATCAGGGCCTCCATCGCCGGCTTCTGGTTCACGTCCCAGAACGCGTAGGAGATGCTGGCCGAGAGGTTATGATCGGCAGCGGCATCCGAACTGGTACCGGTGTTGGATGAGCAGCCGGCGAGTACGACCGCGGAGGCGACGGCGGCCGCGGCCGCGAGCAGGGCTTTTCGCATTGGTTCTCCTTCGAAATGTGGGGGTGTTTCGGTGCCTCCCGGGCCGGCGACTTGCCCTCGCCGGTCCGGGGTGTGGTGCGTCGTGCTGTGGTGCTGTCGTGCAGTGGTGCTGAGCCCCCGGGCGATCCGGGAGCGGGCCGCCGCTACAAGCGGGCGGCGACCGCCTCGTCCACGCCGGAGACCACGTGGGGCCGGGATCCGTCGCGGAGCGATTCCGTGGCCGCCACAGCGGCGGCCACCGCGTTGCGCGCTGCCACCGCGGACGTCGTCGTCGCGGTGCCGTCGCGCACGAAGCGCACGAACTCGGCCACGGTGGCCACGTCCGCGTCCCCGTGTCCTCCGTCGTCGCCGAGCACGGTGTACTCGGCGTCGCCGTGGGGGTCGTAGGTCGTCCGGCGGTTCCAGACGCGCACGATGGCGCCGTCCGTGTCGCCGAAGTTCTCCAGGCGCCCCTCCGTGCCGATCACGGTGTAGTTGCGCCAGTAGTCGGGGGTGTAGTGGCACTGCTGGTACGAGGCGAACACCCCGTTGTCCAGCCGCATGCTCACCATCGAGATGTCCTCGACGTCGATCACCGGGTTCAGCTCGGTTTGGCTAAGCGGCGGCCAGGCGTCCATCGAGAACCAGTCCGGCATCGTGCGGTCGGAATTGTCGCGACGGTCGTCGATGTCGCCGTAGAGGGTGAGGCCGCCCATCCCGGTCACCAGCTCCGCATATCCACCGGCGAGCCAGTGGATGATGTCGATGTCGTGCGCGCCCTTCTGCAGCAGCAGGCCGTTCGACTTGGCGCGCTCGGCGTGCCAGTCCTTGAAGTAGTAGTCGCCACCGTTGCCGACGAAGTGCCGACACCAGACCGCCTTGACCTCGCCGATCTCGCCGCGCTGGATGATGTCGCGCATCATGCGCACGACGCCCATGTGCCGCATGTTGTGGCCGACGTAGAGCCGGGTGCCGGACTCGGCCGCGGCCGCGAGGATGGCGTCGGCGTCGTCCACATCGATGGCGAGCGGCTTCTCCAGGTAGACCGCGATCCCGGCGCGGAGCAGGTCGACGGCGATCCCCGCGTGCGTGTGGTCGGGCGAGGTGACGAAGGCCGCGTCGATCTCGTCGCCGCCCGCGATCAGCTCGCGGTGGCCGGCGAAGAGCCGCGTCGTGCCGAACCGCTCCGCGGCCCGGTCGCGCGCGGCGGCGCTCGGGTCGGCGACGGCGACGATTGAGCCGTCCCCGCTCCGGACGGCGTGCTCCGCGATCTCCGAGCGCGCACCCGCGCCGATCACCGCGAGCCGCAGCGGCCGTTCTGCTGTCATCACCTGGTTCCTTCCGTGGTCCTGTTCTCGGCCAGGGCACGCGCGCTGGCGATGTCGATGTCCGGTTCCGGCATGTCCGGCACGAGGTAGAGGCGTTCCATCGCCTGGCCGGACGCGTGCGCGAGCGCGCCGAGGACGACGGACTCCGCGCCCAGCTCCGACTGGATGATCGAGGGCCGCACCGGCACTCGGATCTCTCTCATCACCGCGGCGCGCAGCGGGCGCAGCAGCTCCTCGCCCGCCCGGGACAGGCCGCCGCCGACCACGACGACATCGGGGTCCACCGCCATCGTGACGGTGGCCATGCCGGTGGCGAGGCCGGCGACGAAGAGCTCGATCTCCGCGATCGCGGCCGCGTCGCCCTCCGCCGCGATGCGGAACACCTCCTCCGCTGTCTCCGCGGACGTCCAGCGCAGCTGCCCTGACTCGTCGACCTGCATCGAGAAGACGATCTCGCCGATCTCTCCGGCGGCGTTGTGGCGCCCGCGCCGGAGCTTCCCGTCGATGATGAGCCCCATCGAGACGCGGTGGCCGGCGAAGAAGTAGGCGACGTCGTCGACGAGACGGGCGGCGCCCATCCGGTGCTCGGCGAGCGCTGCGAGGCGCATGTCGTTCTCGACGGCGACGGGGCAGCCGAACTCGTCGTGCAGGCGGCCGGCGATGTCGACGCCCTCCCAGTCGGGGAAGTTGCGCGAGACGATCAGCCGCCCGTCCGATCCGACCATGCCGGAGACGGCGACGGCCATGCCGGAGAGCCGGGAGAGCCGCGCCAGGTCGATGCCCGCCTCGGCGAGGCAGTCGTGCACCGACTGGGTGACGACCTCGAGCCGGCCCATGCCGACGAAGTCGCGCCCGACCTCGCGCTCGTACCAGGCCACGATGCGGCCGGCGAGGTCGGCGACGACCACCCGGACCGTGTGGATGCCGACGTCGACGCCGATGAGGAAGCCGGCGTCCGCGATGAACTCGAAGATGCGGGCGGGACGCCCGGCCCCGCGACCGCCGAGCGTCTGCTCGTCGACCATGCCGACGATCCCGCGTTCCCGCAGCGCCGGCAGGGACGCCTCGACGGTGGGACGCGACAGACCGGTCCGCTCCGCGAGCTGCGCCACCGTCGCCCGGCCACCGTCGCGCAGGGCGACCGCGACGCGCGCGCCGCTGAGGTTCGCCTGGCGCACATCGTGCGCCGCGCCGGTGTCGCCAGGGAGCATGCGGGACTTCTCCGTCCGTTTACAAAGAAAGTGGGTTTTGTAATTGCTGGGGACAGTAGAGCACAGCGCCTATCCACGGGTCAAGGAATTCGTCGATACAAACAAACCGGGTTGCGTATTTGGGTCCCCACTGACCGGTCGGCCTCGCGTGCGCGCGTCGCTCTTGTCCCCCGCGACAGCGCCCAATACGCTCGGCGTGACGTCCGATCGACCGGCAGGAGGCCCGTCATGCGGTTCACCCACCCTCCACGCCGCGGCCCGGCCGGCGACCGGCAGCCCGCCCCGCTCCTGAAGCGGAGCCCGCTCCTGTTCGGCTACGTCGTCACGCTCGGCATCCTCGGCGCGGTCGTCACCGGGTTCCTGCTCTACGGGCTGCGCTCGATCATCTTCTCCGTGTTCCTCGCCGCGTTCGCAACGGTCGGCCTCGACCCGCTCATCCGCTGGTTCCAGCGGCACGGGATGAAGCGCGCCTGGGCGATCGTGACCGTGATCCTTCTCATCCTCGGCCTGCTCGTCGGGATCATCTGGGTGGTCGTCCCGCTGATCGTCAACCAGATCGCGTTCCTCGCGACGGCGGTGCCGCAGGAGATCGAGGCGCTCTACCGTCAGGGCTGGTTCGACACGGCCGACGCGTACAGCAACGGCGTGCTCGGCCAGGCGCTGTCGTGGATCTCCGACCAGGTGAAGGACCCGCAGACTTGGGCGAACATCGGCCAGGGACTCGTCGGCTTCGGCCTCTCGGTGCTGAACGCCGTCACGACCGGCTTCTTCATCGCGATCCTCACGATCTACTTCATCGCGTCCTACGACACCACCAAGCAGTCGCTCTACCGCCTGGTGCGCCGCTCGCACCGCGCCCGCTTCGAGGGCTACTCGGAGCGCATCCTGGAGAACTTCGGCAAGTACCTGAGCGGGATGGTCATCCTCGCCTTCATCAACGCGGTGTACAGCCTCATCCTGCTGCTGGCGACCGGGGTCCCCGGCGCGTTCCTGATCGCCCTCGCCGCGTTCTTCATCACGCTCATCCCGCTGATCGGCACCGTGCTCACGACCGCCGTGATGACGGTGCTCGCGCTCATCCACTCCCCCGTCAGCGGCGTCGTGGTGCTGATCTTCATGCTGATCTACATGCAGGTGGAGGCGTACATCCTCACCCCCAAGGTGATGGGCAAGGCGGTGCAGGTGCCCGGTTCGGTGGTGCTGATCTCGGCCCTCGCCGGCTCGACGCTCTTCGGCCTGCCCGGCGCCCTCGTCGCCATCCCGATCTCGGCCGGGATCATCCTGATCATCAAGGAGATCGTGATGCCGCGGAAGGAGCTGCGCTAGCGGCGCCCGTCCCTCACGCCGGTGAGAGGTGAGTGAATGCCCTTACCGACGCACCGACACCGGCATCTACTCACCATTCGGCGCGACCATGGAAGCGGTCAGCCTCACGGTGATCCGCCCGCCGGCCGCGCGTAGAGTGGCCGCGTGACGACGAGGATCGCGCTCATCACCGGGGCGAACAAGGGAATCGGCTACGAGACCGCGCGGCGGCTGGCGGAGCTGGGCATGACGGTCCTGATCGGCGCGCGGGACGAGCAGCGCGGCCGTGAGGCCGAGGCGTCACTGCGCGAGCTCGGCGCGGACGCCCGGTTCGTGCCGCTCGACGTGACCGACGCCGCCTCGATCGCCCGCGCGGCGGAGTGGATCGACGCCGAGTTCGGCCGGCTGGACGTGCTGGTCAACAACGCGGGGACGGCGACCGTGTCCCGGCAGAGGGCGCTCGCCAGCGAGACGTCCCTCGATGACATGCGCGCGGTGTACGAGGTGAACGTGTTCGGGCTGGTCGCGGTGACGAACGCGATGCTGCCGCTGCTGCGCCGGGCGGAAGCGGCGCGCATCGTCAATGTCTCCAGCGAGGTCGGCTCCATCGGCTCGCAGTCCGACCCGGAGAGCCCGCTGTACGCGATGCCGGCGTCGGCGCAGTACCCGTCGTCGAAGGCGGCGGTGAACATGCTCACCGCCATGTACGCCAGGGAGCTGCGGGACACCCCGATCAAGGTCAACGCCGCCAACCCCGGCTTCACCGACACCGACTTCAACGACCACCGCGGCATCCGCTCGGTCCAGGACGGCGCCGAGCCGAGCGTCCACCTGGCGACCCTCCCCGCCGACGGGCCGTCCGGCATCCTCTGGGGCCACCTCTGGCGCTCCGACCGCGAGGGCGGCTACGGCGTCCTGCCCTGGTAGGCGGCCGCTCGGTGCGCGCCGAGGGAACGATTCTTTGGGCCCGCACCCGGCGTGGCGCCGGCTACGGGGTGTACGTGTCTCCGACGCTGTACTCGTCGTAGGTCTGGCGGCTCACGTCGATGGTGTTGGCCCTTCGCCCGGTCATGATGTCGAACTGCCAGTCGTCGGGGACGTCTACACACGAGGGTCCGCCGCAGTCCTCGTGACTCGGGATGAACGTCTTCGCCGTGATGATCGTGGTGTTCGGTGCGGTGTCGTCGAGGGGCTGGTGGGTTGCCGCAGCGAAGATCACTGCGGCGACGTATGCGGCGGCGACCACCCCGATGGCCGCCCACCTCCAGCGACGCCCGCCGACGGCGACCGATCCACGCATTGTTCTCCACGATCTGTGTTTGGCGCATTCGACGCGGGCTCCCCGTGGTGGTGATGCCAGCGAAATGCTACCGGCTTCACGAGTTCACGAGCACGGGCTCTCGCCGTGTCGGACGACTACCAGTCGGAGGGGAGGCTCAAGTGATTGTCGTGGGACGTCATCGAATAGAGCGTGAGGCTCACGCCATGCTCGACGAGTGCCCGGGCGACCCCGACCGGAACCTCGACAGTGTTCTCTCGGTCGCCGGTCACCACCAGAGCATTGCGCACTGCTTCCGTTCTCTGCGGGAGCCCGCACGCCCGCGACCCGCGCGGCGCCTCAGCCGCCGTAGCTCGAATGGATGACCATGGCGGTCCCGTTCGCCGTGCAGATCTGGCCGGCGAGCGTTTCCGCCGCCGTGAAGTCCCCGAGCGGCGCGTGCAGGACTCCGCCGGGATGGTCCCCCGCACCCGTCAGCCACCCCGCGATCGACGGAAGGACGGTGCCGAGCAGGCCGGCCGAGGCAGGGTGCTTCTCCGCCGCGTTCGCGAGACGTTCGATGTCGGCCTTCGCCGCCGCCGTCCGCTCGGTCCACTGCGCGTCCGACACGTCGCCGTGGTCGTGACCCTGGTCGGCGTTCCAGTACGCTTCCTGGACCGTGGCGAGCGTGGCGCACTGCTTCGCGGTCGCACGGTCGGGAGCGAACGGCGCCGTGCTGAAATTCATCGTCGCCGCCAGCCGGGTCCCATCCGGAACCACCAGATCGACGATCAGTCGTGTGCCCGCCGCGATCGAATGGATGTCGAAGTCGAAGCTCTGTGCGCCTCCGCAGGTCCCTTCGCGCCTGTCCATGTCCGCGCTCGGCCCGACGGAGTACAGGCCGTAGGTGCAGCTGAAGTCGATGTGCAGCGAGCGCGCTCCCGCCGGGACGGTGAGCGTCGGCGACGTGCGACCCGTGTGATAGACCTGCGCGGTCGGCCAGCCGGCGGTGGAGACCGCCGGGTGCGTCGTTGGCCGCGACTGCACCGCGGTGCATCCGGCAGCAGCGCCGATCAACACCGCCGAGAGGGCCGCAGCAAGGATCCGTGCCGTTGTCGTCCGGCTCATCCGCCGCCCTCCCGTCATCCGTCGGCCGCCGGACCGCTGTGGCCGGCTCCATCGGAGAGGGCGGCGCCCCCGCGCCGCCCTCTCCATCGCCCCTGCCTCACCGGTGAACCTGTTCCCCACGGCTCCCGACTCGCTGACGCGACGTTCACATACTAAAATCCCTGCGGGCGAGATGCCATGATTTCGAAACCCTTACTCGCTGAAGGATTCTTCATCAGCCTCGACCGAAAGACCATATGGTCTGGACGAGGATCCGTGGCTCGTGCCCAGCCGACGCCCACACGCGCCGCCGGTCGCGTCGCGATATCCTTCAGCGGAGCGGCATCGCTCCCGTCCAGGAAGGGTCCGTCGCATGGCAGAGCGCGCTCGGCAGGCCCTCGAGACCCGCGAGACGATCCTCGACGCAGCCGCCACCGAGTTCGCACGCTACGGGTTCAGTGGTGCCAGGCTCGACCGCATCATCGCCGCCACCGGCTTCACCAAGGGCGCCGTCTACTTCCACTTCGAGTCGAAGAAGGCGATGGCGGACGCCGTCCTGTCCGGGCGTTTCGACGCGTGGCCGGCACTCGTGGAGGATGTTCGCGACCAGGGCGGACGCGGGCTCTCCGGGATGCGCCTGCTCGCGTGGCGGGTGACGAGGACGATGGCCACCAACATCCGCACCCGTGCCGCGATGCGGCTCAGCCAGGAGCTCCGACTCGTCCCTCAGGGCATCAACCCGTACGACGCGTGGGCGGAACGCTTCGTCCCATTCCTCGATGAAGCCGTCGACGACGGCGACGCCCCCGACTCCCTCGACCGGGCGCGGGCCGCGAAGACGATCGTCAACTGCCTGTTCGGGGTCCTCTCGGTGGCCATCGACTCCGGGACGGAGGAGCAGGTCGACGCGGAGCTGGAGGCGCTGTGGAGGCTCATCACGCCGGGCCTCCGCACGGGCGGCGCCGGCTAGGGGTCACGCGTGATCGCGAACGCGAACCACAAAGGCCCCCGACCTGGTGGATGCCAGGTCAGAGGCCTTTTCTGTGGTGCGCCCCCAGGGACTTGAACCCTGAACCCATTGATTAAGAGTCAATTGCTCTGCCGATTGAGCTAGAGGCGCATTCGATCCGGTTACCCGAACCGAGGCTCAACATTAGCATCCGATCGGGGCCGCTCGCCAATCGAGCGCGTCCTGCGCGTCGTCCCGGGCGTGTCCGGGCCGCCGGGCCGCGCGCAACCGGCCGTTCACCGGGCCTCGCTAGGCTCGTAGCGTGACCGACACCCCCGCATCCTTCGCCGACGACCTCGACCTCGCGCTCCGGCTCGCCGATCGCGCCGACGAGATCTCGAGCGCCCGCTTCCGCTCACGCGACCTGCACGTGGACACGAAGCCCGACCGCACGCACGTCACCGAGGCCGACCTGGCCGTGGAGCGCGCGCTGCGGGAGGAGCTGGCGTCCGAGCGGCCGGAGGACGGCATCCTCGGCGAGGAGTACGGCACGGAGGGCGACGCCCACCGCCAGTGGATCATCGACCCGATCGACGGCACCGCCAACTACCTTCGCGGCGTCCCGGTGTGGGGCACGCTCATCGCCCTCGCCGTGGACGGCGTCCAGGTCGTCGGCGTGGTCAGCTCGCCCGCCCTCGGCAAGCGCTGGTGGGCGGCGACGGGGGCCGGCGCGTGGACGAGGGATGCGGCAGGCGCCGAGCCGCGCCCCCTGCGCGTCTCCGGCGTCGCCGACCTGGAGCACGCGTCGATCAGCTTCCAGAGCATCGCGCAGTGGGACGAGGCCGGCTACCTCGACCGGCTCATCGCCCTGACCCGCAGCGTCTGGCGCGACCGTGCCTACGGTGACATGTGGTCGTACATGCTGCTGGCCGAGGGCGTGCTGGATGCGGTCGGCGAGTTCGGCGTGAAGACCTACGACCTCGCGGCGCTCATCCCGATCGTCGAGGAGGCCGGCGGCGTGTTCACCTCGGTGACCGGCACCCCCGGCCCCGGCAACGGGTCATCGCTGGCCTCCAACGGCCTGCTGCACCCGGCGCTCCTCGACGCGCTGGCGTAGCGCCGCCGGGTAGCGCCGCGACATTTGGTGCAAATATCGATTGCACGCGCGGCATAGCCACGATTTGGCACAAATGTCGCCGAGGCCGAGGAGGGCCGAGGAGAGCCGAGCCGAGCCGACGCGGTCACGCCCCGGCGAGCACCTCGTCGAGCCGCTCGTAGCCCTCGACGACGCCGCGCTCCATGCCGGAGGCGACCATGCCGTCGCGCGCCTCCACCGTCGGGTAGACGGCGTGGGCGCGCACGCGCGTGCGACCGCCCTCCAGCGGTTCGAACGTGACGGACTCGATGCTCACCACGTCCGGCACGCCCTCGAACTCGAACGTCTGGATGGCGAACTCGTTGTCCCGTACGACGTGGAAGACGCCGTTGAACCGGTACTCGGACGAGCCGTCCCTGTGCGTGTAGCGGTAGCGCCCTCCGGTGCGGAAGTCGTACTCCTCCACGTCCATCTCGTAGCCGCGCGGGCCCAGCCAGCGCTGCACGAGCTCCGGCTCCTTGTATGCACGGAAGACGGTCTCGACGGGGTGGTCGAACTCCCGCTCGATGTCGGTGAATGGCAGCCCCTCGGGGGCGGTGATGGTGACGGCGTTGCTCATTGTTCTCACTCCTTCGTGTCGGTGCGCCCGTCGCCGGGACCGTCGAGCTTCTCGAGCACGGCGTCGAGCGTGCGGAACCGCTGCTCGTGGACGAGGCGGTACCGGTCGATCCAGCCGGTCAGCTCCTCGAGAGCCGTCGGCGCGAGGTGGACGGGGCGGCGCTGGGCCTCCCTGGTGCGGGTGACGAGACCGGCCTCCTCCAGCACGTGGATGTGCCGGGAGACGGCCTGCGTCGTGATCGCGAACGGCTCGGCGAGCTCGTTCACGGTGGCGGGGCCGCGGCTCAGGCGGGCGATCATCGCCCGGCGCACCGGGTCGGCGAGGGCCCGGAACGCCCTGTCGAGCCGGTCCTGTGTCGCCGCGTCCTCATCCATGTGCAACCTTTGCATTGTTCAACACTTTCGTTTAATAGCATAGGGGCGCGTCGGCCTCTGCGCAAGAGGCCGTTCCCCCTAGGCTCGACCGTGTGAGCGACTCCACCGAACCCCTCGTCCACATCGCCGATTTCCGGATGGACTTCGGCCGCACGACCGTGATCCGCGACCTCTCCTTCGACATCGCGCGCGGTGAGACGTTCGGCTTCCTCGGCAGCAACGGCTCCGGTAAGACCACGACCATCCGTGCTCTGCTCGGCATCTACCAGCCGACCGCGGGCGTGCTGCACATCGACGGCACGGTCTTCACGCCCGAGGTCGGCGAGCGTCTCGGCTACCTTCCGGAGGAGCGCGGGCTGTACAAGAAGGAGTCTGTCATCGACGTGATGGTCTACTTCGGCAAGCTGAAGGGCCTCGGCAAGGAGCAGGCGCGCCGCTGGTCGCGCGAGTACCTGGAGCGCGTCGGGCTCGGCGACAAGGAGAAGGTGCGCCTCGACAAGCTCTCCGGCGGCCAGCAGCAGAAGGTGCAGCTCGGGGTGACGATCATGAACCAGCCGGAGCTGCTCATCCTCGACGAGCCGACCAAGGGCTTCGACCCGGTCAACCGGCGCCTGCTGATGGACATCATCGACGACCAGAAGCGCGCGGGCTCCACGGTGATGATGGTGACGCACCAGATGGAGGAGGTCGAGCGGCTCTGCGACCGCGTCATCCTCCTGAAGGACGGCGTCTCCCGCGCCTACGGCACCGTCTCCGAGGTGCAGGAGCAGTTCGGCGGCACGATCATCCGCGTGGAACACGACGGCGTGATCCCCTCCTCCCCCGACTACCGCATCGCGAGCGACGCCGGCGGCCGCGCCGAGCTGGAGGTCGCGAACGACGCCGACACCGCCGCCATCCTGCGCGGGCTGATCGGTGCCGGCCTCGACATCACCCGCTTCGCTCCCACCCGCAAATCCCTCGACGACATCTTCGTCGAGGTGTACGGCTCCGAGAGCCGCGAGGAGGACTGACCATGGCCCGCCACAACCTCTCCACCGTCATATCGTTCGAGTTCCTGAGGACCGTCTCCAAGCGGCGGTTCTGGGCCGTGACGCTCATCCTCCCCATCCTCGTGTTCGGTCTCGGCGGCCTGATCATCGCTTCAAACGTCTCGACCGCGAACACCGCCGATCAGCAGAAGAACGCGCGCTTCGAGTTCCTGTACGCCGACGCCTCCGGCCTCATCGACCCGGCGATCGCCCGCGAGTACGGCGGCGAGAAGGTCGAGAGCAGCTCCGAGGGCGTCGAGGAGGTGCAGATCGGCGGCACCGAGGCGTTCTTCGACTACCCGGCGAACCCCGCGAAGGAGACGGTGCGCGTCTACGGCGCCGACGCCGGCCTGTTCCAGAACAGCCGCTACTCCGCCGTCGCCGAGTCGCTGCTGTCCACGAGCGTGGAGAAGTCGCTCGACCGGCCGGTGGATGTCGCCATCCTCCGCGGCGAGGTGGACACGGCGACGACGACGTTCAAGGACGGGAAGGTCGCTCCCGGCTTCGAGGCGATCCTGCCCGCGCTGATCTTCCTCGCCGCGTTCTTCATCGTGATCGTGTTCCTCGGCAACCAGATGCTGAACTCCACGCTCGAGGAGAAGGAGAACCGCGTCACGGAGATGATCCTGACCACGATCAACCCGACGAACCTGCTGATCGGCAAGGTGATCTCGCTGTTCGCCATCGGGATCATCCAGATCGCGGTGTTCGCCCTGCCGATGCTGATCGGCTTCCTGTTCTTCCGGGATCAGCTCAACATCCCGAGCCTCGACCTCAGCGGGCTGGTCTTCGACCCGCAGAAGATGATCGTCGGCGCGCTGATCCTGATCGGCGGCTTCGCCCTCTTCACCGGGACGCTCGTCGCCGTGGGCGCGGTGATGCCGACGGCGAAGGATGCGGCGCCGGTGTTCTCCGTTGTGATCTTCGCCGTGGTGATCCCGCTGTACGCGTCCGGCTTCGCGGTCAGCTCGCCGCAGGCGCCGATCGTGCAGATCCTCGCCTACTTCCCGTACACCGCGCCGATCACGGCGCTCATCCTGAACGCGTTCGGCTCGCTGCCGCTCTGGCAGGCGATCATCATCATCGTCGAGCTGTTCGTGCTCGCGGCGATCGTGTTGCGGCTCGCGGCGCGGCTGTTCCGGTACGGCTCGATCGAGTACTCCAGCAAGGTGAAGATCCGGGATGTGCTGAGCAGGCGTCCCGCCGCCGAGCGGACCGGGATGCGCTGATGCGCGCCGTGACCGTTCCCGCCCCGGGCGGACCGGACGCGCTCACGCTCTCCGACGTCCCCGAACCGCAGCCGGCGGAGCGCGAGGTGCGCATCAGGGTCACGGCGGCCGGCGTCAACGGCGCCGACCTCAGCCAGCGCCGCGGGTACTACCCCTCCCCCGCCGGCGCGCCCGCCTGGCCGGGGCTCGAGGTCTCCGGGGTCGTGGACGCGGTCGGCGACGCCGTCTCCGACTGGTCGGTCGGCGAGCGGGTGTGCGCGCTCCTGCCCGGCGGCGGCTACGCGGAGCAGGTGACCGTGGACCAGGGACTCGTGCTGCCCGTGCCGGACTCCGTCGACCTCGTGGAGGCGGCCGGGCTCCCGGAGGTGACCGCGACGGTGTGGTCGAACGTGGTCGACCTGGGCGGCCTCCGCGCCGGGGAGACGCTCCTCGTCCACGGCGGCAGCAGCGGCATCGGCAGCATGGCGATCCAGCTGGCCCGCGCGTTCGGCGCGAGCGTCATCGCGACGGCGGGCAGCCGGGAGAAGGCCGATTTCTGCCGGCGACTCGGCGCCGACGCCGCCGTCGACTACCGCACAGACGACTTCGTCGCCGCCGCGCTGGCGGCGACCGGCGGACGCGGCGTGGACGTCGTCCTCGACATCGTCGGCGGCGCCTACATCCCCCGCGACCTGGAGGCGCTCGCGACCGGCGGCAGGATCATGTCGATCGCGGTCAGGGACAGGACCCTCGCCGCGGTGGACATGGGGATGCTGATGAGCAAGCGTGCGCGCATCCAGGGCACGACGCTCCGGGCGCGCCCGCTCGCCGAACGCACCGCGATCATCGCGGCCGTGCGGGAGCACGTCTGGCCCCTGATCGCGGACGGCACCGTCCGCCCGGTCATCGACGCGGTGTTCCCGCTCGAGGACGCCGCGCAGGCTCACCGGCGGATGGAGTCCTCCGCGCACCTCGGGAAGATCCTGCTGCGCGTCTGACCGACGCGGCGTACAGGGCGGCCGCGCCTGCGGCCCCGATCGCGTAGGCGACCAGGTCGCTCCACTGGAAGGTCGACCCGAGCACGAGCTCGGCTCCCGGAACCGCTGCCGACAGCACCGCGGGGACGCCCGTCAATTGGAGCACCTCTACCGTCGCGCACACGGCGAAGCCGATCGCCCCCGCCCACCGTGCGGCCAAGCGCGGAGCGAGGAGCGCCACGAGCGTCACCATCAGGACCGCGTACAGGGCGTCCCCGGCGAAGGCGCCGGCCCAGCCGTCCACGGTCTTGTGGACGGTCAGCCCAGCGACCACGATGAGGACGGCCGCCGTGAGCAGGGCTGTGCGGCGCCTCACGATCCCGGTCATCCTCCGACGCTAACCAGCGGGCGACCGCACGCGCGTCATCCGCGGGGAGGATTGCGTGCGCCGCCCGGCCGGGTGGGAGGATCGATGCATGACCGCCCAGCCGTCCGATTCCGCCCTGTATGCCCTGCCCAAGGCCGAGCTGCACCTGCACATCGAGGGGACGCTCGAGCCCGAGCTCGCGTTCGAGCTCGCCGCCCGCAACGGCGTCTCACTCCCCTACGACTCGGTGGAGCAGCTGGCCGAGCAGTACGAGTTCTCCGACCTGCAGTCCTTCCTCGACCTCTACTACGCGACCATGGACGTCCTGCGCACCGAGGACGACTTCGCCGAGCTCACCCGCCGCTACCTGCGCACCGCGTCCGAGCAGGGCGTCCGGCACGCCGAGCTCTTCTTCGACCCGCAGGCGCACGTCGAGCGCGGCATCCCGATCGAGGCGGTCGTCGACGGCATCTCCGGCGCCATCGCCGAGGGCGAGCGCGACCTCGGTATCAGCGGCGGGCTCATCCTCTGCTTCCTGCGCGATCAGCCGGTGGAGTCGGCGGACGCCATCCTGAGCGCCGCCCTGACCCGGCCTGACCGGCTGCTCGGGGTCGGGCTCGACTCCGCGGAGGTGGGCTACCCGCCGGAGCTGTTCCGGGACGTGTTCGCCCGCGCGAGGGATGCCGGCCTGCACGCGGTCGCGCACGCCGGCGAGGAGGGTCCGCCCGCCTACATCGTCCAGGCGCTCGATGTCCTGGGGGTGGAGCGCATCGACCACGGCATCCGGGCGATCGAGGACCCGGCGCTGCTGGACCGGCTGGCCGAGGAGGCCGTGCCGTTGACGGTCTGCCCGCTCTCGAACGTGCGCCTGCGCACCGTCCCCGAGCTGGCCGCTCATCCCCTGCACCGGCTGGAGGAGGCGGGAGTCCTCGTGACGATCAACTCCGACGACCCCGCCTACTTCGGCGGCTACATCGGTGAGAACTACACGGCCGTCCGCGACGCACTCGGCCTCACGGCAGACCAGGCGGAGCGGTACGCGCGCACCTCCATCCACGCCTCCTTCGCCTCCACCGCGCGCAAGGCCGAGCTGCAGCAGGCGGTGGACGCGTGGCGGGGCTGACCGGATCGGGGCCCACCACGCCGGCGTCGATCACGCGGCCCGACGGCCGTTCCGTGCGCTTCTTCGACACCGGAGGGCCGGATGACGCCCCGGTGCTGGTGTGGCACCACGGGACGCCGCAGACCGGCGCGGTCATCGCGCCGATCGCCGAGGCGGCCGGTCGCCGCGGTGTGCGGGTCGTGTCCGTCGCGCGCCCCGGCTACCCCGGCTCCGATGCCCTTCCGGGCCGCACGGTGGCCGACGCGGCCGCCGACGTCATCGCCGTGCTCGACGCCCTCGGCGTCGACCGGTTCGTGACCGCGGGCGCCTCCGGCGGCGGTCCGCACGCGCTGGCCTGCGCCGCGCTCGCACCGCGCAGGGTGACCGCCGTTGTCGCCCTCGCCGGCATCGCGCCGTTCTGGGGCTCGCCGGACTGGTTCGCCGGGATGACCGACCCGGGTGGCCTCCAGGCCGCGCTCGCCGGGCCGGCGGCGCGCACCGCCCACGCCGCCACCGCGGAGTTCGACCCCGATTCCTTCACGCAGCGCGACTATGCGGAGCTGGAGGGTGTGTGGCGCGCCCTCGGCCAGGACGCCGGAGCGGGCGCGGCCGAGGGGCACCAGGGCGAGATCGACGACGACCTCGCCTACGTGGCCCCGTGGGGCGTCGAGCTCGGCTCGGTCACGGTCCCCACCCTTCTGGTGCAGGGCGGCCGCGACCGCGTCGTCCCCGCCACCCACGCCGGCTGGATGCTGGAGCGCCTCCCGCAGGCAGAGCTGTGGCTGCGGCCGCACGAGGGCCACGTCTCCGTGCTCACCGCCCTCGCCCCGGCGCTGGAGTGGGCCTTCGGGCAGTGACGCCGGAGAGCGCAGCGACACCGTAGAACGGCGGGTCTTGCGGAATCCCTGAGAGCGGGAGCAGTATTCACCTGTTGCTGCGGCCGGCCAGGCGGCCGCGGTTCCCGCCTTGCGCGACGGGACGGCGCTATTGGGGGTCGCATGAATACGGCGCAACTACCGACGGACCTGCTGCACTGGGTGCTCGCCGTTCTGCCGATCGTGGCGCTGCTCGTCTTCCTCGTCCCCCTGCGCTGGCGCGCGCCGGAGGCGGCGCCGATCGCGATGTTCATCGCCGCGCTCGTGGCGGTCTTCGCCTTCCGCACGCCGTGGGACACCCTCGCCATCGCGTCCGCGAAGGGCGTGTGGGATGCGGTGTTCATCCTCTATGTCATCTGGCCGGCCCTGCTGCTCTACCAGGTGACGAAGCAGGCCGGAGCGTACGACGCCCTCCGGCGCGGGATCTCGCGGTTCAGCCGCAACGAGCTGTTCATCATCCTCGCGCTCTCCTGGGTGTTCGCGTCGTTCCTGCAGGGCATCGCCGGTTTCGGCGCTCCTGTCGCCGTCGTCGTCCCGCTGCTGATCGCCATCGGCGTGAAGCCGGTGTACGCGGTCGCGATGGGCGTGCTCGCCCACGCCTGGGCGCGCTTCTTCGGCACCCTCGGCGTCGGCTGGCTGGCGACGGTGCAGGTCGCCGACCTGGACGACCTGGTGAAGGCGGCGTTCCAGTCGGCCCTGCTGATCCTGATCCCGACCTACCTCGGCGGGTTCCTGGTCGTGTGGTTCTACGGGCGCTGGGCGGCGATCCGGCACGCGTGGCCGATCGTGCTGATCCTCGGCACGATCCTCGGTGTCGGTCAGATGCTGGCGACGCTGTTCAGCCCGGAGCTCTCGACGTTCCTCGCCGCCGCTGTCGCCCTGGTCGCGCTGTACCCGCTCTCGCGGTGGCGTCGCTACGGGGAGCCGATCCGCAACGTCCCGGTGCGGCCCGCGATGGTCGAGCGCCCGGTGGAGGACGCCGGCGACGAGCGTCCGCCCGTGATGAGCCTGCTGATGTCGTTCCTGCCGTACATCATCCTGCCGATCGTGACGCTGAGCGTGCTGCTCATCCCGCCGATCAACGACACCCTTCGGCAGTTCCGGGTCGGCCTCCCGTTTCCCGCGGTGGACACCGGCTATGGCATCCACAACGCTGCGACGGACAGCTATGCCCCGGTCAGCGTGTTCACGCATCCGGGCATGATGCTGCTGGTGACGGCGATCGTCGTCTGGATCGTGTACCGCGCCAAGGGCTACTACCGGTTGTGGGCGCAGCGGGAGAAGCCGGAGCGGATCTGGTCGGCACTGCTGACCGACGCGGTGCCCGCGTCGGTGCCGGTGATCGCGTTCCTGGTGACCAGCCGGATCCTCGACCACAGCGGACAGTCGCAGACCATCGCGCTCGGCATCGCCGCGATCTCGCCTCCCCTGGTCTACGCCGGCATCTCGAGCCTGATCGGTGCGCTCGGCGCGTTCATGACCTCGAGCTCCACCGCATCCAACGTGCTGTTCGGCGGCGTCCAGAGCGATGTCGCGCATCTGCACGGCATCAGTGCGGAGTCCATCATCGCCGCTCAGGCGGCAGGAAGCGCGTACGGCAACGCGATCGCGCCGGCGAACATCGTGCTCGGCACGAGCATCGCCGGCATCAAGGGTCAGGAGGGCTCCGTCCTGCGCCTGACCATCTGGTGGACGGTGGTGGTCGCCGTCCTCACGGGCATCGGGACGATCCTGCTCGTCCTCTTCACCTAGGGAGCAGCCATGGACAGGAAGCTCGTGATCGAGACGCTGGCGATGATCCTGCTGATCGTCGCGTTCCCCCTCATCAGCATCGGCGCGACGAACGGCATCACCGCCCTGTGGGTTCTCGGCTTCGTCGTGTTCGTCGTCGGGTCGATCCTGCCGGTCTGGACCCGCTTCATGAACCACGCGGCCGACGTGCCGCGGGACGTCGGCATGGAGTTCGACGACCGCGTGTCGTGACCGCTCGAAAGGAGACGCTCCGATGAGTCATCCCGATGGACCGCGAACCGGTAGGCCGCCCTTCCGTGCGTCGAGCGGAGCCGTGTCTACCCCGCACTATCTCGCCAGCTCGGCCGGCCTGAACGCGCTGCGCCGCGGCGGGAGCGCGGTGGATGCGGCGATCGCCGCCAACGCCGTCCTCTGCGTCGTCTACCCGCACATGGCCGGGCTCGGCGGCGACGGCTTCTGGCTGATCGCCGACCCGGCGGAGAGCCGCGTGCACGCCATCGACGCGTCCGGGCCCGCCGCCCAGGAGGCGACGCTGGAGACCTACCGCGGCCACAGTCCCGACGGGATCATCCCGGCGCGCGGCCCGCTCAGCGCGCTCACCGTGCCGGGGGCCGTCGACGGCTGGCGGCTCGCCCACGAGCGGTTCGGGAAGCTGGACTGGGAGACGTTGTTCGACGACGCCGTGCGCTACGCCCGCGACGGGATGCCCGTCAGCCGCTCGCTTGCCGACTGGCTGGTGCAGGACGAGCCGCTGCTCGCCCGCTCCCCGCAGGCCGCGTCGATCTTCCTGCCGGGCGGACGCGTGCCCCGCGACGGCGAGCGCATCGTGCAGTCGGACCTCGCCGCCTCGCTCGAGACGATCGCCGCGGAGGGGGCGCGGGCCGGCTTCTACGACGGCGCGCTCGCCGAGCGGATCTGCGCGAGCATCCGCGCGCAGGGTTCCCCGCTCGCGCCCTCCGACTTCGCCGGCTACCACGCCGAGTGGGTGGAGCCGATCAGCACGAACTACCGCGGCTACGACGTCGTGGAGCTGCCGCCGAGCACGCAGGGCTTCACCGTGCTGCAGATCTTCAACATGCTGAACGGCTTCGATGTGGCGGGGTGGGGCGAGGGGACGGCGGACTACTACCACCACATGGCCGAGATCGTGAAGGTCGCCTTCGCCGACCGCGACGAGTGGCTGACCGACCCGCGCTTCGTCGACCTCCCGATCGAGAGGATGATCGCGACGGACTACGCCGACGAGCGCCGCGCGCTGATCGATCCGGAGCGGGCGCTCGACATCGCGGCGGTCCCGGCCGGGATCCCGTACCCGCGGCCGCACGAGCGCGTCGCGCCCTCCGGGGACACCTGCGCGTTCAGCACCGCCGACGCGGACGGGATGGTCGTCTCGCTCATCCAGTCGATCTACCACGACTTCGGCAGCGCCGTCGTGGCCGACGGCACCGGCATCATCCCGCAGAACCGAGGCGCCTTCTTCTCCCTCGACGAGGCGCATCCCAACCGGCTGGAGCCGGGGAAGCGCACCTTCCACACGCTCGTGCCCGCCATGCTGCTGAAGGACGGCGCGCCGTTCCTGGCCTTCGGGTCGATGGGAGGCGAGGGCCAGCCGCAGTCGCAGGCCGCGATCGCGACGCGCATCCTCGACTTCGGCTACGACGTGCAGCAGGCCGTCGAGGCGCCGCGCTGGCTGATGGGCCGCACCTGGGGAACGCCGTCGCGGAACCTGTCGCTGGAGGGCAGGATCTCGGACGAGGTCGCCAGGGAGCTGAAGCGCCGCGGTCAGCCGGTGCAGCTGGTCACCGACTGGAACGACAACCTCGGCCACGCCCAGGCCATCCTGGTGAACAGGGAGACGGGCTTCTACGAAGCGGCGGCGGACCCCCGCGGCGACGGGCTGGCCGTGGGCTACTGATGACGCCGCACATCGCGATCACCCTGGCGGTGATCCTCACCGCGATGGGGTTCTTCATCTGGAACCGGGTGCCGGCGGCGGTCGTCGCCATCGGTGCCTCGCTCGTCCTGTTCTTCACCGGGGTGATCTCGGTCCAGGAGACGCTGAGCGGGTTCGGCGACCCGGTGGTCATCCTGATCGTCGCCCTGCTCGCCATCGCCGTCGGGCTCGAGAACGCCGGCGTCGGCGTCTGGGCCGGTCAGCTGCTGCTGCAGAGGACCGGGACCAACCCGACCGTCCGTCTCGTCGCGATCATGCTGGCCGCGGCGATCTTCAGCGGGCTGATCGGGATGAACGGCGCCGTCGCCGCCATGCTCCCCATCGCCGTGCTGGTCGCGGTGCGCACCGACACGGCGCCGTCCCGGCTGATGATCCCGCTGGCGTTCGCGTGCCTCACCGGCGCCAAGCTGACGCTGCTCGGCAGCCCGGTGAACGTGATCGCCGCGACGCAGGCGGACGAGGCCGGCGTCGGGCACATCGGCTTCTTCGAGTGGGCGCTCCTCGGCATCCCGCTTCTCGCCGGGACGATCGCGATCACGGCGCTGCTCGGCAAGCGGCTGCTCCCGGAGCGGCACAGCGCCTCCATTCCGGCGGACCTCAGCCGCCACGCCGTGACGCTGGTCGAGCAGTACAAGCTCGACGACGGACTGCACTGGCTGCGCGTCCGGGACACGTCACCCCTGGTCGGGCGGCCGCCGGCGGACGTCGACCTGGCGGCGTACCCGGGGCTCGCGCTCGTCACCGTGCTGCAGAGCGACGGCGCGTCCCCGGTGACCCGCGGCAGCATAGCTATCGACGACCAGGTGCTCGTCCGCGGGGACGAGGGCGAGATCGGCCGGCTGGCGGGCGCGCTGCACCTCGGCCTCCGGCCACCGACCGAGACGGCCTCGGTCGCCGGCTCGCTCGTCGGCAGGGATGTCGGGCTCGCGGAGGTCGTCATCCCGCAGCGGTCCGCGATGATCGGGCGCTCGGTCTTCCCGGGGATGACGACGGACGACGGCGGGATGCAGATCCTGGCCGTGCAGCGCGGCGGCGACGACGTCCGCGATGTGCCCGTCGACCTGCAGGCGGGCGACCACCTGCTGCTGCAGGGTTCGTGGACGGCGCTGGACACCCACCTCGCCGACCCGCAGCTGCTCGTGGTCGACTCCCCGGACGTCGTCAAGCGGCAGACCGTCGCGCTCGGCCGCGGCGCTCCCGCCGCCATCGGCATCCTCGTGCTGCTTGTCGTCCTCCTCGCGTTCGACCTGGTGCCTCCCGCGATCGCCGCCGTGCTGTGCGCCGCGCTCATGGTGGTGTTCCGCGTGGTGAAGCTGCCCGACCTCTTCCACCGGATCGACTGGAACACGCCCATCCTCATCGGCGCGATGATCCCGCCGGCGATCGCGATGATGACAAGCGGCGCGGCGGCCCTGATCGGCGACTACGTCGTGACCGCGCTCGGCGCCGCGGGGCCGTACGCGGTGCTGGCCGGCCTCTTCCTCGTCAGCGCACTCATCAGCCAGTTCATCTCGAACACCTCCGCCGCCCTGGTGATGATCCCGATCGGCCTGGCGACGGCGTACGAGCTCGGCGTCTCGGCCCTGCCGATGATGCTCGCGGTCGCCATGGGCGCCAGCGCCTCCTTCCTCACCCCGTTCGCGAACGGGGTGAGCCTGATGGTCTACGGTCCCGGCGGCTACCGCTTCGGCGACTTCTGGCGGCTCGGTCTCGTCGTGCTGGCCTGGACGCTCATCGTGAGCGTCGTGGTGATTCCGCTGGTCTGGCACTTCTGACGCGGGCTGGCTCCGCCGCCGAACTATGCTGAACCTGTGCCAGAGGAGACTGCCCTTCCGCGCCGGCGGTTCGAACTCGACCTGCGCCGCCCGCGCATCGGCTGGCATCCGAGGCCGACCGTCGTGTTCGACGGCCACGGCCATCCTGCCCAGTGGGGTGTCGGCACGTGGCAGACCGCGGCCGACGGCTCCGCCCAGGTGAGCGTCTACCTCTTCAACCGCGTGTGGCGTTACGGATCCGCCTCGGCCGTCGTCACCGCGGAGGGTCCGACTCGGCTGGTCTACCGCGCACCGCTGCTGCCGTTCCTCCCCGGCTCCCTGCGCGCCGAGCCCTAGCCCGCGGCCGGTCCGGACAACCCCTTGAGCATCGTCGCCAGCTCCGGGGCGAGGTCGAGCGAGTACTTCGCCGTCAGGTGGTTGCCGTCGGTGCGCACGGGGATCGTCCCGACGAAGGCCGGGCACCGATGGTCGGCCGAGCAGAACCAGGACGACGTGTCCTCGTACACGGCGCCCGCCGCCTTCGCGGCGCTCTGCTCCGCCTCCTGCACCGAGAACCATGATCGGGTGATCTTCGACTCGCAGGACGCCGGGGTGGCGATGCGCGTGGCGCAGGTCAGCAACGCCTTGCCGTCCGGTGGCGAGGACAGCACGACGATCTTCCCGGTCTTTCCGGCGAGGGCCGCGAGCGTCTTCGCCGTCCCCTTCTCCAGCTCGGACTGCCCGGTCGCCCCCTCGGCGTGGTCGGAGAGCCGGTTCAGCGTCGCCGTCGCGGTGGCGAGGATCGTGATGTCCGGGTGCAGCTCGCCGATGGCGCCGACCGCCCAGTCCCGATGCTCGTTGCAGCCGGTGAACACCTGCCCGCCGGTCCAGGTGACGTTCACCGTGGCTGCGGGGCATTGGCCCATCGTGAACGGGTGGATGCGCCAGCCGAGCGTCTTCGCCGCGGCGCGCAGTCCCGGCATCCAGGAGATGCCGATGGAGTCACCGAGCACCGCGACGTCGATCGCGGCGTCGGCGGGTCCGGACACGCAGCGGTCGGCGTTGGAGTCGGTGATCTCGGCGCAGCCGTCGGCGTTGACCTCCTTCACCCAGTTCTCCGTTCCGAGCTGTTCCACCGGCGGCGTGAGCTGAGGGATGGACGACGCGCCCAGCGCGGCCACGATCCGGGCGTCGCGCCCGGTGAGCGCCGGGGCGGTGCCGCCTCCTCCGGTCGTCGTGGCGACCACGGCCGCGCTTGCCGTGCTGGGCGTGGCCAGCGGCAGGAGGCCGTATGCCGTGAATCCGATCGTCCAGACCGCGGCGACGGCGAGGGCCGAGTACACCAGGAGGGGCTTCCTGATGGCGCGGAACCGCTGTTTCCGGTTCCATCGGAGCCCGCGTCTCTCGTCCGCCGGGATCCGCTCGAGCCACCGCGAGCGGCGGATCGGATCCTCGACACCGTGGAAGGACGCGACCGAGATCCCGAAGATCAGGGCGGCGGCGAGGACGAAGAACAGCGCGGAGCCGCCGGGAAGCGCAGCGCCGAGCAGGATGATGACCGGGAAGTGCCAGAGGTAGAGCGAATAGGAGATCGTGCCCAGGTAGTTGGAGACCGGGTTCGTGAGCGGCCACAGGAACCGCGCGGGCGCGCCCGTCCCCGCCGCGATCACGGCGGCCGTGCCGATCACCGGCAACGCGGCCCACGGTGCGGGGAACGGCATCTGGTCGGAGATGGTGAACAGCGCGACACCGATGGCCGCGAGCCCGACCCACGCCATGACCACGCGAACCGCTCCCGGCAGGCGGCCGAGCGCCGGGGCGAGCACGGCGAGGAGCGCACCGAGTCCGAGCTCCCAGGCGCGGGACAGCGTCGAGAAGTACGCGAACGACGGATCGTCGCTGCTCTCGAGCATCGACCACGCGAACGATGCCACGACGATGACGGCCATGGCGATCGCGATCACCCGCCGGACCGGGAACCCCTTTGCGAGCGGGAGACGGCTGCCGATCACAATGATCAGCAGCATCAGCCACGGCCAGACGAGGTAGAACTGCTCCTCGACGGCGAGCGACCAGTAGTGCTGCACGGGCGAGACGGGGCCGTCCGCCTGGAAGTAGTCGGTACCGATCACCGCGAGGTGCCAGTTCTCTGCGAAGAAGAACGCCCAGATGCTGTCCACCAGCGTCTGCATCGCCCGGCCCAGGTTGAACAGCAGGAACGAGACGACCACCGTGACGGCGAGGGCCAGCGTCGCCGCGGGGAGGATCCGCGTGATCCGACGCCGGTAGAAGCCGACGAACGAGATCGACCCGGTGCGGTCGTGCTCCTTGAGGAGGAGCCCCGTGATCAGGAATCCGCTGATGACGAAGAAGATGTCGACGCCGACGAAACCGCCGACCGGCCAGGCGAGGAGGTGGTCGAGGATGACCGCGATCACGGCGACAGCGCGTAGTCCCTGGATGTCGAGCCGCGGGGCCGACCGCGTGTGCCCTCCCACGGTCGGCGTCGCTGCGCGTGGTCCCGCCGTCTGCACCGTCATCCCGTCGCCCTACCCTCGCCCTGTCCTGGCCAAGGTGGCCACCGTCCGCAGGCCCCTGCCCTTGGCGTCCGGTGCCGCGTCCGCCCACTGGCCCAGCGGAAGCTCTGCACGCACCCAGCGCGGGGTCCCTGTCATCATGACCCCGAGCGGCTGGACATCCATCGCCTCCAGCTGCCCGACGATCCGGGCGAGGTCGTCCGAGCGGGTCCTCCCGTACCGGGCGACGACCACCACGGCATCCGCCCGCGGAGCGAGCGCGGCGACGTCGAGGGGACGCGAGCGCGCGCCGGCCTGCGCGATGAGCACCTCGTAGCCGGAATGGAGATCGTCGATGACGGCCGTGACCGGCCGCGCGGACCCCTGATGCGCACGTGGAGGATCGAGCTCGCCCGCCGGGAGGATCGCGAAGCCCTCCGTGGCGGGACGGACGATGGCCGCGTCCAGCCGCACGGCGCCCGCGAGGACGTCCCCCAGCCCCACCGACTGTTCCTGCGGCGGGAACGGCAGCGACCCGCTCGCGCGAGCGTCCGCCTCGAGCACGCAGACCGTGCGCCCGGTGTCCGCCGTGGCCCTCGCCAGGTCGAGCCGGAGCGTGTCGACGGAGGAGACGCCGTCGGCAGGGACGAGCACGAGCAGCCCGAGCTGACGGGCGTTCGTGAGCCGCCGGAGGGCAACCATGGCGTCCACGTAGGCCTCCGAGTCGCCCCGCGCCCCGTCGCCGCCGGAGGCACTCCGCCGCTCGCGCGGCCCGCCCGGCAGCTGCGCGAGGAGCGGGAGGCCCGTCGCCCGGCGGACATCCTCCGCTGTCCGGACCGCGCGAGACGTCAGCGAGAGCAGGATGGCGAGGACGAGTCCGGCCGCCGTCCCGCCGGTGACGCCCAGCAGGAGGTTGAGCTTCGCATCCGGGGACTGCGGGGCGGCGGGCGCCGTCGCCGGCACGGTCAGCGCGAGCTGGACGGACGACCCCGCCTGCTTGGCCGATTCCAGCTGGCCCACCTCGTTCGAGAGGTGTTTGGCGACGGAGTTCGCGAGGTCGGCGGCGAGGACGGCCGTCGTGGCCTCGGCGGTGACCTTCAGCGAGACGGTGTCGATGGGGTTGGTCGCCGACACCGCGCTCGCGAGCTGTTGCGGCGTCGTGTGGAGTCGCAGCTCACGGATGACCGGAGTCAGCACGTCCGGGCTGTCGACCAGGTCGGGGTAGGACTTCACGCGTTGCACGCTGAACTGCGAGCGGTCGTAGAGCGATCCGCTGTCGGAGTCGACCTTCAGGAACAGCAGCGCGCTCGCGGTGTACTTCGGGGTGGTCAGCATGGTCACCGCGACCGCCGCGTTGACACCGATGAAGACGCATATCACGACGGCAAGCCAGCGTTCGCGGAAGACCCGCAGATAACCGGCGATGCTCATCGAATGTCCCGTTCGTCGCGTGCGCGTGAGTGTCTGGATCCCCACGAAACATAACACTGTTAGTGAGGATTCCTCGACACCCATTCGGGGGTACGGGACGCGTGGGCCGGGCGCTCAGTCCGGGTCGAGCGCGTGCGCGGCCGCCCCGACGAGGGTCGCCCGCGTGCCGAGCCGCGCGCGGATCAGCGGCGCGGACGAGGGGCCGGGCAGCGCGCCGTCGTGCATCGCCCGCGCCACGATGTCGAGATAGGGCGCGCCGAGTTCTGCGACACCGCCGCCGACCACCACGCACTCGACGTCCACCAGGTTCAGCGCGTCGGCCAGTCCTCTGCCGAGGGTCTCGGCGCCATCGCGGATCACCTCCGCCGCCACCGGATCCTCCTCGCGCAGGGCTCCCAGGTCCCGCAGCGATCGGGCCACTCCGCTGCGAGCACGATACGCGGCTTCGAGGGCGGGACCGGAGACGTACGCCTCGAGGTGTCCGGTCTGGCCGCACGTGCAGCGCGCGGGGGGACGGCCGGACGCGGCGATGTGACCGAGCGAGCCGGCGGTCCCCGTCCGCCCCGTCCGCAGCCGGCCGTCGAGCACGAGCGCACCGCCGAGGCCGGTGCCGACGGTGGCCATCAGGAAGCTGCGCACGCCCCGAGCCGCCCCGAAGCGCAGCTCGCCGAGAGCGGCCGCGTGGACGTCGTTCAGCGCTCGGACGGAGCGGCCGAGAGCCGCCTCCAGCTCCGCCCGCAGCTCGAATCCGGCCCACCCGGCGATCGCGTCCGTCGCCGAGAGCACGCGCCCGCCGGGGGCGAGCACGCCCGCAGAGCCGACGCCGACGGGCACGGAACCGGGGAGGGATGCCGCTCGCGCGACCTCCTCCACCATGCTCTGCAGCGTCGCGACGATCGCCGCGGGTCCGGCGGCCGCCGGCGTCGGCCGGGTCGAGACGGGCGTGACGAGTGCGCCGGAGTCGTCCACCGCCGCGACGGCGAGCTTCGTGCCGCCGATGTCGACGCCGATCGCGCTCGTCGTCGACGGGGTCCCCGTCACGAGCGGGTCCGCGCGGCGAGCGGAGCAGCGGCGATGAACCGGGCCGCGATCGCCGCAGGGTCGGTCACCGCGCCGCCGACGACGACGGCGTGCGCACCGATGCGGAACGCTTCCCGCACCTCGTCGGGCGTCGTGAACCGCCCCTCCGCGACGGTTCTCACCCCCGCCAGCGTCAGCGCACGCACGAGCTCCAGGTCCGGTCCGACGTGGTCCCCCGCGCTCTCCGGTGTGTACCCGGAGAGGGTGCTGCCGACCAGCGTGGCACCGGCCTCCCAGGCGAGCAGTCCCTCCTCGAGGGTGGAGACGTCCGCCATGACCGGACGCCCGGTCGCCTCCGCCACCCGGCGGATGTGGTCGAAGTCGTCGCCGAGCGCCTCCCTCGTCGCATCCACGGCCACGATGTCCGCACCGGCCGCGACCAGTCCCGCCGCGAGTTCCACCGTCGGCGTGATGATGTTCCGCGTGCCGTTGTCCACCTTGTGCAGCCCGATGATCGGACGGTCCGTCAGGCCGCGCACGGCTGCGATGTCGGCAGGGCCGTTGACTCGGAGCCCTGCCGGCCCGCTCTGCAGCGCTGCCGCCGCGAGCGCGGCGATGATCGCCGTGCTCCGCAGCGGGCTGCCGGCGCTCGCCTGCACGGACACGACGAGGCCGCCGGCGAGCGCGTCGACCGCTGTGCCCGCCCGCTCCGTGATGCTCATTTGAGTGCCCCCGCACTGACCCCGCCGATGAAGAACTTCTGCCCGATCAGGAAGATCAGCAGAGCCGGGAGCGTGAACAGCACGCAGGCGGCCATCAGCGGACCCCAGGCTACGTCGTTCTGTCCGAAGAACGCGTACAGCCCGATCGAGAGCGTGTAGTTCTGCGCGTCGTTCAGGTACACGAGCGGGTTGAGGAAGTCGGTCCACGTCCACACGAACTGGAAGATCGCCGCCGTGACGATGGCGGGCCGCGCGATCGGCAGCACGATGGTCGCGTAGGTGCGGAACTCGCTCGCGCCGTCGATCCTGGCCGCCTCGATGAGCTCGCGCGGCACGTTCATGAGGAACTGCCGGATCATGAAGATGAAGAACGGCGTGCCGAGGAACGCGGGCACCACCAGCGGCAGGTACGTCCCCATCGCCCCGACGCCGTTCCAGATGAGGAAGACGGGGATGAGGGTCACCTGCGGCGGCAGCATCATCGTCGCCAGCACCGCGATCAGGAGCGGCCGGGATCCCGCCCACTGGATCTTCGACAGCGAATAGGCCACCAACGGGCAGCTGATCACCGTCCCGAGCACGCTGAGCCCGGTCACGAGCAGGGTGTTGAGGAGGTAGCGGACGACCGGGATCTGCTCGAACGCCTGCTGGAAGTTGCTCAGCGTCCACTCGCTCGGCCACAGCGTCGGAGGCGAGTGGAACACGTCGTTCGGCAGCTTGAACGCGGTGGACACCATTGTCAGCAGCGGGAACAGGAACAGCAGGGAGAGCACGATGACGAGCCCGTAGCGTCGCGCCGCCCTGGTCAGCCGTCGCCCGAGCGGCCGCCGTCGCGTGCTCCGGACGGGCGGCGGCGCCACCGTCGGCCGCGGAGGTGCTTCAGTCAGAGCCATAGTGAACCCATCTCTTCGACGTGGCCAGCACGATGAGTGTCACGACGAGCGTGACGAGGAAGAGGATCCACGCCATCGCCGACGCGTAGCCCATCTTCAGGAACACGAACGCGTTCTGGTAGAGGTACATCGCGTAGGTGAGCATCGACCCGCCGGGGCCGGCGCTCGCCGAGTTGAGCCGCTCCTGCGAGAGCAGGTAGGGCTGGGTGAAGATCTGCAGGAAGCCGATCAGGCTGACGATCACCTGGAACAGCGTGATCGGGCTGATCACCGGCCAGGTCACGTTCGTGAACCGGCGCCACGCTCCCGCGCCGTCGAGCTCGGCCGCCTCGTACAGCTCGTGCGGGACGTCCTTCAGCGCCGCGAGGAAGATGATCATCGTCCCGCCGACCGTCCACCACGTCATCAGCAGGATGGACGGCTTCGACCAGTCCGGCTCCTGCAGCCAGTTGGGCCCGTCCACCCCGAACAGGGAGAGGAAGTAGTTCACGAACCCGTACTGGGTGTTCAGCAGCCAGCGCCACAGGTACCCGCCGACGACCATCGGGACGATGGAGGGCAGGTAGACGAGGGCCCGGTAGAGCGGCTGACCGCGCACGGGGAAGTTCAGGAGGTGCGCTCCGGCCAGGGCGATGGCGAGGGCGATGGGGACGCCGAAGATCGTCAGGTAGAGCGTGTTCCAGAGCGACTTCCAGAAGTTCGGGTCGTCGAACAGCCCGGTGTAGTTGTCGAGGCCGACCCACTGCGGGGCCTGGAACAGGTTGAAGTCGGTGAAGCTGTAGTACGCCGACGCGAGGATCGGGTAGCCGTAGAGCACGGCGAAGCCGACGAGGAACGGGGAGGCGAACGCCATCCCGAGCCAGAAGGTCCTGCGGGAGACCCGCCGCGGCCGGCCGGGGCGGGGGCCGGCAGCGGTGTCCGCTGCCGGCCCCGCGGTCCCCCGCCGGGCCTCGGTCGAGGCGTCAGCGAGTGGCATAGCTCGAGACCCGCTTCTCGACCCCCTCGAGGGCCTGCTTCGGCGTCGCCGCGTCGCGGACCACGTCGTCGAAGGCCGCCGCGAGGTCGGTCGCGTATTCGGCGGAGTACGGCGCGCTCGCCAGGGAGACCGCGTTCGGGCTCTTCAGCGCCTCCGCCCAGACCGAGAAGTTCTTCAGACTCGAATAGGCGTCGCTGTCGAGGAGCGACGTGCGGGCGGGCAGGTTGCCGAGCGCCAGCGAGAAGTCGGTCATCGGCTTCTCGCTGACGAGGTACGCCAGGAACGTCGCCGCCTGCTCCTTGTGCTTCGAGTTCGACGGGATGAACAGCGTGCTGGAGGAGACCATTGTCGAGTTCTCGTACTTCGGGTCGCCGGCGGGGATGGCCGTCACGCCCCAATCCAAGTCCGGCGCCGCGGTCGCCGCGCTGACAGCCGTCCACTCGCCGTCGAAGCGCATCGCCATCTTGCCCGAGTACAGCGGGTCCTGGGCTGAGAGGTACTGACCCTCGCCGCCCTTGAACGCGGCGAGCTTGTCGGCGCCGACCTTCTTGACGATGTTGTCCTGGTACCAGGTGAGGCCCGCGATGTTGCCCGCATCGGTGGGGGTCGGACCCTTGTCGTCCGTCCACTTCCCCCCGAACGCGATGCCGATCGCCTCGAGTGTGCTGCTGTAGTTGGAGGAGCCGAGCCCGAGCTGGGTGATGGCCCCGTTCGCGTCCGTCTTGGTGAGCGCCGCAGCGGCCGCCGCCAGCTCGTCCATCGTCTTCGGCGGCTGGATGCCCGCCTCGGCGAGCAGCTTCTTGTTGTACACCAATTGCAGGCTGTGAACCGCGATCGGCAGCGCGTAGGTCTTGCCCTTGAACCGCATCTGGTCCATGGCACTCGGGACGAAGTCGCCCGTATCGACCTTGTCGGCCTTCAGGTAGTCGTCGAGCGGGGCGATGATCCCCTTCGACGCCCATGCGCCGACGCTGTCTCCGAAGTTGTCCGAGATATCGAACGACCCGCTGGAGGACGACATGGACGTGAGTTGCTTCTGCGCGTCGGGGCTGGACACGCCCTTGACGACGATGTCCTTCTGGCTCGCGTTGAAGTCCGCGATGATCTTCTCCAGCGACTTCGCTTCCGCACCGCCCCACAAGTACGAGAAGGTGATCGTGGTGGGGCCGTCGCCCGCTCCGTTTGACGAGCAGGCGGCGAGCGGGAGCGCGACGAGCGCGGACGCCGCGAGAGCGACGACGCGGGAGCGGCGGGACCGTTTGGTCTTCATTCTGTGTACTCCATTTTCTCGGACGTTGGGGCGAGATGATGTGATTGGAGCGGACCACCTCGTTGTGATTGAAGCGATATTGACAGAGGGGGCGGCATGGAGTCAACATATTGGTGCATACCAATGAAGGTGAAGAGGTCGGAATGGCTGTCAGTACGAGTGTCATGAGCCCGGGGGAACCGGCCGGAGAGCTCACCAAGCAGGAGACGGTCCGGCGCTATCTGAAGGCGCAGATCGAGAGCGGGATGAGCGCGCACGAGAAGCTCCCCACCGAGCGCGACCTCGCGGCGTCGTTCGGGGTCAACCGGCTCACGATCCGCCGGGCGATCGATGACCTCGAGCGGCACGGGATGGTGTACCGCGTGCAGGGGTCCGGCACGTTCGTCAGCGCCACCCCGATCAGCAAGACGCTGGAGTTCACCTCGTTCTCGGAGGACATGCGGCAGCGCGACATGGTGCCGGGCTCACTCTCGGTGAGCCTGTCCGTCGAGCCCGCGGGCATGGCGGTCGGCTACGCGCTGGGCCTGAGCCCCGCGCTCCCGGTCGTGCTGATCCGCCGCGTGCGGACCGCGAACGGGGCGCCCATGTGCCTGGAGACCACCCGTCTCCCGGCGGAGCTCGTCCCGGGGCTCGAGGACGGCATCCACGGCGACTCGCTCTACGACGACCTCGCGGATCGCTTCGGGATCGACGTCGTGCGCGCCGACCAGCAGATCCAGGCGACCGTCCTCGGCCAGGAGGATGCGGCCGAGCTGCAGGTGCCGCCGTTCTCCCCCGCGTTCCTCGTCCAGCGGACGGCGTACGACGCGCGCGGTCGCGCCGTCGAGTTCGCCCAGTCGCTCTACCGGGGCGACCGCTACTCGTACACCCTGTCCATCGCCCGCACGAGCATCCCCAAGGAGTCCTGACATGGCCGCCGGCGCCGCCGCATCCCGTCCCCGCATCGCCCTCCTCCCCCTCGACGACCGCCCGGTGAACGTGCTGCTCCCGCAGGATGTCGCCCGCGTCGGCGGGTATTCACTGGACGTCCCGCCGGAGCGCATCCTGCCCTCTTACCGCCAGCCCGGGGACATCGCGGAGCTTGCCGCCTGGCTGCGCGAGCGCGCGCTCGATCCCGCGACGACGCACCTCGTCGTCTCGCTGGACATGCTCTGCTACGGCGGCCTGATCGCCAGCCGCATCAGCGAGGATGCGACCACCGTGGCGCTCGCTCAGCTCGACGTGCTGCGGCGGCTGAAGCGGGAACGGCCGGGCCTCGTCATCAGCGCCGTCTCGCTCGTCATGCGGGCGAGCAACTCGTACTCGGCAGCCGAGGAGCCCGGGTACTGGACCTCGTACGGCAAGGAACTGCACGCCCTCGGCGGCGCCGTGCACCGTCTCGACGCCTCCTCGGACGACGTGTCGCTGAGCGAGCTCACCGACGTGCCCGCCGAGATCGTCTCCGACTTCGCCCGGCGCCGCGTTCGCAACCACATCGTCAACCTGACCGCCCTGACCCTCGTCGACGAGGGCGCGATCGACTTCCTCGCGGTGACCGCGGACGACACCGCCACCCACTCCGCGGGCTCCGCCGAACAGCAGTGGCTGCGGCACTGGATGCGCTTCCTGCCCGCCGGGGACACCGTGCTCATGTATCCGGGAGCCGACGAGGTGGGCGCCGCCCTCGTGGCGCGGGCCATCGCTCAGACCGCGGGCGCACGCCCGTCCGTCCGCGTCTCCTGCCGAGAGCCCGGTGGCCTCGACCGCACACCACCGTACGAGAACGTGCCGCTCTCCGAATCGATCAACCGCCAGCTGCGCGCCTCCGGGGCGTCGCTCGCGGAAGCCCACGCCGAAGCCGATGCCGTGCTCGTGGTGCACGCGCCGGATCCCGAGCGTCACGACATGTTCGGCGGGCACCCCGACCGTCACGACGCGAACGCGGTCGAGCGGACCGCCGCGGCCGTCCGCGAGGAGCTCGGTCGGGGCAACGCGGTCGCGGTCGCCGATGTCCGCTACCCCAACGGTGCGGACGCGGAGCTGGTCCGCGCGCTCGGCCGCGCGGGTGCGCTCGGCGAGCTGATCGCCTTCGGCGGCTGGAACACCGCGGGGAACACGCTGGGCGGCGTGATCGCGACGACCGTCGCCGCGCTGGTCGGCCGCGGGGCGTCGGATCGGGACGCACGGCGCGCCCGCTCCGCGGTCCGCCAGGCCCTGTTGACCCGCCTCCTCGACGACTACGCCTACCAGGCGGTCGTTCGCTCCGAGGACGGGCCGGCGCTGTTCCCCGATCACCTGCCGGTGGCCGACGACGAGGTCGTCGCCAGGGCAGAGCGCGCGATCGCCGATCGCCTGCGCGACACCCTGCGGGACGAGCTCCCGGGCGAGGACTGGACGCTGACGTCGCTCCGGCTCCCCTGGCGGCGCAGTTTCGAGGTCGAGCTGACGCTCGAGCCCAGCGAGCGCTGAGGGCACCGCGACCCGCGGCGTACACACGAACAGGGCCCTTTCCGCGCGGAAAGGGCCCTGTTCGTGTGTGGCCGCGAGGCTCAACAACGCGTGACAGCGACCGAATGGTGGAGATGGGGGGAATCGAACCCCCGTCCACTGCTGTGGTCATGTGCCTTCTACGGGCGTAGCCAGTGAAGTCGCTTTCTCGGCCCCGGAGCTTGTCGCTGGCACCTGCTCCGACGGGCCCAGTATCAGTGGAAGTCCCTCTGCGCCCTGATGCTCAACGCAGAAGCAAGTTCTCTAGCTGACGCCAGGATCCGGGTAGAGAACGATTCCCGGTCTGACGGTCTCTTCAAATGGCGAAGGGGAACTTACGCCGCGAGGGCGAAGTCGGCCTTGGCCGAGACAGTGCTCTTGTTATTGGCACTTATTTTTTCGCATGGATCGTTAACGAGATAACCATGCATCCTCGACCCGCTTCTCACACTCTCGCAGACAATGTCGAAACCGATCATCCCCATGCGACGGCCGTGCGGCCGGGTCGTTGTCACGCGCTGTTGAGTTGTCACAGATACAGTCCTCGCCACTCGGGCGAGCTTCTAAGCATACAACAACCGGCGGCTTCCTTCTATGCCACGATCGGTGGATGGCCGACACGATCATCACCGTCCAGGGCGAGTACGAGCTGCGGCACCCCGCGGAGCGCGGCGCCGTGCACCTGCAGGTCGAGTACGAGGGACCCGATCGCCAGGAGGCGCTGGCTCTCGCGACGCAGCGCCACGCCTCCCTCGTCAGCGAGCTGCGCGACCTGCACCAGCCGCAGAGCGGCCCCGTCACACACTGGTCCTCCGACCAGATGCGGGTGTGGGGCGAGCGGCCGTGGAACCAGGACGGCCACCGGTCCGACCCGGTCTATCACGCGCAGATCGGCATCGACGCGACCTTCTCCGACCTGAGCGCGCTGTCCGACTGGGTCGGCGTCGTGTCCCTGCAGGAGGGTGTCACGGTGCAGGGCGTCAGCTGGACGCTCACCGAGGCGCGGCGGCAGAGCCTCACGCAGGAGGCGCGCCGTCGGGCGGTGGAGAACGCCGTCGCCAAGGCGACCGTGTACGCCACCAGCCTCGGGCTGAGCGGCGTCCGTCCGCTCGCGCTCAGCGACCCCGGGATGCTCGGCGACACGTCCGCTCCCGGCCAGCCCCCGCAGCCGATGTTCGCCCGCGCGGCCTCGGCCGACCTCGGCGGCGCCGCTCTCGCCCTCAAACCGGAGGAGCTGACCATCGAGGTCCAGGTTCACGCTCGCTTCGCTGCGTCCTGATCCCCCGGGTGTCCGCCCGGACTCATGGAGTGAGGGCGCGGCCCACGAACGCGACGTGCGCCGGGTTCATGCGCAGCCAGTACGCGTTGTTGTGCCCGCCGGCCGTGAAGCCACCGGCGGGCCGGGACGCGAACCCCGCGACATAGTCCTCGTCGTTAGCGCAGAACCCGTCGCCGGTGCCGCAGTCGACGCGAACGGCGACGCCCTCGAGCGCATCCTGGCGTCCGAAGACGGTGTTGCGCGCGAAATCCGCCGCGTCGTCGAAGGAGCCGTGCGGGGTCTGCGGGAACGCGTGCCAGAGCGCCGGGCTCGCCGCGGCGACGGCCGCGACCCGGCTCGGGCCGAGCACTCCGGCCAGCCGGAGGGCGCCGTATCCGCCCATCGACCAGCCAAGAAGTCCGATCCGCTCGGTGTCGAGGCCGTGCCGGCCGAGCAGCGGCAGGAACTCGTCCACCACCATCGCCGACGCGTCCTCGCCGGAGTGCCGCGGGTGCCAGTAGGTGTTGCCGCCGTCGACCGAGGCGATGGCGTACGGCTGGCCTCCGTCGGCCACGTACTGCGCGAGGAAGGCCTCCAGCCCGTGCGCGTGTGCGCCGAAGGCCGTGCTGTGCGTGTTCGAATAGCCGTGCAGGACGACGGCCACGGGGAGGCGGTCGCCCGGCCCGCTCCCGGGCGGGTACGCGATGGTCCATCCGCAGTCGGCCCCGAGCCGCGCGCCGGAGCGGAATCGGCCCTGCACCAGGGGTCCGCTCTCAACGTGCGGCACGGTCCCCGCCGGCCCATCGAGACCGAGCAGCCGGTACAGGGTCGAACGCCCCGGCAGGACACCGGCCAGCGATGCCGCCGGCACTCCGACGCCCACCGCGACCACCGCCGCGGCCGCACCGCTCACGATCAGCGTCCGTCGGGAGACCCGGCGTCGCGCGGGCGCGGCCTCCCCCTGCCCGTCATCCGGCTCCGTCACCCGGACATTCTCCCCCGCTCATCGCGGTCAACGGTGACCGACACGAAGGCGGGTGGGATGCGAGGCGCGCTAGCTGCCGGGCGTCGCGGGTCCGGGCGTCGACGGAGGCCGCACCGGGAACTCGCTGAGCTTCAGGATGCGCGTCGCCGTCACGGTGTCGCCGCTGCGCGCGCCGACGACGATCACCTCGTCGCCGGTCGTGAAGTCGCTCGCCTTCGAACTGCTGCCCGGCGTGCCGTACACGGTCGAGGATGTGATGCGGACGGTGATGGTCGTGCCGCGCTGGGTGTCGATGGTCCAGGTGCTGCCCGAGATGGATGCGACGGTGCCGCGCACGATGCCGCGCTGCGACTGCCCGCTGCCGCCCTGCCCATCACCGCCCTGCCCGTCACCGGAGCCGTCGCCGTAGCCGCCACCGGGTGCGCCGGGCCGCACGGGCTGCTGCCCGCCGCGCTCGCCGTCGTGCAGCACGCGGGACAGAACGGAACCGGAGTGCGCGAGCAGGCTGCCCGCGGCGAAGGCGCCCACCCCGGCGATGCCGAAGAGCACGACGACGGCGAGCACCAGAGTGGAGATCGCGAAGGCGAGGCCGTGCCGCTTGTAGAACGGCTCGGCCTGGACGACCGGCACCGGCGCGTACGGTCCCGGCCGCGACTGCTCCTCAGGCCCCGGCCGCGACTGCTCCTCAGGCCCCGGCCGCGGCTGCTCCGGCGGCCGCCCGTCCGGCAGCGGCTGCGTCGGCTGGTTGTCGTCCATGGACTCAGGAAAGCACGCAATGCCCGCAATCGGGCTGGGAAGGCGTTATGACTCCGGTGGGAATCAGGACGGCTCGACGAGCACCGCGCGCAGCTTGGCCAGCTCGACCGCGTCCATCCCGCCGTCCATCATGTACTCGCGCGCCCCGCCGAACCGCCGCTCCAGCAGGTCGATCACCGCCTCCATCGCCTCCGGCGGGCTCCCGCCGAGGATGATGCGCAGATCCGGGGTCACCTGGACGCCGTAGCCCTCCACCAGGGCGATCATCCCCTCCAGCCACGGGCCGTCGAGGTTCTGCTGGGTGAGCGCGTAGTCGGCGATCACCGTCTCGCGGTCGACCCCCACCGCGAGCAGGGCGAGCGCGACCACGATGCCGGTGCGATCCTTCCCTGCCGTGCAGTGCACGACGACCGCCTCGTCCGCGGTGTCCGCGACCTCGCGCAGCGCCCGGACCACGACGTCCCTGTGCTGCAGCAGGATCTTCTCGTACAGGTCGACCAGGGTCGCGCCGACCGTCGCCTGCGACGCGCCCGATCCCTCGAACACCGGGAGCCGGAGCACCGTGAGGTCGAGTCCGTCCAGGTCGTCCGGCATCGCCGAGACCTCGAAGTCGTCGCGCAGGTCGATGACCACGCGGACCCCCAGCTCGCCGAGGCTCCTCCTGCCCTCCTCGCCCAGCCGGGCCAGGCCGTCCGAGCGGAAGAGCTTGCCGCTGCGCACCGCACCTCCGGGCACCGCATAGCCGCCGACGTCGCGGAAGTTGTAGGTGCCGTTGACGGGGATGCGCTGCGCGACGGTGCTCATGGCATCAGTCTGCCATCCCGCGTGCGCGGCCCTGTCACTCCCCCAGGTGCTTGCGGGCGGACATCGCGCGGTCGGCCTCGCGCTTGTCCTGGCGCTCGCGGAGGGCCTGGCGCTTGTCGTACTCGCGCTTGCCCTTCGCGACCGCGATCTCCACCTTCGCCCGGCCGTCGTTGAAGTAGATCTGCAGCGGGACGATCGTGTAGCCGCCCTGCTTGACCTTGTTCTCGATCTTGAGGATCTGGGCCTTGTGCAGCAGCAGCTTGCGCTTCCGGCGCGGCGCGTGGTTGTTCCACGTCCCGTCCAGGTACTCCGGGATGTGCACGGCGTCCAGCCACGCCTCGCCGCCGTCGACGAACGCGTAGCCGTCGACGAGGGACGCGCGTCCCTCGCGCAGCGACTTGACCTCGGTCCCGGTGAGGACCAGTCCGGCCTCGTAGGTGTCCTCGATGGTGTAGTCGTGGCGCGCTCGGCGATTGGTGGCCACGACCTTCTGGCCACGTTCCCTGGGCACAGCTGCTCCTGTTCGTTACGGCGAAATGCTGCCCGGCACGGCGCGCGGGCAGCAGATCAGCCTACACCCTCAGATAGCGCTTGATGGCGAAGTTGGCGCTGACGGCGGCGAGTGCGACACCGATCAGGATGATGAGCGGGATGACCGGCCAGGCCTGCTCCATCGAGACGAAGTTGATCGATTGGATGCTGTTCTGCAGCGCCCCGCGCACGAAAACCTGCACGATCACCGTGATCACCACCGCCGAGAGCACCGCCCCGACGAGCGCGGCGATCACCCCCTCGATGATGAACGGCGTCTGGATGAACCTGTTCGAGGCGCCGACGAGCCGCATGATGCCGATCTCGCGGCGGCGGGAGAAGGCGGAGAGCCGGATGGTCGTCGCGATCAGCAGCACCGCCGCCACCAGCATCACCGCCGCGATGACGAGCGCCGTCGCGCTCGCGGCGCCCAGGATCGCGAAGATCTGGTCGAGGTAGCTGCGCTGGTCGACGACGCTCTGCACGCCGGGGCTGCCCTGCAGCGTCTCGGAGAGCACGTCCGACTGGTTCGGGTTCTTGAGGTTCACCCAGAACGTCTGCGGGATCATGTCCGGCGTGACGTAGTCGGCGATCTGGTTGCCCTTGAACTGCTGCTTGAACTGCTCGTAGCCCTGCTTCTGGTCCTGGAAGTAGAACTTCTGGATGTACGGGGCGAGCTCCGGCGACTGCAGCTGCTTCTTGACGGCCGCGATCGTCTGCTCGGTCGCGGCTCCGCCCTGGCAGTTGTCGGTCTGCGTGCACATGTAGACCGCGACCTGGGCGCGGTCGTACCAGTAGGTCTTCATCTGGCCGATCTGCAGCTGCAGCAGGGCGGCGGTGCCCACGAACGTGAGCGAGATGAAGGTCACCAGGACGACGGAGACGACCATGGAGAGGTTGCGGCGGAGGCCGTTGCCGACCTCCGACCAGATGAGTCCGAATCTCATTTCGTCGGCCCCACATTCTGCTCGCCGTCGGTGTCGGTGTCGTCGCGCAGTCCACGCAGGTCGAGGTTGGCGGTGAAGTTCAGGTGATCCGGCAGCCCCTCGCCGGGCGGCGGCGGCGGCACCGGAGCGGTGGCGAACTGCACGGGTGCGGGATACCGCTCCGCGGCGGGCTGCGCGGCCGGGGCCTGCTGCGGCTGCTGAGTGACGTAGGCCGGCTGCTGCCCGGTCTGCGGCGGCGAGGACACCGGCGCCTGCGGGTTCGAGACCGGGGCGTGCGGGCGGGTCATCGGCTCGGCGGCCGGCTGCTGCACCGGCTGCGCGGCGGGCGCGGCCACCGGCTGCGCCGGGGCCTGCTGCGCGGCGACGGGAGCCGGCATCGGCTGCGGGAACGCGCTGCCATCGGCCGCACCCGGCAGCGGGATGGCCGTCGTCACGCCGTAGCCGCCGTGACGCTCGTCGCGGACGATCTGGCCGTTCACCAGCTCGATCACGCGGCGCTTCATCTGGTCGACGATCGCGGCCTCGTGCGTGGCCATCAGCACCGTGGTGCCACCGGCGTTGATCCGCTCGAGCACCGCCATGATCCCGGCGCTGGTCGCCGGGTCGAGGTTTCCGGTCGGCTCGTCGGCCAGCAGGATCTGCGGCTTGTTGACCACGGCGCGCGCGATCGCGACGCGCTGCTGCTCGCCGCCGGAGAGCTCGTGCGGGAGGCGCTGCGCCTTTCCGTCGAGGCCGACCATCTTGAGGACGTCGGGGACGGCCTCCTGGATGAAGCCGCGGGACTTCCCGATCACCTGCAGAGTGAACGCGACGTTCTGGAAGACGGTCTTGTTCGGGAGCAGGCGGAAGTCCTGGAAGACGACGCCGATGTTGCGGCGGAAGTAGGGGACCTTTCGGGAGGAGATCGTGCCGAGGTCCTGCCCCAGCACGTGGATCTTGCCCTTGGTGGGCTTCTCTTCCTTCAGGATGAGGCGCAGGCAGCTCGACTTGCCCGACCCGGACGCGCCGACGAGGAAGACGAACTCACCGCGCAGCACCTCCAGGTTGATGCCGTTGAGCGCCGGGCGCGTCGTGCCCGAGTACTGCTTGGATACGTGTTCGAACCGGATCATGACCTCTAGAGACTAAGCAGTGCGACGCCCATCCCGCAGTAGCGACATGCCAACCCGCCGCAAGCCTGACAGACAGCCGGACGCGAGGTGAGCGAGCCCTATCCCGCGTACCGGAAGACGCCGGTCTCCCGCCGGACGAACCCGACGGACTCGTACAGCGCGATCGCGGCCTCCCGCGAGGGCCGGGAGGTGAGTTCCAGCGAGCGGACGCCGCTGCGCTCCGCCTCGTCGATCAGCCGGAGCAGGAGGGCGCGCGCGCAGCCGTGGCCGCGCGCGCCCTCGTCGACGACCACGTCGTCCACGTGCCCGCGGACGCCGGTGACGAGCGGATAGACAACGAGGGACGCCATCCCGACGATCCGCCCGTCGAGCCGCGCGACGAACAGCGACGTGGACGCGCTTGCGACGACCGAGCGGACGACGGCCGGGTCGGCCACCGCGGAGCCGGAGAGCTGAGGCAGCAACCGCACGACGGCGTCCATCACCTCGTCGCCGGCGGCGACGACCCGCTCGACGACGACGGCGCTCACTCCTCGGCGCCCGCCTTGTTGCCCGCGCGCCAGCGGATGCCCGCGGCGATGAAGCCGTCGAGGTCGCCGTCGAAGACCGCGGAGGGGTTCCCGGACTCGTAGCCGGTGCGGAGGTCCTTCACCAGCTGCTGTCCGTAGAGGAAGTAGGAGCGCATCTGGTCGCCCCAGCTCGCGGTGATCGTGCCGGCGAGCTCCTTCTTCTTCGCGGCCTCCTCCTCCTTCTGCAGCAGCAGCAGGCGGGTCTGCAGCACGCGCATGGCGGCGGCGCGGTTCTGGATCTGCGACTTCTCGTTCTGCATCGAGACGACGATGCCGGTCGGGAGATGGGTGATGCGCACGGCGGAGTCGGTCGTGTTGACCGACTGGCCGCCGGGCCCGGAGGAGCGGAAGACGTCGACGCGGATGTCGCCCTCGGGGATGTCCACCTGCGTGGCCTCCTCCATCAGCGGGATGACCTCGACCGCGGCGAAGGACGTCTGGCGCTTGTCCGCGGAGCCGAACGGGCTGATCCGCGCGAGGCGGTGGGTGCCCGCCTCCACCGACATGGTTCCGAAGGCGTACGGGACGTCGACCTCGAAGGTCGCCGACTTAATGCCGGCGCCCTCGGCGTAGGAGGTGTCCATGACCTTCACCGGGTACTTGTGCTGCTCCGCCCAGCGCAGGTACATGCGCATGAGCATCTCGGCGAAGTCGGTCGCGTCGTCGCCGCCTGCGCCGGAGCGGATGGTCACGATGGCCGCGCGCTCGTCGTACTCGCCGTTCAGCAGCGTCTGCACCTCGAGGTCGCCGAGCGCCTTCTGCAGCGCCTCCAGCTCCGAGCGTGCCTCGGCGGCGGACTCCTCGTCGTCGCCCTCGTTGGCGAGCTCGACGAGCACCTCGAGGTCGTCGAGCCGCTGCTCGATCGAGGTGATCCTGGCGAGCTCCGCCTGGCGGTGGCTCAGCGCGCTGGTCACCTTCTGCGCGTTCGCGGTGTCGTCCCAGAGGTCGGGCGCTCCCGCCTTCTCGCTCAGGTCGGCGATGTCGGCGCGGAGCCTGTCGACGTCGACGACGGCGGTGATGTCGCCGAGGGTGGAGCGCAGCTCGGCGATCTGCGGGGAGAGGTCCAGTTCGATCATGGCGTCCTCCAGCCTACCGGTGACCGCCGCCTGGCGCCCGGCGGGACGTCGCTGCTCAGATCCCGACGACGAAGCCGGCCGACCAGATGGTGGCGAACGTGCCGACGAGAGCGACCAGCCCGGTCGCGACCAGCAGCCACGGGCCGTAGCGGACCCGCCACCGCCGCACGGGCAGGAGCACGGCCGCCGCCAGCGCCAGGGCACCCATCCCGCCGAGCGAGATCATCGCCGGCCGGTTGCGCGCGGCGGAGTCGCACGCCTCCGCTCCGCCGATCGGGCAGACCACGGCCCAGCCCCGCACCCACAGGATGAGCAGAACCCCTGCGGCCCAGACCAGGACGAAGGCGGCGGATGCTCTCACGGGACCGCTCACGGCCCCACCTTATGCGGCCGGGGGCGGTCCGTCAGGGCAGTTGTAGTGTGTTAAGGACATGACTTCCGACGAGCGCCCGTTCAGTTTCCGCTCCGTGGCACTCGCCGCATTCCTGCCGACGCTGCTCTTCTCGATCGGCGAAGGGGCGATCATCCCGATCATCCCGATCGCCGCGGGCAACCTCGGCGCCACCTTGGCGATGGCCGGCTTCATCGCCTCGATGGTGATGCTCGGGGAGCTCGCGGGCGACATCCCGAGCGGCTGGCTCGTCTCCCGGATCGGCGAGCGCCGCTCGATGATCGGCGGGGCGGCCGTCGCCATCCTCGGCGTCGTCGTCTGCCTGCTCGCGCCGAACTACTGGGTGCTGATGGCCGGCATCTTCGTGGTGGGGGTCGCGACCGCGGTGTTCGCGCTGGCCAGGCACGCCTTCATGACCACCTACGTGCCGCCCCGCTACCGGGCGCGAGCGCTCAGCACGCTCGGCGGCGTCTTCCGCTGCGGCTGGTTCGTCGGACCGCTGATCGCCTCCCTGGTCATCGCCCTGACCGGGTCGACGCAGTCGGTGTTCTGGATCTTCATCGTCAGCTGCCTCGGTTCCGTCGTCATGCTCGTCGCGCTCCCCGACCCGGAGACGATGTTCGGCCCGAGCCCGCGGGTCGCGGACGCCGCCGGCGAGCTCGTCACCGCGGGCGAGGAGGACGCCGAGGAGCGGACCCACGGCCTGTTCCGCACCATCTGGTCGTTCCGCGCGGTGCTCGCGCGGATGGGATCCGGCGTCGCGCTGGTCAGCGCGGTTCGGTCGGCCCGGACGGTGCTCATGCCATTGTGGGCGGTCTCGATCGGGTTGAGCGAGTCGAACACGGCGCTCATCATCGGCATCGCCGGGGCGGTCGACTTCGCCCTCTTCTACGCAAGCGGCCAGATCATGGACCGTTTCGGGCGGATGTGGAGCGCCATCCCGTCGATGCTGGGACTGGGTGCCGGCTTCGCGGTGCTGGCCTTCACGCACGACCTCGACGCGAAGGTGACCTGGTACATCGTGGTCTCGATCGCGCTCTCGGTGGCGAACGGCATCGGCTCCGGCATCATCATGACGCTCGGCGCCGATCTGGCCCCGAAGGAGCGGCCCGCCGCGTTCCTCGGGGCGTGGCGGTTCGCGGGCGACGCCGGCCAGGCCGTGGCGCCCCTCTTCGTGTCGCTCCTCACCGCCGTGGTGTCGATCTCGTTCGCGAGCGGCATCATGGGACTGCTCGGCTTCGTCGGCGCCGGGATGCTCGCCAGGTACATCCCGCGCTACGTGCCGCGCAGGCCACGGACGGCCTGAGGGGAATACCGGCCCGCTGCCCGCCGTTCGGACTCGATGCATACGCATGAATCGGGAGGATCGCATGGCCGCAACGCTGGAACTCGGGATCGACACGTTCGGCGACGTCACCGCCGACGCCGACGGTAACCTGCTGCCGCACGCGCAGGTGCTGCGGAACGTGGTCGCGCAGGGCGTCCTCGCCGACCGGGTCGGTCTCGACTTCATCGGCCTCGGCGAGCACCACCGCCGCGACTTCGCCATCTCCTCCCCCGAGGTCGTGCTCGCCGCCATCGCCGGGCAGACCGAGCGCATCCACCTCGGCTCCGCCGTCACCGTGCTCAGCTCGGACGACCCGGTGCGGGTGTTCCAGCGGTTCGCCACGCTCGACGGCGTCTCTGGCGGTCGCGCCGAGGTGATCCTGGGACGTGGATCGTTCGTCGAGTCCTTCCCATTGTTCGGCTTCGACCTCGGCCAGTACGAACAGCTGTTCGACGAGAAGCTCGACCTGTTCGCCGAGCTCCGCCGCCAGGAGCCGGTCACCTGGCAGGGGACGCTGCGGCCGTCGCTCACCGACCAGTCCGTCTTCCCGCCCGTGGAGAACGGTCTGCTGAAGACGTGGATCGGCGTCGGCGGCAGCCCGGAGTCGGTCGTGCGAGCCGCCCGCTACGGGCTCCCCTTGATGATCGCGATCATCGGCGGCGGCCCCATGCGCTTCCAGCCGCTCGCCGACCTCTACCGCACGGCGCTCGAGCAGTTCGGGATGGACACCGACCTGCCGATCGGCGTGCACTCCCCCGGCTTCGTCGCCGAGACGGACGAGGAGGCCAAGGAGATCCTGTGGCCGCACTACGAGGCGATGACGAACAGGATCGGTCGCGAGCGCGGCTGGCCGCCCGCGACGCGTGCCCGGTTCGAGCACGAGGCGGCGGAGGACGGCGCCCTCGTCGTCGGCTCGCCCGAGACGGTCGCGAAGAAGATCGCATACGCCGCGAAGGGCCTGGGGCTGCGCCGCTTCGACCTCAAGATCAGCAACGGGACGCTCGGCCACGACCACCTGATGCGTGCCATCGAGCTGTACGGCACCGAGGTGGCCCCGCGCGTCGATGAGCTATTGTCGTAGCCGCGCCCAGCGCGCGCCGCGGGAGTGGTGAAACTGGCAGACACGCAGGATTTAGGTTCCTGTGCTTCACGGCGTGAGGGTTCGAGTCCCTTCTCCCGCACCTCTGGCGTCGGACACCGTCGAGTCGCACATACCCTCGCCGATCGCCGCGTGCGCCATCGCCCCATGGTGCGACCAGCAAGGCCATAGTCAGACCACAGGATGATCTTTGTCCGCGCATCGGAATTCGCACGACGCGTGCAGGTTGAGCCCAGTAAACTCGGCTGCACCGCACCCGATCACCCTGGAGAGTCTTGATCCACCACGCTGGCCTCATCCCCTGGCTCGACCCGCACACGATCATCTCCGGCGCGGGCCCCTGGGCGCTCCTCGTGGTGTGCGGCATCATCTTCGCCGAGACGGGGCTGCTGGTCGGCTTCCTGCTCCCGGGCGACACCCTGCTCGTCATCTCCGGTCTGCTGTCGCACAGCGACCATCCGGTCTTCGGCTTCAACGTGTGGTGGGTCGCGCTGTTCATCGCGATCGCCGCGTTCCTCGGCGGCGAGGTCGGTTACCTGATCGGGCACAAGGCCGGTCCGCGCGTGTTCGAACGCAAGGAGAGCGGCCTGTTCAGCATGGAGAACGTGCGCAGGACCAACCACTTCTTCGAGCGCTTCGGCGCCCTGGCGGTGATCCTCGCCCGCTTCGTCCCGATCGTGCGGACGTTCGCCCCGGTCGCCGCCGGCGTCGGCCACATGAACTACAAGAAGTACTCGCTCTACAATGCCATCGGCGCGCTGATCTGGGGCGCCGGCCTCACGTTCTTCGGCTACCTCATCGGCTACATCCCGCCGGTCGCGACGTTCGTGTCGAACTACATCGACATCATCCTGATCGGCGCCGTCGTCGTCACGCTCATCCCGACGCTGTTCCACTACGTGCAGTCGGTCCGCAAGGCGAAGAGGAAGCGCGCCGCCGACGACGCGGCCGGCTCGCACCCCGCGACGACCCCCGACGTCTGAGACGTAGCCCGGCCCGATCCGGCCCGGCCGACCTCAGCGGTGGAACTCGTCCTCGTGCGCCGCGTGCTCCGCGGGTTCCAGCTGGAATGTCGAGTGCTCGACATCGAAGTGCTTCGAGAGGCAGCCGGAGAGCTCGTCGAGCAGCCGGCCCGTCCCGCCTGAGCGGAACACCGCGGGCTCCACGACCACGTGCGCGCTGAACACCGGAGCGCCCGACGTGATCGCCCAGACGTGGACGTCGTGGACCGCGACGACTCCCGCCGTGCCGAGGATGTGGTCCCGGATCTCGGCGACATCGGTGTCGGCCGGCGCCGCCTCGCTGAGCACGCGCACCACGTCCCGCAGCAGCAGGAACGCCCGCGGCACGATGAACGCGGCGATCAGCAGGGACGCGATCGCGTCCGCCTGCACGAAGCCGGTCAGCATGATGACGACGGCGGCGACGATGACGGTCAGTGACCCGATCAGGTCGCCGAAGACCTCCAGGTAGGCGCCGCGCATGTTGATCGAGTGCCCGGCCGCGGGACGCAACAACAGCAGCGCACCGAAGTTGGCGACCAGGCCGATCGCGGCGACGACGAGCATCGGCGCCGACTGCACCTCGGCCTCGCCGCTCAGCAGCCGGCCGACCGCGCCGATCGTGACGAAGACGGCCACCACGATCAGGATGAGCCCGTTGATGAGCGCGCCGAAGACCTCGGCCCGGCGGAACCCGAAGGTCTGCCGGTCGGTGGCCGGGCGGGCGGCAACGATCGTCGCCAGCAGCGCGACGATCAGCCCGGTCAGGTCGCTCAGCATGTGGCCGGCGTCGGCGAGCAGCGACAGCGAGCCGCTGATGAGCGCGCCGACGACCTCCACGACGAGCACCGCCGCCACGATCCCGATCGCGATCAGGAGGCGGTTGCGGTTGGCTGCGTGCCCGTGGTTGTGACTCATCACTTCTACGGTAGATAGAAGTCGGCGGCACCGCCAGCGATCCGGCTAGATAGGAATGAGTGCCGTTCTCGTTATCGCATCGCTGTCGCTACACGGCGGTGCCGCTCGCCTCGGCATCGACCGTCTGAGCGCCCAGCGTGCGCGTGAAGCCCTCCGGGATGAAGAAGTCGTCGGGTCCCAGTTCGGAGACGGACGAGCGTCCGAGCCCGAGGACCGCCGAATCCAGACCCATCCGGAGGAGATCGAGCACGTTCTCGACGCCCGTCTGACCGTTCGCCGCGAGGCCCCAGAGGTAGGCGCGCCCGATCATGACCGCGCGGGCGCCGAGCGCGAGAGCCTTCGCCACGTCCCCGCCGCGCCGGATGCCGCCATCCAGCAGCACCTCCACCTGATCGCCGACCGCATCCGCCACAGCGGGCAGGCAGCGGATCGTCGCGGGTGTGGTGTCCAGGTTGTTTCCGCCGTGGTTGGACACCGAGATCGCGTCCACCCCGGCGTCGACGGCTCGCCTGGCGTCATCGACGCGCGTGATGCCCTTGAGCATGAACGGTCCGCCCCAGGCCTCCCGAAGCCACGCGACGTCTTCCCAGGTCGGCGGCGGAGTCTGCTGCCACTCGTAGTAGGCGCCGAAGAAGGTCGGAGCCGTTCCGCCGGGAGGCGTGAGATTGGGCGCGGACAGGTCGGGGAGATGGCGGGAGCGCAGGTATGACGTCAGCCACTTCGGCCGGATCACGGCCTCGGGAGCGAAATCGACCATCGCCTTGAGATCAAGGCGCTCGGGAATGGCCGGGCTGCCCCAGTCCCGGCCGATCGAGAACGACCAGTCCAGCGTGGCGATGAGCGCCTTCGCCCCGGCGGCTCGCGCCCGATCCATCCGTTGCACCATGGCTTCCCTGCTGCCCGTCCAGTACATCTGGAAGAAGGTGTTCGGATTGGCCGCCGCAACCTCCTCGATCGACTTGCTGGCGAAGGAGCTCAGCCCCATGATCGTGCCGCGGGCCTTCGCCGCACGAGCGACCGCCACTTCGCCGTCGGGATGCACGGCCTGTACTCCGGTCGGCGAGATCAGGACGGGCAGCGAGATCGGGATGCCGAGGACCGTCGTCGCCAGGTCCCGCTCGCTCTGATGGCCGGCGACATGCGGGGCGAACTGCAGCTCGGCGAACGCGTTCTGGTTGTCATCCGGCGTGCGGCCGCGTTCGGACCCTGCGACGAGCGCGGCGTAGACCGACGGCGGGAGCCTCTTCTTGGCTCTGCGCTGGGCCTCCAGCACGGTCTCGAACCACGGGTTCTGCTTCCAGGGCATCGTGCCCCCTCTCCGATCCGCGATCTCTCGCAGGATCTGTCGGTCAATTCGTTCGGAAGATCTCGGTGATGGCGGGAGCGACGCCGCGATAGTCGTGCACCGTGTGCAGGGTGCCGTGGCCTGCCGCCGCCAGCTCGCGGCCGAGCTGGATGTCGCTCTCTCCGGTGGTGTCGAGCAGCACATCCAGGCGAGGAAGCGCTGCCGCGGCCGGGCGTGGATCCTCGCCCGCGTTGTGCACGCAGTCCGAGAGGAGGATCGCCCGGACCTCGCGCTCGGGCGCACCCGCCAGCTGCTCCGCCGCGAGGCGAAGCGGGAAGGCGACGTTCGTCAACCCGCGAGCCGGGATGCGAAGCAGATCGTCCAGAAGCTCGCGAGGTCGCACCGGGTCTCCGGGGCGGAGCAGAACGACCGCGTCCGACCAGAACGCGATCACGCCCAGGCGGTCGCGCTCCAGCTCCCCCGCGAGCGCCCCGACGGTCGCGGCAGCGGTCTGGATCCGCTCGCCCTTGGCGGACCCTGACACATCCACGGCCAGCACGACCGTCCGTGTCGTGCGCAGCCGGTCGCGGACGATGATGTCGTCGTCCTCGGGGACGGGCCGCTCGGCCAGCACCTCGATCGTCGCGTCGAGGTCGATGTCGTCGGCCGCGCCGCGGTAGGGCAGGCTCGCCAGGATCCCCTGCCCGCGTCGTGCCCGCGACGTCGCCCGCGGGCGCGGCACCGCGAGCTGCGCGGCGATGCGGCGTGCGCGCTCACGCACGCGCGGTTCCGCTGCGACCTGTTCGTCGATCGTCACCACCTCGCCCTGCTCGTCGGTGAAATCCGCCGTCAGCACGGACGGAAGCGGACGGCTGGCGGAGCCGGCACCGCGCCGGCGGGCCTGCAGCAGGCGCCCGCCCTTCCCCGCGGCCGCCTCGAAGACCAGGGGCTCCTGGTCGAGCTGTTTCGGCGTCCGGCGCAGTGGCCGCGCCGCCACCGACTCGCGCGCGCGCTGGACCGGGGATTCGGCCGCGGCGGCTCTTCACGTCGGCCCCGCATACATCGCGGGTTCGAGCACGAAACGGTCCTCCCAGATCTCGGTCAGCACGGCCTCCGGCGTCGTCTCCGCCGCTTCGTCGAGGCGGATGCGTCCCGATAGGGCTACGAGCATCGCGTCGAGGATGAGCTGCGGGTAGCGCTCGCCGTCCCGAGACGCGATGCCGCGCAGCGTCGCGAGCTCCGAGGCGATCGCGGCGCAGTCGATGGCGCCCCGGACGCTGCTGCCCTGACGCACGGCGACGTGATCGCGGGTCGCACGCGTGACCGCGACCGCGTCGGACACGATCGCCGCCGCGAGCGCGCCGTCATCCAGCCCGGTGCGGAGGGCGACGATCCGTTCCTCGCTCTGCGCATCCTGGTAGCCGACGACGATCCGGTTCAGCCGGTCGGTGACGCTGGTCGAGAGCCTGGTCGTCCCGACATTGTCGTAGGGATTCATCGACGCGATGACCCGGAAGCTGGGCTCCGCGACGATCGTCCCCACCCGCGGCACCTCGATCCGGCGGTCGGCCATCGCGGTCAGCAGGGTGTTCAGGGTGTCTTCCGGGGCCCTGTTGAACTCCTCGATGTAGAGGAATCCGCCGCGCTGCATCGCCTCGGCCAGCGGGCCGGAGACGAAGTTCTCCGCGCTGTAGTCCTCGCGGAGCACGCGCGCGGGGTTGTGATGGCCGATGAGTTTCGCCGGCGTCAGGTCGCCGTTGCCCTCGACGAACAGCAGCGGGATGCCCCACTCCTGCGTGATCGCCGTGAGCATGGTCGTCTTGCTCGTGCCGGGCGGCCCCTCGAGCACCAGGTCTCGTCCCGACGCGACGGCGGCGAGAGCGAGCTCAAGCTCGCGCTCGCGGCCGATCACCCGGGAGAGGATCCGCGCCTCCAGTCCGCTCTCGTTCGTCTCGCTCATGCGTCGTCCTCTCCCGTGTGATCGTGCAGCATCGGTCAGTACTGCGTGTTCCCGGCGTCCACCGTCAGCTCTGTCGAGGTGATGTAGCGCGCCTCATCCGAGGCGAGGAACAGCACGGCGTTCGACTGGTCCCTCGGCTGCGTGACCTCGATGGGGAGCATGTTGGCCAGCATCCCGCCGACCCGCGGGTGCTTCTCCAGCAACGGCCCGAACGGGTTCTCCGTCAAGGCGCCCATCGGAGTGTCCACGCCGGTGGGGTGGATGGTGTTGACGCGGATGTTGTACTCGGCGAGTTCGGTCGCGAATGCCCGCATCACGCCGACGACGCCGTGCTTGGCGGCGACATAGGCGCTCAGGAACGGCAGTCCCTTGATGCCCGCAGCGGAACTCGTGAGGATCATCGATCCGCCGCCGGCGGCGATCAGGTGCGGAGCTGCCAGGCTGACCGTGTTCCAGACGCCGGTGAGGTTGGTGCCGATGGTCTGGTTCCAGATGTCCTCCGTCGTCTCGTCCCAGGCGGCGATCACGCAGACGCCGGCGTTCGCGACCACGATATCGAGGTGGCCGAGCTCGGCCACGCCCTCGTCGATCGCCGCCTTCAGCGCTGCGCGGTCGCGGACGTCCACCCTGCGTGCGCTGATCCGACGGTCGAGTGCCTCGACCTGACGCACGGTCTCATCGAGATCCTCCGGGGTCGCCGAGGGGTACTGGACGTTGGGAAGGTGATCGACGATGTCGACCGCGATGATGTCCGCCCCCTCTTCGGCCAGTCGCACGGCGTGCGAGCGGCCCTGGCCCCGCGCCGCCCCAGTGATGAAGGCGACTTTGCCTTCGAGTCGTCCTGCCATGTGTTCTTCCTCTCGTGTCTCCCTGCATCTACTTCAGGGTCTGGCCCGCGTCGACCTTGAGCTCCAGACCCGTCACGTACCGGGACTCGTCGGAGGCGAGCCACAGCACCGCGTTGGAGATGTCGACCGCCTCCACCCAGGGCACCGGCAGGACGTTCATCGCCGCGAAGCGGGAGGCCAGCGTCTCCTTCGTGCGCTCGCTCTCCGGAAGGTCCGGCGCGAACAGCGCGTAGGTGGCGGCGTTCTGGATCATGTCGGTGTCGACACTCGTCGGGTGCACCGAGTTGACCCGGATGTTGTCCGGCGCGAGCTCCAAGGCCGCCGTCTTCATCAGACCGACCACCCCGTGCTTCGCCGCGACGTAGTGACCGATGTTGGGTATGGCGAGCAGCCCCGCGGTCGAGCTGGTGAGGATCATCGACCCTCCCCCGTTCGCACGCAGATGCGGGGTCGCTGCTTTCACGGTGTGCCACACGCCGGTGAGGTTCACCGCCAGCATGTCGTTCCACTCCTCATCGCTCAGCTCCTCCAGCGTCCCGAAGCTGAAGATGCCGGCGTTGGCGGAGACGATGTCGAGCCTGCCGAGCTGCGCGACTCCGTCGTCGACCGCGGCGCGCAGCGCTGCCGAGTCGCGGACGTCTGCGCGGGTCGCGACGATCCGGCGATCGAGCGCCTCGATCTGGCGGACCGTCTCGGCCATGTCCTCCGACGAGGACATGGCGTAGGGCACCGAGCCGATCTGGCTCTCGATGTCCACCGCGATGATGTCGGCCCCCTCCTGCGCCAGGCGGAGCGCGTGGCTGCGTCCCTGCCCCCGAGCCGCCCCGGTGACGAGTGCGACCTTTCCTTCTACACGTCCTGTCATGTCGTTCTCCTGCTTTCGTCGTCCGCGCGACCAGGGGGCCGCGCACCGGATCAGATCAGATAGTTGCCGCCGTCGACCGGAAGCGGCACGCCCGTGACGTACCGCGCCTCGTCCGAGGCGAGCCAGAGAAGGGCGTTGGAGATGTCCACCGCCTCCACCCAGGGGATCGGGAGCGCGATCACCCGGCGCGATGCGTCGGCGAACTCGTCCTTCGTCGACCCCTCCTTGCCGGTGAAGAGGTCGTAGGTCGCCGCGTTCTGGATCATCGGGGTGTCCACCTGCGTCGGATGGATGCTGTTCACCCGGATGCTCTCCGGCGCCAGCTCCAGCGCGAGCGTGCGCATCAGCCCGACGACGCCGTGCTTCGCCGACACGTAGTGGGCGATGTTGCCGTACCCGCGGATCCCCGCCTCGGAGCTGGTGAGCACGATCGACCCGCCGCGCCCGCCGCTGCGGATGTGCGGGATCGCCGCCTTCGCCGTGTGCCACACGCCCGTGAGGTTGGTGTCGATCATGTTCTGCCACATCTCCTCCGACAGCTGGTCCGTCGGGGCCATCTGGGTGGAGATCCCGGCGTTCGCGGAGACGATGTCGAGCCGCCCGAGCTCGGCGACGCCGGAATCGAGGGCGCTCTTCAGCCCGTCGAAGTCCCGCACGTCCGCCTTGCTCGCGACGATCCGACGGTCGAGCGCCTCGACCTGACGCACCGTCTCCGCCATATCCGCTTCCGTTGCTCCGGCATAGGGAGCCCCTGGAACGTCCTCGAGCAGATCGATCGCGATGATGTCGGCGCCCTCTTGGGCGAGCCTGATCGCGTGGCTGCGACCCTGACCACGGGCCGCACCGGTGATGAAGGCGACCTTGCCTTCCACACGTCCTGCCATGACCGTCCTCCTCAGCCCTTGACCGGCGCCGAGTTGTAGCCCGGCATGAGCAGATGACCGGCGTCGACAGGAACCGAGATGCCGGTGACCGACGACGCGAGGTCGGAGTTCAGCCACAGCGCCGCATCGGCGATGCGCTGGGGCGAGAGGAAGCCGTTGCCCTTGAGGGCGTGGAACGAATAGCCGGCCTCGAGCATGTCCGCCTCGGTCCCCTCACCGGCCGGCTTGCCCGACATCATGTCCCATGCGCCCTGCCAGCTCGTCATCGGGGTGAGGATCGCACCGGGGTGCACCGCGTTGACGCGGATCCCGTGCTTCGCGTACTCCAGGGCGAGCGTCTTCATCACGCCGACCACGCCGAACTTCGCCGCGCAGTAGTGCACGTAGTTCTCGCCGGGCTCCAGACCGTTGATGGACGAGGTCATCACGATCGACCCTCCGCCCTGCGACATCATCTGCGGAAGAACGGCCTTGGCCGACTTCCACACCCCGGTGAGATTGACGGCGATCATGTCGTCCCACATCTCGTCGGTCATCTCGTGCGCCGGAGCGAGCGAGAAGATGCCGGCATTCGCGATCAGGATGTCGACCCTCCCGAACTCGGCGACGCCGCGGGAGACGGCCGCGTCCAGGTCCGCTTGCCTGCGCACATCGCCGACGACGGCGACGATCCGTCGATCGAGCGCTTCGACCTGGCGTACGGTCTCGTCGATGTCCGCCTGCTGCGCCATCGGGTAGACGACGCTTCCGATCTGGTCGAGGGTGTCGACGATGATGACGTCGGCCCCTTCCCGCGCGCAGGTCACGGCGTGCGCCCTGCCCTGACCGCGGGAGCCTCCCGTGATCAGTGCGACCTTGCCATCCAGCATTCCCATTTCGATGCCTTCTCTCTGCCCTATCGCTTATTGACGAAGCCGGCGTCGACCGGGAGCGTCACCCCGGTCACGTAGCGGGCGGCGTCGGACACGAGCCAGAGGATCGCGTTGGATATGTCCACCGGTTCGACCATCGGTACCGGAAGCGCGTTGGCCATCGCCTGCCCCATCGCGGGGTCGGCCTGGATGAACTCCTGCATGACGTCGTTGACGACCATCGGAGTGTTCACGCCCGTCGGGTGCACCGTGTTGACGCGAATCGAGTACGGGGCCAGGTAGTTCGCGTACGCGCGCATCAGTCCCACCACGCCGTGCTTCGCCGCCGTGTAGCCGAGGCCGCCGGGCGTGTCCCCGCCGATTCCCGTGAGTCCGGCCGTCGAGCTCGTGAGGACGATCGCTCCACCCACGCCGCGCTCGATCATCGACGGCTTCGCGACCTCGACGGTGTTGTAGACGCCGGTCAGGTTCGTCGCGATGACGTCCGTCCACTCCTGCACGGACGGGTGCATCGACATCGGCGCGATCCCGGCGTTGGCGAGCACGATGTCCACCGGTCCGAGCTGAGCGGTTCCCGCGTCGAAAGCCGCCTGCAGCGCATCCCGATCGCGTACGTCGGCCACCTGGGTGACGATGCGACGGTCGAGCGCCTCCACCAGACGCTGGGTCTCGGCGAGATCGTCGGGCGACGACATCGGGTAGGGGACGCTGTCGATCTGCGCAGCGATGTCGATCGCGACGATATCCGCTCCCTCCTGGGCGAGGCGGACGGCGTGACTGCGGCCCTGGCCGCGGGCAGCACCGGTGATGAAGGCGACTTTGCCCTCGAGAACTCCCATGATCGATCCTCTTTCTCTTTGTCCTTCCGTCGTCGCTTCATGCGCGCGGCGGAGCATCGTGTGGCGCCCGAATGGGCGCGCAGAATCGCCCGAGGTCGCCTCGGGTGTGTCTCGCTGTCCTCCCCTCGCGGAGCGGAGGCTACTGTCGTGCGGTCGTTGCTTCGGTGAATCCGGCGAGCGGATCCGGCTCGCAGGCGTTCGCTGTCGGTCGGCCCAGCTCCTCACGGCGCTTCAGCGTGACCCTGACGGGTCCGAGCCCGCTGCGGGGCCGCGGCGGTGAGGTGCGGTGCGAGTGGTCGATGGAGGGGCGGGGAGCAGAACGTTCCGTGGCCGCGGCGAGCAGCTCCTCGCCGTAACCCTGGACGCATTCGGGGTCGGGACCGTCCAGCGGCAGCCCGGTGAAGAACTTCGCCGCCATGCAGCCGCCCTTGCAGGTGTCGAAGAACTGGCAGGAGCTGCACGCTCCGCCCGACTGCGGCTGACGGAGGCGCTGGAAGAGCTCCGAGCCCCTCCACACCTCCTGGAATCCGCCCGGCATCCGGACGTTGCCGGCGAGGAACTCCTCGTGGATGGCGAAGGGGCAGGCGTAGACGTCGCCGACCGGGTCGATGAGGCAGACCACGCGTCCCGCGCCGCACAGGTTCAGCCCGGGAAGGGCCTGACCGTAGGCGGACAGGTGGAAGAACGAGTCCCCGGTCAGCACACCATCGCCGTTGGCCACGAGCCAGTCGTACAGCTCGCGCTGCTGCGCGGGCAGCGGGTGCAGATCGTCCCACGTGTCGGCGCCGCGGCCGGACGGGCGGAGCCGGGTGAGGCGGAGCTGAGCGCCGTAGCGGTCGGCGATCGCCTTGAACTCGTCGAGCTGCGGGATGTTGTACCGCGTGCACACGACCGAGAGCTTGAAGTTCTTCATCCCCGCGTCGTGGAGGTTCTGCATCGCCGTCAACGCGGTGTCGTACGAGCCGGGGCCGCGCACGTAGTCGTTGACCTCGGCAGTGGCGCCGTCGAGCGAGATCTGCACGTCCAGATAGTCGTTGGCCGCGAGCTGCCTCGCGCGCTCGGGGGTGAGCTTCACGCCATTCGTCGAGAACTTGACGCCGACGTGATGGCTGGTGGCGTAGTCGACGATCTCCCAGAAGTCGCTTCGGACCGTCGGCTCGCCGCCGCCGATGTTCACATAGAACACCTGCATCCGTTCGAGCTCGTCGATCACCGCTTTGCACTCATCGGTCGTCAGCTCGCGCGGGTCCCTGCGACCGGAGCTCGACAGGCAGTGCACGCACGAGAGGTTGCACGCGTAGGTGAGCTCCCAGGTCAGGCAGATCGGCGCGTCCAGCCCGTACTCGAACAGATCGACGAGCCGGGAGCCCGGTTCCGGACGGGTGCGGGGCGGGGCGGGTTCCAGCAGTGTCACGCCGGCACCCCCACGATCATCTGCGATCGGCGCAGCGTCTCCAGGGCGACCGCGAACCGCGGCAGCTGGGACTCCTCGATGCCGGCCGCGAGACACGCCTCCCTGGCCGTGGCGTGCGCCGACAGCCCGTTGACGGCGGCGAGCAGCCGAGGATCTTTCAGGAACGACAGGGTGCGGGTGCCGAAGTGGTAGAGAAGGGCTCCGAACGGTTCCGGCCGGATCGAAACCTGCGGGTGCACGCGCCACGCGCGCTCCAGGTCGATCCGGCCGGAGATCGGTTCGCCGGTGTCGGCTGGTCGGGCGGTGATGTCAGTAGACACCGCACATCCCATCGATGGAGACCTCTTCCACAAGGGCGTCGGCCTCGATCATCTCGTCGGCGTCGATGGCTGAATTCTTATCATCCATGCGTTTCTCCTTTGCAACAGTGCAGCGTGATCGTCATCGATCGTGGAGTGTTCCCGCGATGGTCCATACTCTAGGTGGCACTCGGTGCCAGGGCAAGAGCGATCAGCTCTTCTGCGTGCGGATCGCCGAGGTGGCCCGGGTCGACCGGACGAAATGCGGGAGCAGCGCGCGAGCCGAACGCTCCGTGACGACGCTCTTCCAGATCCCGTAGCCGTGCGCGATGTCGTCGAGGCGGCGTGCGAGTGCGAACCGGATCGGGTCGAGTCGCGGCCGAACCCGGCCGTACTCCACCGCCGCGTCCAGAACGACAGCGGCGGCGACGGCGCGCCGCGCGCGGCGCGAGAGGATCGCAGCGACGGCGGCGAGGGGCCACCAATGGCGGAGGATCAGCGCGACGGTCTGCCACACCGTCGATCCGACGCCCTTCGCCGTCAGGCGTGCGGCGTCCCTGTAGGGGTGGGATCCTCGCCCGAGCCGGCGCGCGATCCGAAGCCACGCGAACACGACGGAACCGCCCGCCAGGACGATCGACCAACGCCTCTGGAGGAGGAGCCCCAGGATGAACACGGTGCTCCACGGGGCGAGGATCGCCGGCGCGACGAGGCTGCCGTGACGCTTGGCGAGGCCCGTCGCAGACGATCCGTATTCCAGCTTGCGCCCGAGCCACGTCCGCACCGTCGTCCGGTGTTCGTGCCGGACGACGACGAGCGGCTCGTAGCGGATGCGCCGCCCCTCGGAGACCAGCCGCCACACGAGATCGACGTCCTCGCCCTTGCGGACCCCCGGCGTGAAGGCGGCGCCGAGATCGGCGACGCGGGCGAGGAGGAACGCCGCAGGCGCCCACGCGATCGGCGAACGCGGGCGCACACTCCCGCCGACCGCTCCGAGGTCGAGCGACGAGCGCGCCGCCTCGTATCGTCCGATCCAGTTCGTCTCGTCTCCATCGACCAGGCCGAGCACGCGGGGCGCCACGACGGAGACTGCCGGGTCGACGAAGTGCTTCAACAGCGCTGGGATCACCGTGTCGTCGATGACGACGTCGGAGTCCGCGAAGGCGACGAACTCGGTGCGCACCTCGGCGAGGCCTGCGTTCCTCGCCCCGCCGGGGCCGCGGTTGTCGGGGAGAACCACCACGGCGGCGCCGTATCGTTCGGCCGCCTCAGCGATCGGGGCGGGATCGGGCGAGGCATCGTCGACGACGACGATGGGGTGCCCCTCCGGGATGCTCGCCAGCAACCGCTCCAGCCCTGGCGTCCTTCCATACACCGGGATGACCACCGTGACGTCGCCGGGGCCGGCGGCCGACTTTGGGAGCGAGTCGAGGACGGGCTCGGCGATCCCCGCATCCAGGAGGAGGGTCGCCAGCCTCCTCGATGCCGCGGACGACACCGTGAGGCGCCGGTCGACGAGGAGCCCGACCGCCGCCTCTGTCAGATACAGCGCCCGCGTCGGGGCGCCGCCGATCAGCGTGCGCCCGGCGTCGGACACGCGGACGTCGCGCCGGAGTTCGACGACGGCGCCGTCCGGCAGCCCGGTCATCGGGCCCCTGCGGCGAGCGTCGGCTCCAGCCGCGCAAGCGCACCGCTGATCATCGACGCGAGGAGGCGCTCGCCCTCGGCCGCGGACGCCCCGGCCGGGTCTCCCAGCACACCGTTCGGCGCCACTGCCCGCACCCCCGCCGCGCGCAGCGCGGGCAGGAGACGACCGATCGGCTCGGTCGCTCCCGCGGCCGCGACGCCGAGCTCCACCGTGTCCGGGCCGAGGTGGAGCATGAGGGACGTCTCGGTGCGGCCGGCGTGCGCGTCACCGTCCGGCACCGCGCAGGGCACCCAGGTCGCCGCCATCCCCTCTGCTCGGATGACCTCGACGGCGGCGCCGAAGGCGTCCAGGTTTCCGCCGTGTCCGTTCACGAAGACGACGCCGGCCGCCCACGTGCCGAGCGATCGCGCGAGTTCCACCAGGACGAGTGCGAGGGCCTCGGTGCCGATCGAAACGGTCCCGGGAAACTCCTGGTGTTCGCCGCTGGCGCCGAACGGCACAGCGGGCGCGACAGCGACGGTCCGAGAGCTCGCCAGTGCGCGTGCCATCCCCTCGGCGACGGCGGTGGCGATCACGCTGTCGGTGTTCAGGGGCAGGTGCGGGCCGTGTTGTTCCAGGGAGCCGACGGGCACCAGGACGAGGGAGCCGGTCTCCGCCCGTCTCCAGGTGAGATCGCCGAGCCGCATGGCGACAGTGTACAGACGCCGACGACGGCGGCAGCGGTTGTCGCGCTCCGCGGTGGTCCACAATGGGACGATGCGCGAGCCGATCTCCACCCAGCGAGGACAGCGCGCCTCGACGAAGGCGCGATTGGGTCACATCGGCCTGAGACTGTTCATCGAGCGCGGTTTCACGGAGACGACGGTCGATGACATCGTGGCAGCGGCCGGCATCGGGCGGCGGACCTTCTTCCGCTATTTCGCGTCGAAGAACGACCTCGCGTGGGGCGACTTCGACACGCTCGTCGAGCAGTTCCGCGCCGCGCTGGCGGCGATCGACGCGCGGACCCCGATGCACGAGGGACTGCGCGAGGCGGTTCTCGAGTTCAACCGGTACCCGGTCTCGGAGCTGTCCGATCACCGCGAGCGCATGCAGCTTCTCCTCAACGTCCCGGCGCTCGTGGCGCACTCCGCGCTGCGATACGCATCCTGGCGCGCGGCCATCGCCGACTTCGCCGCAGAGCGTCTCGAGCTCGCCCCGAGTGACCTGTTGCCGCAGGAGATCGCCTGGATCTACCTCGCCGTGTCCCTCTCGGCGTACGAGGCCTGGCTCCGCGACGAGAACGGCGATCTGCTGGCGATCCTCGGCGAAGCACTCGAGAATCTGGATCGTCTGCCCGACGGGCGGGGATGATGGCTGACGCGGCGAGGGGGTTCGACGCCGTCGTGGTCGGTGGGGGGTCCGCCGGCTGCGTGGTCGCCGAGCGCCTCTCGCGCGACCCCTCTCGACGTGTGCTTCTCGTCGAGGCGGGGATGGTGCCCGGCGCATCCGAGGGTTTCCCGCCGGACCTCATGGACAGCGCGTCCGTGGCGGGCATCGCCGACCCCCGGTTCGTCTGGCGCTTCCCCGGGGTCCTGACGGCGCAACGCCCGTACGACACCGTTCGGGGGCGCGTCGCCGGCGGCTCCTCCACCGTGAACGGCGGCTACTTCATCCGCCCGACGCGGGCCGATCTCCTCGAATGGGCGGCGATCGGCGGGTCGCACTGGAGCCCCGGGCGCGTTCTCCCGCTGCTGCGCGCACTCGAGGACGACAGGGATTTCGCCGCGAGCGCCGTGCACGGCACCGGCGGCCCGTTTCCCGTGCACAGAGACGGGGCGGACACGCCGATCGCGCGGACGTTCGCCGCAGCGGCGGCCCGCCTCGGCTTCCCACCCGAGCCGGACAAGAATGCGTGGGCCGAACCGGGAATCGGCCCCGTCCCACGGAATGTCCGGGACGGGGCGCGGGTGAATGCGGCTTCGGCCATCCTGCTCCCGATCCTCGATCGACCCAATCTGACGGTCGTCGGGGACACGGAAGTCCGGCGGGTGACGACGGCGGCCGGCCGGACGACAGGCGTGGAGATTCGCGGCCCGGCGGGAGGTCAGTCGATCACGGCGCCTCAGGTCGTGCTCTGCGCCGGGGCGATCGCCTCGGCACGTCTCCTGCTCGTCTCCGGCGTGGGGCCGGCGGCCGAGCTCGACAGACTCGGCATACCGGTCGTCGTCGACGCGCCACGGATCGGCGCCGGGTTCGGCGACCACCCGCAACTCGTCGTGCAGTGGCGACCCCGGCATGCCGTTCCCGCGCCGGACGGCTCGTGGCTCGGGGCGGCCCTGCACACCGAGGGCGCAGAGCTGCTGGCCACGCTGGTCTCGCCGTCCGCTCTCGTGGGCGGGCCGGACGACGGAACACGCACGCTGATGACGAGTGTCATGGCTCCGCGCAACGGCGGCCGCCTCGCCGTCGTGGCGGAGACCGGTGAGGCCACCCTCGACTACGGCTACCTGGCCACCGCGCAGGACCGTCGCCGCCTTCGGGAGCTGCTCCGGCTCACCGCCGAACTGCTCCACTCGAAGGAGTGGCGGTCCGAGGCGGACTGGACCGACCTCCCCTCCCGGTTCGACCTGAACGACGACGACGCCCTCGACGCATGGATCCGGGGCCGCATCGGCACATCGCTGCACACCTGCGGGACGGTTCCCTTCGGCGGCGACGATGCGCCGGTCGACGGCTGGGGCCGGCTGCGGGGATTGGAGGGTCTCGTGGTCGCCGACACCAGCATCCTCCCGGCCGCGCCGCGACGCGGGCCCGCGGTGTCCGCGCTGCTCGTCGGATCCGTCATCGGGTCGGCACTTGCCGGCATCACCACGTCGCCGGACGATCAGGACTGAGTGCCGCCGCGGACCGCGACCTTCAGCCCGACGCGAGCGATCGCAGCGCCGGCGCGATCGCAGCGAATGCGCGTGCCCGGTGGCTCTGGGCGTTCTTGACGTCGGGACCGAGCTCGGCCGCCGTCTCGTCGAAGCCCTCCGGGATGAACACCGGATCGTAGCCGTGGCCGTGCTCGCCGCGCGCCTCGGTCGCGATCCGGCCGGGCCAGATCCCCTCGACGACCGTCGTCGCTCCCCCGGGCACCACGAGGGCCAGCGTGGCCGTGAAGTGGGCGCCGCGCATTCCCTCCGGCAGCTCGGCGAGCTGGTCGAGCAGGAGCGCGAGGTTCGCCTGCGCATCCCCGTGCCGTCCGGACCAGCGGGCGGAGAAGATGCCGGGCGCGCCGCCCATCGCGTCGACGCAGATGCCGGAGTCGTCGGCGAGCGCGGGAAGCCCGGTGTGGGCGGCCGCGGCGCGGGCCTTGATCAGCGCGTTCTGCTCGAAGGTGACGCCGTCCTCCACGGGCTCGGGGCCGTCGTAGGCGACGATCTCGAGTCCGGGCACCGCGTCGCCGAGGATCTGCTGGAACTCGAGCGCCTTGTGCTGGTTGTGGGTCGCGAGGACGACGCGGACCATCAGCCCTCGATCCCGAGCTCGGAGGAGGCGAGCGCCGCGGTCTGGATGCCGGCGAGCTCCGTCGTGCCCGCGAGCGCCAGGTCGAGCAGGGAGTTCAGCTCGGCGCGGTCGAAGGGCGCGCCCTCGGCCGTGCCCTGCACCTCGACGAAGAGCCCGCGCCCGGTGACGACCACGTTCATGTCCGTCTCCGCACGCACGTCTTCGACGTATGCCAGATCGAGCATGGGCGTCCCGTCGATGATGCCGACGGACACGGCGGAGACGGAGTCGATCAGCGGAGTCGCCTTCTGCGCGATGAACCGGTGCTGCCGTCCCCACTCCAGCGCGTCGGCGAGTGCGACGTACGCGCCGGTGATCGCGGCCGTGCGCGTGCCGCCGTCGGCCTGCAGCACGTCGCAGTCGAGGACGATCGTGTTCTCGCCGAGCGCCTTCATGTCGACGACCGCGCGGAGGCTCCGGCCGATCAGCCGGCTGATCTCGTGGGTGCGGCCGCCGATCTTGCCCTTGACCGCCTCCCTGTCCATGCGCTCGTTCGTCGAACGCGGCAGCATAGAGTACTCGGCGGTGACCCAGCCGCGGCCCTTGCCCGCCATCCAGCGCGGGACGCCGTTGGTGAAGGATGCGGTGCACAGCACCCGGGTGTTGCCGAACGAGATGAGGGCGGAACCCTCCGCCTGACGGCTCCAGCCGCGCTCGATCGTGACGGGCCGGAGCCCGTCGGCGGTGCGCCCGTCGGCGCGGGTGGTGTCGGACATGACTCTCCTTGGGGTGGTCGGACGGTGGATGCCGCCGCTACAGCGGCAGGTCGATCACGCCGGTCTGCACCAGGTCGACCCGGGAGACCTCGGGGCCGATGAAGCGGTGCGCCAGGCGCAGGAAGTTGGCGGCGTCGTCCCCGGTGGCCTCGTAGCGGATCGTCGGCGGCGTCGCCTCGCGCCGCTCCAGACCACCGCTCACGAGCGTGCGGTAGACATCCTTCGCGGTCTCGGTGTCGCTGGAGACCAGGGAGACGCCCTCGCCCATCACGTACGAGATCGCGCCCTTGAGGAACGGGTAGTGCGTGCATCCCAGCACGAGGGTGTCGACGTCGGCCTCGCGCAGCGGCGCCAGGTAGTCGGCGGTGACCCGCAGCACCTCCTCGCCGCTGGTGATGCCGGCCTCGACGAACTCGACGAAGCGGGGGCAGGCCTGCGTGAAGAGCTCCAGCGTGGGGGCGGCGGCGAAGGCGTCCTCGTAGGCGCGCGAGGCGACCGTGCCGACGGTGCCGATCACGCCGACCCGACCGGTCCTGGTCGCCGCGACGGCCCGGCGCACGGCCGGCTGGATGACCTCGATGACCGGCACCGAGTAGCGCTCCCGCGCATCCCGCAGCACGGCGCTCGACGCGGTGTTGCAGGCGATCACCAGCAGCTTGACGCCCTGGTCGACCAGGAAGTCGAGCACCTCGAGCGAGTACCGGCGCACCTCGGCGATCGGCTTCGGCCCGTACGGCGAGTGCGCGGTGTCGCCGACGTAGAGCAGGGACTCGTTCGGGAGCTGGTCCCGGATGGCGCGGGCGACCGTCAGGCCGCCGACGCCCGAGTCGAAGATCCCGATCGGCGCATCACTCACAGCAGTCCAGCCTACCCCGCCCGCCTCGCGCCTCCGCCGGTATGGTGGTCGGGTGACCGAGTCATCCGCGCTCCTGACCGACCGCTACGAGCTCACGATGCTCGACGCCGCGCTGCTCGCAGGCACGCACGAGCGCGAGTGCGTCTTCGAAGCGTTCACCAGGCGGCTCCCCGCCGGCCGGCGCTACGGCATCCTCGCCGGCACGGGGCGGCTCCTGGAGCTGGTGGAGGCGTTCCGGTTCGGCGACGAGGAGCTGGAGTATCTCCGACAGAACGCCGTCGTGCGCCAGGAGACGCTGGACTGGCTCGCCGACTACCGGTTCTCCGGCACGATCCGCGGCTATCGCGAGGGCGAGGTGTTCTTCCCGGGGTCGCCGTTCCTGATCGTGGATGCGCCGTTCGCCGAGGGGGTCATCCTGGAGACGCTGATCCTCAGCGTCTTCAACTACGACTCCGCCGTCGCCTCCGCAGCCGCCCGCATGGTGACCGCGGCGATCGGCCGCCCGCTCGCCGAGATGGGGTCCCGCCGCGCCAACGAGCGCAGCGCCGTCGCCGCGGCGCGCGCCGCCTTCATCGCCGGGTTCGGGGCCACCTCCAATCTCGAGGCCGGCCGCACCTGGGGCGTCCCGACCATGGGCACCGCCGCGCACGCGTTCACCCTGCTGCACGACAGCGAGGAGGACGCGTTCCGGGCACAGGTGGATGCGCTCGGCCCCGGCACCACCCTCCTCGTGGACACGTTCGACGTCGAGAAGGCCATCGACACGGCGGTGCGCGTCGCCGGGCCCGAGCTCGGCGCGGTACGCCTCGACTCCGGCGACCTGCCCAAACTCGTGCGCCGGGTCAGGGACCAGCTGGATGCGCTCGGCGCGACGAAGACGCGGATCACGGTCACCAACGACCTCGACGAGTTCACCATCGCGGCTCTCGCGGCCTCCCCCGTCGACTCTTACGGCGTCGGCACGTCCGTCGTCACGGGGTCCGGCTATCCGGCGTCCGGCATGGTCTACAAGCTCGTCGCGCACCGCGAGCACGGCTCGGACGGCGCGTGGATCCCGGTCGCCAAGAAGTCGGACGGCAAGGCGAGCATCGGCGGCAGGAAGCATCCCGTGCGCCGTCACGACGCCGACGGGCGCGCCATCGCCGAAGTCATCCACATCGTGGAGGGCGGGGACACCCCGGACGACACCGGGCGCGACCTCCTCGTTCCCCTGATCACCGACGGCGACGTGCACAGGGAGCACCTCGGTCCGGAGGGCACGCGCCGGGCCCGCGAGCACCGGGAGCTCGCCATGCGTGAGCTGCCGGATCAGGCGTTCCGGCTGGGCCGCGGCGACCCGGTGCTGCCGACGATCTTCGACTGACCGGGAGCGCCAGAGCGCACGCGGCTACTCGTCGCGCAGCTTCTCGTAGATCTCCTTGCAGGTGGGGCAGACCGGGAACTTCTCCGGGTCGCGTCCCGGCGTCCACATCTTGCCGCACAGCGCCTTGACGGGCTTACCGGTGATCGCGGACTCGAGGATCTGCTCCTTCTTCACGTAGTGCGAGAAGCGCTCGTGGTCACCGGGCTCGGCGTTCTGGAGGAGCTCCTCCAGCTCGCGGTCGAGCGTGGTCGCGCCGCCGCCCGTGGGCATGCCACCCGGTTCCGAGATGCTGGCGTCGTTCATGCTTCCAGTGTAAACGCGTGGACCGGTCAGTCGTTGCGGTTCGCGAAGGCCATGATCTCGGGTCCGCGCCTGTCGAAGGTGCGCGCTCCGAGCCAGGTGCCGCCGAAGAACGCCGCGAAGCCGATCAGGACGGCGGCGATCGGGGCGATCCCCAGCCAGAACGGGTTCACCGTGAGGCCGAGCACCAGGAAGACGAGCACCGGCGAGGACAGCAGGATGATCGCGAAGATGCTGAAGAACTGCGCGAGCGCGGCGAACGCGCCCGAGTTCTGCGGCTGGCTGAACGCGCTGTCGCCCGGCTTCGTGGCCGGGTACGGGAACAGCACGGAGGAGACGCTCGACAGCCCGAGGCCGATCACGAGGATGGCCCCGCTCAGGGCGGCCACGGAGGGGAGCACCGCCCAGTCGCCGAAGACGGCGGTGGTCACCACCGAGCCGACGGCGATCACGGGGATGCCGATCAGCACCGACGGGAACATCCGCCCCAGCCGGTCGGCGACGCCCCTGGTGCCGGAGACCAGGTGCAGCCAGACGGCCGTGCTGTCGTAGGCGAGGTCGTTGTGGGTCGCCCAGCCGATGAACAGGCACACCAACGGGAGCGGCACCAGCACGACCCAGTGGATGGGCAGCCCCGCGAGCACCAGCGCGACGATGACGAACACCGGGATGACCGGCACCATCATCAGCGAGACCCAGTAGCGGGCATCCCTCCCCCAGTAGGTGATGGAGCGCGCGGCGATGGCGGCGGTGGGACCTCCTGGCAGCCTGGCGAACCAGCCGAGGCCGCCGTAGTCCTTGGTGTGCGCCTCGCGGATCGGCGTGCGCAGCACCCGCGCGACCAGAGCCTCCCAGGCGAACCACAGCAGGGCGAGCACGACGACGGAGATCAGCAGCTGCAGCAGCGCGACACCCCACCGGCCCTCCGCGGCCGCTCCCGGCGCGCTCCATGCCGCGCCGAGCGGCGTCCACGCGAGCCAGCCGGCGAAGCCGCCGAGCGTCGCCAGCCCGTCGCGGCCCCAGTCGACGGTGAGGAGCAGCAGGATCATCGGGGCGAGCAGCACGAGCAGGAGGATGCCGATCGCGCCACCGGCCTCCCGCGAACGGCGGGTCGCCAGGAAGGAGGCGGCGAGAGCGGTCGACACCCGGGAGGCGAGCACGCAGGTCAGCACGACGACCGCGGCGCAGACGAGCGCGAGGATCGCGGCGCCCGCGTCCCGCGACCACGTGATCACGGTGGCGAGCGTGCAGAGCGCCAGCACGACCGCGGGGATGCCGATCAGCCCGGAAAGCAGCAGCCCGATGGCGAGCGGGCGGGTCGGGATGCCGAACAGGGCGAAGCGACGCGGCTCCAGCGTGTCGTCGACGCCGAACAGCAGCGGCAGCAGCAGGAAGCCGAGCACGACGATCGAGCCGACCACCACCAGCACCGTGTGCACGGCGGCGACATCGGGCGCCGAGCGCGCGGCCACGAGGGCGCCCACCACGATGACGGTCGTCGCGGCGCCGTACAGCAGGCCGAGCACGAGTCCGAAGACCTGCCACGGGCTCCGCCGGAAGGCGTTGCCCATGAGCTGTGCCTTCAGTCGGAGAAACTGTGCAACCACTCCATGCCCTCCGCTGCCTTGCGCCCACCCGCGAGGTCGACGAAACGCTCCTCCAGCGTCTGCTCCCCGCGGACCTCGTCGATCGTCCCGGCGGCGAGCACCTCGCCGCGGACGATGATGGCGACGCTGTCGCAGACGCGCTGGATCATGTCCATCCCGTGGCTGGAGAGCACGACGGTGCCACCCGCCGCGGTGTAGCGCTGCAGGATGTCGATGACGTTCGCCGCCGAGACCGGGTCGACGGACTCGAACGGCTCGTCGAGCACGAGCAGCCGTGGAGAGTGGATCATGGCGGCGGCGAGGGCGATCTTCTTCGTCATCCCGGCGGAGTAGTCGGCGACGAGCCGGCCGAGCGCGTCCTCGATGCCGAAGGCGGCTGCGAGGTCGGCGGAGCGGGAGCGCACGGTCTTCGCGCTCAGTCCGCGCAGCGTCCCCGCGTAGTGCAGGAACTGGGCACCGGTGAGGCGGTCGAACAGGCGGAGCTTGTCCGGCAGCACGCCGATGACGTGCTTGGCGCGTACGGGCTCCGCCCACACGTCGACGCCGTGGACGACGATACGGCCGGAGTCGGGACGCAGCAGACCCGTGATCATCGACAGGGTGGTGGTCTTGCCCGCCCCGTTCGGGCCGACGATCCCGTAGAAGGAGCCTTCGCGCACGTCGAGGCTCACGTCGTGGACGGCCACCGTGTCGCCGTAGCGCTTGTGCAGGCCGGTGAGGGTGAGGACGCTGGGGCGCGTGTCGACGACCGGCGCCGGAGCCGGGGTCGGGGCCGGCACGGTCTCCACTGGCGCCGCAGCCGACGTGGACGTGCGCTGCGCCGTCGTCGACTTCGCCGACGTCGTGGTGCGCTTGCGCTGCGGCGGCGTGCGCGTGCTGCTGCCGGCGGCGGCCGCCGCGGTCTTCGGCGCCCGCTTCCGCGGCGCCGCGGCGGGAGGCGTCGACTCCGCCTCCGCCTTCGTGCCTTCGGCCATTCCGGTTCCCCCTCGGTGCTCCTGCGTGAGAGCGGGCTCGGCGGACTCGGCCGGGGCCTCCTCGGGCTGTGTGCCGTCGGGTCGCGCGCGCTCGGAACTCACCACGCAACCGTACCAAGACAGCCGTGTATGCGTAGCCCCCGCACCCCCTTCTCAGCGTCCTCCTGCGCCTTGGAAAGTGCTGTGTGGAAGATAACGACCCCACAACGACATCCGTCAAGCCCTGCCCCCGGACGAGGGTCGCCGGTAGTCTTGCGGAGGCATAACGAGGTGTCGATACGCGTAAAGCGCGGATGAACTCCGGACGACGTCCGGAGGAACGAGCGGACGCGGCGCCGATTGCCGCCCCTCGGTCGCGCGGACTCAAGGAGATTGATTGTGACGACTCAGGTAGTGATCCTCGCCGCCGGCATGGGCAGCCGCCTCGGGCGCAGCCTGCCGAAGCCGCTGACCGAGCTGAACGACGGCCGCACGATCATGCAGCAGCAGTTCGACAACATCCACGCCGCCTTCGGCAAGGACGTCACGGTGACGATCGTCGTCGGCTACAAGCTGGAGCACATCATCGAGGCGTTCCCCGACGCCGAGTTCGTCTACAACGAGCAGTACGACCAGACCAACACCTCCAAGAGCCTCATGCGCGCCCTCCAGGCGTCCGCCCCGGGCGGCGTGCTCTGGATGAACGGCGACGTCGTCTTCGACCCGGCCGTGCTGGTCCGCGGCGCCGCCATGGTCGCCCGCGACCAGACCTTCGTCACGGTCAACACCTCGTCGGTCGCCGACGAGGAGGTCAAGTACACGACCGGCCCCGAGGGCTACATCCAGGAGCTGTCGAAGACGGTCAAGGGCGGGCTCGGCGAGGCCGTCGGCATCAACTACATCTCCGGCAAGGACAAGGCGGCCCTGCTGCGCCAGCTCCAGCGCGTCGCCGATCAGGACTACTTCGAGCGCGGCATCGAGCTGGCGATCGAGCAGGACCGCATGCTGGTCGAGCCCGTCGACATCTCCGACCTCTACGCGGTCGAGGTGGACTTCCAGGAGGACCTGGAGCGCGCGAATCTTTTCGTATAGTCGAAGCGGCCGCGTGACGATTCACGCAGCTTCGATCAATACGATGGGTTCCCGTGACGAGTACATCCGCTGACGCGCGCCTCCAACCGCGCACCCGGTTCGCGCGATACCGCCACTCGCTGTGGCTGCTGACCAAGCGCGACCTGCGCGTCCGGTACTCCACGAGCGCGCTCGGCTACCTGTGGTCCATCCTGGACCCGCTGGTGATGAGCGCGATCTACTGGTTCGTCTTCACCGTCATCTTCCACCGCGGGGTCGGCGAGAACCCGTACATCGTGTTCCTGCTCGCCGCGCTGCTGCCGTGGATGTGGTTCAACGGCGCGGTGTCGGACAGCACCAGGGCGTTCCTGCGCGAGTCGAAGCTCATCCGCTCGACGATGATCCCGCGCACCATCTGGGTGAACAGGATCGTCGCGTCCAAGGGCATCGAGTTCCTGCTCTCGCTGCCGGTCCTCGCGGTGTTCGCGATCGCCACCGGCGCCACGGTGAACATCGACATCCTTCTGTTCCCGCTGGCGGTGCTCATCCAGGTGGTGCTGACGGTGGGCATCGGACTGCTGATCGCACCCCTGGTCGTCCTCTTCCGTGACCTTGAGCGGGTGGTCAAGCTGGTGCTGCGGTTCCTCTTCTACGCGTCGCCGATCATCTACAGCGCGCGGGACCTGCCCGGGGGGTGCGGCGGCGGGATCGCCGCCAAGGAGTGCGCCGCGTACGTCGCCGCGCACCCCGGCGCATCGACGGACACGCTGTTCTCTCTGCACTTCTGGTCGGCGTTCAATCCCCTGACGGGCATCTTCAGCCTGTACCGCGCGACCTTCTTCGCCCAGGAGCTGGACTGGTTCCTCGTCGGCGTGAGCGCAGGGATGTCCGTGCTGATCCTCGTGATCGGCTGGCTGGTGTTCAAGCGCTATGAGCGCGATGTGCTGAAGGAGATCTGAGTGGCTGTCGTGATCGACGTCGCCGGGCTCGGCGTGCGCTTCCGCCGCAACCGCGGGGCCCGCCGTTCGTTCAAGGACCTGTTCGCATCGCGGCAGCGGCGCACCAGGCCGGACGACTTCTGGGCGCTGCGGAACGTGTCGTTCCAGGTCGAATCCGGGGAGGCCATCGGCGTCGTCGGCCGGAACGGCCAGGGCAAGTCGACGCTGCTGAAGCTCGTCGCCGGCGTCATGCTGCCGGACGAGGGCCGGGTCAGGGTGAGCGAGGGCGTCGCGCCCCTCATCGAGATCACCGGCGGCTTCGTGGACGACCTGACGGTGCGCGACAACGTCTACCTCACGGCCGGTCTGCACGGCATGAGCAGGGCGCAGGTGGACGCGCGCTTCGAGGAGATCATCGGCTTCGCCGAGATCGGCGACTTCGTCGACACCCCGTACAAGCACCTCTCCAGCGGCATGAAAGTGCGGATCGCCTTCTCCGTGATCTCACAGCTCGAGGAGCCCGTGCTGCTGGTGGACGAGGTGCTCGCCGTCGGCGACCGCGGCTTCCGCGAGAAGTGCTATCGACGAATCGAGGAGCTGCTCGCCGAAGGCCGCACGCTGTTCTTCGTCTCGCACAACGAAAAGGACCTGCGCCGGTTCTGCGCGCGCGGGCTCTACCTGGACAAGGGCGGGCTGGTCCTGGACGGCCCGATCGAAGAGGTCCTCGAGTTGTACAACACGGACTACGGCGTCTGAGAAACCGCTGGTCAGATTGGATTTCTGACCACGAGCAGATTCCTCCACAGAAAGAATTCCGACGACTTATCCCCACCTTCGGGTCTGAACGCCCGATTCGGGGGTCGGAGCGTCGGAGGGCGAAACTACCGTGGCTGCCATGAGACACCTTCGCAACCTTCACGCCCCTCTTCCTCAGCTGCAGACGCGGCGGACCGCCTACCCCGTCCCCTGGGTGGTGGACCGCAGCGCGGCACCGCACTACCGCATCGTGAACACCGGGGCCCAGGAGCTCCGCGGCGTCACGGTGAGCATCGCCGGTTCCTCCGACGTGCGCGTGAGCTCCCCCGCGTCGGTTCGGCCGGGGGAGGCCGTGCGCGCCAATGTCATCGGAGAGCCGGCCCGCGACACGGTCCTCGTGCTGCGCTGGTTCCCTCCGGACGGGCGCGAGTACCTCTGGCAGATCAGCTTCTGATGCCGATGCGTACGTCTACACGCATTGCGTATATTCGCGCGCATTCGAGTCCGAGGCCCGGACAAGTGGGCTCGGTCGCTCTGGTCTCAGCGCAGAGGATCACCATAGGTATGGGATATGAGACAACCGTCATCTCCTGCCGCCCTGGTCTTCGGCTCGCGCGTGCGCTACGCAAGAATCGCACTCGGACTCAGCCAGGAGACCATCGCCGAGCTCGCGCAGATCCACGTGACCAACTACGGCAAGATCGAACGCGGGCTCACCAATCCGAGTCTGACAACGCTCATCCGGATCGCGACCGTTCTCGGCATGGAGGTCAGCACCCTCACCGATGGTCTCGGGGCAGCCGACCTCCCGCCCCGCTTCGATGTGCTCACGGCGCAGGCGTTCATCGAGGCTCGCGACCGCCACCGCTGACGCGGAGGCGGTGGGCCGGCCGTCGGCCGCCGGCCCAACCGGAAGGGGCGGGCAGCCCGGCCGGGTGGGGTGGTGTCCTCAGGGACCGCGCCTACACTCGGTACCGATGGCCAAGAAGCAGGAACCTTTCGTCTCCGTCACCGGCGGACCGCCTCGCGGCGGGGACACGCCCCGGTCGGTCGACGCCACGTTGGACCGATTCCTCGGCATCCAGCGCCCGGTGGTGGTCGCGCACTTGCGCGGCCTCCGTCGGAGGCATCCGGACGCCACGGCGGCCGAGCTCGCCGCCATGCTCGAACGCCGCTACCTCACAGCGGTCACCACCGGTGGAGCTGCCGTCGGAGCGACGGCGGTCATCCCGGCCATCGGGACAGGCGTCACGCTGGCGCTCTCCGGGCTCGAGACGGCGGGATTCCTGGAGTCCACCGCGCTCTACGCCCAATCGCTGAGCGAGTTGCACGGAATCGCGGTGGACGACCCGATCCGTGCGCGCGCGCTCGTCCTCACGATGATGCTCGGCCGCGAAGGCACGGAGCTGGTCAGGCAGCTCGCCGGCCAGGCGACCGGGGCCGGTGTCGTGCGCAGTGCGTACTGGGGAGAACTCGTCACCTCGAATCTGCCGGCGATCGTCGTCGGGCCGCTGGTCGACAGGCTGCGGAGCGCGTTCATCCGGCAGTTCGCGGTGCGGGGCGGCGCCTCGATCGTGGCGCGCGCCATCCCGTTCGGCATCGGCGCCGTCGTCGGCGGCACGGGCAACCACATCCTCGGGAAGCGCGTCGTTCTCAACTCACGGCTGGCGTTCGGACCGCCGCCGATGACGATCCCCGAAGCGCTGCGGCCCGCAGAGGGACCGGGAGCGGTTCGCCGTCTCGGCGGCTCCGCCGGCGCGAGCGTGGTACGAGCCGGCAAGGTGCTGCGGAGTGCGATGCCGTCCCGCCTCCCGGGACGGCGGGCCGGGAGACAGCGCGAGCTCGAGGCCCCGACGTCACCCGCGACGGATGCACGGGGCCCGCACGCCATCGAGGGGGCGGGGCCCATCGAGCGGACAGGGTCCATCGAGGGTCCACCGGCCGGCGGCGCCGGCGGGGATTCTGCCGCTCGCGAGGGCTCCGGGCCCGAGAGGCGCGACGGCACCGACGGCTGACGGCGGAAAGCGGAAAGCGGAAAGCGGAAAGCCGACGGGCCGGAGCACCGGATCAGACGATCGGCGGCCTGCCGGCGATCGTCATCCGCCAGACCGTCCTCCACCGGATCGGGCGGCGCTCCCCCGGGTCGGTCCTCCAGCCCTCGGCCCAGCCGGCGAACCAGGGCCGGAGCACGGCCGGCTTGCGGAACCAGCGCAGCAGCTGGATCGCGGTCCAGGAGCCGACGTAGAGCGGGACGAGCACGCCGGGCAGGTTCCGGCGCGCCAGCCACACCCGGTTCCGGGCGTTCAGGCGGTAGTAGTAGGAGTGCCGAGTCGGCGAGACGGCGGGATGCTCGGCGACGAGGTCACCCGCGTACCAGACCGTCCGGTCCTGGTCCCACACCTTCCACGCGAGATCGATGCCCTCGTGCGCGTAGAAGAACGGATCCGCCCAGCCGCCCGCGCGGTCGAAGACGTCGCGGGGCATCACGATCACGGCCTCCAGGACCGAGAACACCACGCTCGGCTGCGCAGGGTCGCCCTTGCGGATCCTCGGGATCCATCGGCGCGGCGACGGCTTGCCGTCCTGGGCGCGCAGCCGCGGCTGCAGCATCCCGATCGTGGGGTCGGCCTGCAGCCGGCCGATCGCGTCCGCGAGGAAGGTCGGCGACGGGATGTCCGCGTCATCGTCCAGGAAGAACAGCCACTCCCCCGACACGAGCGGCACACCGCGGTTGCGGCCGGCGGGGATCCCGATGTTCTCGGGGAGGGCGAGCGCGCGCACGCCGTCGGGAAGAGCAGGATCGGCGGTCGCCGGGTCCCAGCCGTTGCCCACCACCACGATGTCGGTGCTGACGCCGCGCTGTGCGAGCACGGAGTCCAGCCCGTGACGCAGCTCCACCGGGCGGGTGCCCTGGGTGAGCACCACGACCGCGACGGTGGGGTCAGCCACGGACCCGCCGCGACGACATGATCGTGACGAAGTGGCCGACGATCGCCAGCAGGGCGAGCGGGACCAGGGCGCAGAGCAGGATGCGATCCGCGAGCGTCGCACCGATGAAGAGGCCGACGATCGAGAAGACGAAGATCAGGATGGTGAGCTCGACCGAGTGGTACAGCCGGTGGAACGGCAGGAACCGGGCGGCCCGGCGCAGCGTCGCGACGAGCCCGTGGGTCGGCGCGTACGCCGCCTGGGTGTCGGCGAGCTTCGGCAGCCCGGCGTTCGCCCGCGCCACCCGCACCATGTCGTTCAGGGCCTTGTTCAGGACGATGATGAGCGCGAGCAGGGTGCCGAGGTTGGTCCACAGGAAGTCCTGCGGCGCCTCGAACGGGTAGCCGGCGGCACGGATGCCCAGCACGATGGCGATGAGCGTCTCCGTCGTGTAGTGCCCGACGTTGTCGAGGAAGATGCCCGCCGGAGAGGACGTGCCGCGCCAGCGCGCGACCTCGCCGTCGCAGCAGTCGACCAGCATCTGCAGCTGCCCGAGCACGAGTGCCAGCGCCGCCCCTCCGATGCCCGGGATGAGCAGGCTCGCCGCCGTCGCCCAGCCCGTGAGGATCATCAGGCCGGTGACGCCGTTGGCGGAGATCGAGGTCTTGAGCAGGAACCACGTGAGGTACGGCGAGAGGTTCCGCAGGTACAGCGACGCGGTCCAGTGCTCGGCGTTGCGCCGCCCGCGGACCTCGGGCGGCTGCGCCACCGCTCGGAGCTCCGCGATCGAGGTCGGGCGCGCGCCGTGGCCTCCGGTTGCCGGTGCTGACATGCCTACCTTCCCGTGTGGGCCGTGATGTTCCTGGTGAGCGACAGGTATCCGAGGATGAAGCCGATCCCCCAGCTGAAGTGGATGCAGGGCAAGACTACGAGAAACCAGAGGAACGACGAAAAGCCGTCCCGACGGCCCCAGACCAGCGCGGAGACGACGACGATCAGCAGGTACGCCACCGGGATCGCGAAGCCCCACAGCAGCCAGGGCGCGGCGCCCAGCACCGCCTGGACGATGCCGCCGATGCCGAGCAGGATGCCCACCGCGACCCCGACCACCATCACCGGGGGTGCGAAGTAGCGCAGGCCGTTGGAGGCGGGGAAGCGCCGCGCGAGCTCGCCACGCCACACTCCGGTCGAGACGAACTGCCTGGCCAGGCGATAGAGGTTGGGGCGCGGGCGGTAGGTCACCTTGAGACGCGGAGTGAACCAGACGGTCCCGCCGGTGTGGCGCAGGCGGCGGTTCAGCTCCCAGTCCTGGCCGCGCTTGATCTCCTCGTCGAACAGCCCCACCTCGAGCAGGCGGTCACGACGGAACACCCCGAGGTAGACGGTCTCCGCGGGGCCCGCCTCGCCTCCGACGTGCAGCTTGGTGCCGCCGAGCCCGACGCGGCTGCCGTAGGCGCGCGCGACGGCCTTCTCGAACGGGGTCGTGCCCTGCGCATCCATCAGACCGCCGACATTGTCCGCGCCGGTCTCGAGGATGGTCTCCACGGCGATGCGCGCGTAGTCCGGCGGCAGGACGCTGTGCGCATCCACCCGGATCACGATGGGGAACCGGGACTGGCGGATCGCGAGGTTCAGCCCGGCCGGCGTCGACCCGATCTCGTTGTCGACGACGCGGATGCGCGCGTCGACCGCCGCGAGCTCCTCGACCAGCTCCGTCGTGCCGTCGATGCTCGGGCCGAGCGCGATCGTCACCTCGAACGGACCGGTGTAGTCCTGCCCGAGGAGGCTGTCGACGGCCGCCCTGACATGGGTCGCCTCGTTGAGGACGGGCATCACGTAGGAGACACCAGGGAGGGTGTCTGCACTGTGGTCCGGCATCTGATCCATTCGTCGTCTCGGGTCGCCCCGAGCTTACCAGTCGCCCTCTCACGCCCGCCGTGAGAACGGCGGAAGGCCGCCCCGCGCGCTGCGCGGGACGGCCTTCGGCGGGGCGGAGATCAGTTCGTGGTGAGCGAGCCGAGGGTCACCGTCGCGGTCTTCGTCTGACCGTCGTGGATGTAGGTGATGTCGGCCTTCGCACCGGCGGCCAGCGCCCGCACCTGGGCGGTGAGGTCGGTGGCGTCGGTGATCGGCAGGTCGTTGAAGTTCACGACGACGTCACCGGCCTTCAGCCCGGCGCCGGCGGCGGCCCCGCCGCTCGTGACGCTCTTGATCAGGGCGCCGACAGTGGTGGCCTTGCTGTCCGAGCTGGCGTCGGCGACGGAGGCGCCGAGCAGGCCGTGAGTGGCGGAGCCATTCTTGATGATCTCGTCCGAGACGCGCTTGGCGAGGTCCGACGGGATGGCGAAGCCGACGCCGATGCTCCCGGACTGGCCGCTCGAGGAGCTGCTGCCACCCGCGCTCGCGATCGCGACGTTCACGCCGATCAGCTCGCCCTTGCTGTTCAGCAGAGCGCCGCCCGAGTTCCCGGGGTTGATCGACGCGTCGGTCTGGATGACAGGGAGCGAGATCGTGCCGGACGAGCTCTGCTGCTGGGTGGATCCGTTGCCCTGACCGGGGAAGTCGAAGTTGAACGGGTTCTGCTGGCCGTTGTTGCCGTTGCCGTTGCCGTCGGTCCCGTCGCTCGACTTCGGCGCCGCGGAGGACGCGATGCTGATGGACCGGTTGAGCGCGCTGACGATGCCGTCGGTGACGGTGCCGGACAGGCCGAGCGGCGCGCCGATCGCGACGGTGGTGTCGCCGACGTTGAGCTTGCTGGAATCGGCCCACGCCATCGGCGTCATGCCGGACGCTCCGTCGAGCTTGATCACCGCGAGGTCGGTGGTCGGGTCGGTGCCGACGATCTTCGCCGAGTAGATCTTGCCGTCGTTGTCGGTGACGGAGACGTTGACGTCGGAGGCCTGGCCGTCGAGGGTGACGACGTGGGTGTTGGTGAGGACGTAGCCGTCCGAGGTGAGCACGATGCCGGAGCCGGTGCCGCCCTCGCTCGAGGCGCTCACGTTGATCGTAACGACGCTCGGCGACGCCTTCGCCGCCACGGCGGTGATGGTGGTCGCGTTGTTGGTGTCGTTCACCGTGATGTTCTGCGGGCCGGAGACGGTCTTGATCGTGGCGTTGTTCGACGTGGCCGAGTACAGGCCGATGCCCGCCCCGGCGCCGGCGACGCCGCCGACGAGTGCGCCGATGGCCAGGGTCGCGATGATCAGACCGGTGTTCGTGCGCTTCTTGGGCTTCGCGGGAGCGGCACCGGGCGCTGTGGCGTAGCCGTGCTGCTGCGCGTAGGGCGCCTGGGCGTAGGGGCCGGGCTGACCGGCCGGCTGGCCGAAGGAGCCGTTGCCGTAGTCGGGAGCGCCCGCGTGGCCGGTGGGAGCGCCGTACGGCTGCGGGTGGACAGGCTGGGTCGGCTGCGTGTGGTGGGCAGCGGGCTGCTGCGCCGTCGGCTGGGGCACCGTCGGCTGCTGCGCGGCGGGCTGGGGCACCGTCGGCTGCTGCGCCGTCGGCTGCTCCGCCGCGGGCTGCTGCGCCGGGACGGTCCAGCCGCCGTCGGCGGCGACGGGCTGCTGCGGGGCCGCGGCGGGAGCCGGGGCTGCCGGGGCGGCATCCGCGGCGGGTGCGGGCGCGGCCGGGGCGGCCTCGGCGGCGCGCTCCTCGGCGGGGGTCTGCGCGGGAGCGGCCGCAGCGTCCACGACCGAGTCGGTGTCGGCGTCGTGCTGGGGCTTCGCGGGCTCCGGAGAGATCGGGGTGTCGGTCATGGTGTGGTGCTCCTTCCAAGCACTGACAGCTTGGGATCCAAACCTGGGTGTTCTATTTGCACGTCCTGTGGGCGACCTTCCGCCTCCCGATGACTCTCCATAACGTACCGAATGCATGAGGTGAGAACGAGGGCCTAGGTTGGATCCAGGCGTGCAGGAAGGAGTCGGCATGGCGGTCGGCGGAGCGTGGCGCAGAGCCGCGGCAGGAGCCGGGCTGCTCGGCGCGGACGGTTCGGTGCGGCCGACGATCTTCGCGGAGATGAGCGCCCTCGCCGTCCGGACCGGCGCCATCAACCTCGGGCAGGGCTTCCCCGACGAGGATGGACCCGCCGCGGTGCTCGACGCCGCAGTCGCCGCGATCAGGGGCGGTGACAACCAGTACCCGCCTGGGCCCGGTATCCCGGCCCTTCGCGTCGCCGTCGCCGAGCATCAGCGCCGCTTCTACGGTCTCGAGCTCGACCCCGACCGGGAGGTGCTGATCACCGCGGGCGCGACCGAGGCGATCGCCGCGACGCTGCTCGCCCTGCTCGAACCGGGCGACGAGGTGGTGACCTTCGAGCCGTACTACGACGAATACGGCGCCGTGATCGCGCTCGCGGGCGGCGTGCACCGCACCGTCCCGCTCCAGCTGCCGGACTTCCGTCCGGACCTTCAGCGGCTGCGGGAGACCGTCTCCGACCGGACCCGGGTCATCCTCGTCAACACCCCGCACAATCCGACCGGCGCGGTGCTGGACCGGGAGATCCTGACCGAGATCGTCGCGCTGGCGGACCGTCACGGCGCGATCATCGTCACCGACGAGGTTTACGAGCACCTCACCTTCGGCCCGGCGCACATCCCGATCGCGACCCTGCCGGGAGCCGCCGAGCGGACGGTCACCATCTCCTCCGGCGGCAAGACGTTCAACACGACCGGGTGGAAGGTCGGCTGGCTGACGGCTCGTCCGGAGCTGGTGACGGCGATCCTCGCCGTCAAGCAGTTCCTCACCTACGTGAACGGGGCGCCGTTCCAGCCGGCGATGGCGGCCGGCCTCGCGCTTCCCGACGACTTCTTCACCGGCATCGCGGCGGCGCTCCAGCACAAGCGGGACGTGCTCTCGGCCAGTCTCCGGGCCGCGGGCTTCGCGGTCGCGCCGTCGGAGGGCACCTACTTCGTCGTCGCCGACGCGGCGCCCCTTGGCCACCCGGACGCGGTCGAATTCTGCCGGAGGCTGCCGGAGCTCGCCGGGGTGGTGGCGGTGCCGCTGGCGGCGTTCTGCCGTGACGACTACGCCCGCCGCACGGCGTCCCTCGTCCGGTTCGCGTTCTGCAAGCGCGTCGAGGTGCTCGACGAGGCCGCCCGCCGGCTCGCGGCTCTCGGCGCCTGAGGCGGCCGGTGCCGGAGTCCGCTCACTCGGCGAGGGGCTCGACGCGGTAGCGGCGCAGGGCGAGGGCGGGATTGCGCTCGCGGACCTGGCGCACCCGCTCCGGTGACGCATCCGCCATCGCGACGCCCGTCGTCTCGGCGAGCCCGGCAATGGCGACGCCCATCGGATCGAGGATGCTGCTCGCTCCGATGCCGATCGGCGGCGTGTGATCGGCCGCGGCGACGTACAGCGTGTTCTCGATGGCGCGCGCGGCGAGCAGCGTCGCCCAGTGGTGCTCCTTGAGCGGTCCGCGCACCCACTCGGCGGGGATCGCGACCAGGTCGGCGCCCGCGTCGGCGATGCGCCGCGTCACCTCCGGGAAGCGCAGGTCGTAGCAGGTCTGCATCCCGACACGGAGGCCGTCGACCTCGAACACCTGCGGCATCGCGGTGTCGCCGGGCACCACCCACTCCGACTCGCGGGCGCCGAACGCGTCGTACAGGTGCTGCTTGCGATACGTCGCGACCGTCTCCCCGGTGTCCGACACCGCGACCAGCGTGTTCGCGAAGCGGTGCCGCTCCCCCGTCTGCTCCACGAGCCCGGCGATCGCATACAGCCCGTGCTCGCGGGCGGCGGCGGCGAGGGCGCCGACGAACTCGCCGTCGAGGGGTTCGGCGTTGCGCGCGAAGGACGGCCCCAGCGGGTCCGTGAAGTACGACGCGTACTCCGGAAACACGACGAGGCGCGCACCGCGCTCCGCCGCCACCGCGACGAGCCCGGCGACGATGTCGCGGTTGTGCACCCGGTCGTCGGTGGGCGTGAACTGGGCGACGGCGACGAGGGTCATGACGAACGCTCCGCTCCCGGGACGGCCTCGGCGACCGGGCGGGGCGTCTCGATCGGAAGCCGGAGGCTGATCGACGTGCCGACGCCTTCCTCGCTCGCGATGTCGAGCCGGCCGCCGTGCGCCGTCACGATCGCCTTGGTGATGGTGAGCCCCAGGCCCACGCCCGGCACCGCGTTGCGGGTCGCGGTGGAGGCGCGGAAGAAGCGCTGCGACAGCTGGCTGACCTCGACCGCGGGGATCCCGATGCCGGTGTCCGTGACCGCGATGACGGCCTCGTCGCCCTGGCGGGAGAGGGACACGGTCACCGTGCCGCCGGACGGCGTGAACTTGAGCGCGTTCGAGACGAGGTTGTCGACCGCCTGGCCCAGCCGGACCTGGTCGCCGCGCACCTCCACCGGCTCGTCGGGAACGTCCGAGACGAGAGTCACCCCGGCGCTCGACGCGACCGGCGTCGCAGACTCGACGGAGGCCGCGACGACCCCGCGCAACTCGGCGTCCGTGATGTCGATCGGGAAGCGTCCGGACTCCACCTGGGCCGTGAACAGCAGATCGCCGACCAGCCGAAGCAGCCGGTGCGCGTTCCGCTCCGCGACGCCGAGGTACTGCAGTTGCTCCTCCGAGAGCGGCGCCTCCTCGTCGTCGCGCATCAGCTCGAGGTAGCCGAGGATCGAGCTGAGCGGCGTGCGCAGCTCGTGCGAGATCAGCCCGACGAACTCGTCCTTCAGCCGGGCGAACTCGCGCGCCTGCGTCATGTCGGTCGCCACGAAGATGAAGCCGACCCGGTGGCCGTTCTCGTCGAGCCGCGGCGTCGCCGCCACCTGCACGGCGACGTGCTTGCCGTCGGCGCGCACGTACGTCCAGTCGCGCACGTCCGCCGAGCCCGCGCGCACGGTGTCCACCAGCGCGGAGAAGTCGTCGGCGCTGGCGACCGTCGTGAAGCGCGCGTCCATCTCCCGGAGCCGGTCCTCGAGCTCCGACTCCAGATGGAAGTCGATGACGTGCCTGCCGCCATCGACCACCTGCTTCTCGGTGAGGCCGAGCATCTTCTCGGCGCCCGGGTTCCACACGTCGATGAGGCCGTCGAGGTCCGTGCCGATCACGGACTGCTCGGTGACGGCGTTCCAGATGCTCTGGATGAGGCGGTTCGCGGTCCGCAGCCGCGCCTCATTGAGCACCAGCTCGTCCTGCGCCCGCACGGCCTGCGCGAGCAGCTGTTCGCGCTGCTCCGCCTCCGCCTTCGACGCGGCGAGCTGTTTGCGCAGCCGGTGGGCGATCTCGTTGATCACGCCCGCGAGCACGAGGTAGATCACCGGGGAGAACAGGGCGCGCACGAGGTCCACCGGTGAGGTCGCCACATTGGAGACGACGACGGGCGCGAGCAGCACGAGGAACATCCCGGCCGCGGCGACCAGGATGTTGTACCGGCCCTCCTCCGTCGCGATCCAGATGAACGGGAGCAGCAGCACGACCGCGATCGGCGAGGAGCCGCTACCGGTCCCCAGCCGCAGGAACCCGATCGCGATCAGCGCCAGCACCGGCACCACGAGCGGCCAGGCCGCCGCGGTGCGCCGCCACGGGACGGCGAGCGCGAGGACGACGGCGAGCGCCATCAGCACGAGGGAGGTCACCAGGTAGACCGGCGTGATCACCAGGGCGACCCCGGGCACCAGCTCGACGCCCAGCGCCAGAACGTAGCCGATCAGCGTCGGGATCAGCTTCATGAAGACGGACGGCGAGTCGATCGGCAGGCGGCCGAACCAGCGGTCGAGGGTCATACCGGCTCCCCCACGGCGAGCATGTCGCGGATGCGCTGCGCGAGCACCCGCGGGCTGAACGGCTTGATGATGAAGCTGTCCGACCGGTCGGCGACAACCCCGTGATCGGTGAGCAGCTGCACGGATGCGGACACCATAAGGATGAGCGTTCCGCTGGTGGCCGCGTCCTCGCGGATCGCGTCCGCCACCTCCACTCCGTTCATGCCCGGCATCGAGATGTCGAGCACGACGAGGTCGACGTCTCCCGAGCGGACCGCGTCGAGCGCGGCCCTGCCGTTGTCGACGGCGGCAGCGATCTCGACTCCGGCGCGGCCGGCGGCGATCACCATCAGACCGCGGATGTCGTCGTCGTCATCGGCGATCACGACGCGTTTCGCGCGGTCGGTCACGAGAAGAACACCACACGCACCACGACGATCGCCGCGATCACCACGAGGGCGATGCCGGCGTAACCGACCAGCCGGAACTCCCAGCGCCGGTTGTCCTCGATCTCGCGCTGCAGCTCCTCGCGCTCAGCACGGTTCAGCTCGACGGGGCTCATCCCTCTCCCTCCCGCTCGGGGTGCGCCGCGACGGCGTCCCTGAGCACCGTGGCGACGCGGTCGTACCGCCCGACGTCACCGGCGACGTGGCTGTCCGTTGACGCAACGATACGCGCCCCCGCGGTGAGCAGGGCGCCGACGGCGGCGGGGCCGGGGCATCCCCACTTCTCGTTCACCTCGACGATGGTCCCCGTCGCGGCCGCGGCTCCCGCCCAGGCGGCGAGCCGTTCTGCACCGAGCTGCTCCTCGGCGAGGCCGACCTTGGGCAGGATCGAGAACCAGTGCGCGAGCTGCGCGCTCGGGGTCCGCTCCATCGCCCGGATGCTCGCGGTCACCAGCAGGTCCAGGGCGTCGTCCGCCGAGAGGCCGGCGGCAAGCTCGTCGCGCGTGCGCTCGGGCGACCACGGGCCGTCCGGGCCGGGGAACTGGTGGTCCCCAATGACGACGGCGTCCACTCCGCCCTCACCGATCGCGAGCAATCGCGGCGTGTCCACCGCCCCCGAGGCGTCGAGGAGCTTCGCCTCCACTCCCGTGAGCACCGTGAGGCCGTCCGGCACCGGCTCCAGCGCCACCGCGGCCAGGAACTCGGGCACCCACGTCGTCGAGGCACGGACGTGGTCCGTCAGCCGGATGCGGCGGAGACCCGCCGCCGTCGCGGCCGCGATGTTCTCGCCGATCGTGCTGCGCGCGTCGTCCGAGAACGTGGAGTGCACGTGGAAGTCGCCGAGCAGCAGATCGTCCATGTCGACGGCCGCGGTCACTCCTCGAGGCCCTCGGAGTGCGCCGCGTTCTCGGACACCAGCACGTCGCCGGGATCGAGGAAGACGTCCTCGAGGAAGCGCACGTTCGCGAGCTCGGCGAAGTCGACCGACGACGGAACCGGGCGGCCAAGCACGAGGTCGAGGAGCAGGGAGGGCATGTCGACACCCGCGGCGATGGTCAGCGGCATCGCGCCGGGGAACCGCGGGTTCACCTCCAGCAGCGCGGGGACGCCGTCGACGCTGTAGCGCAGCTGCACGTTGGCGACGCCGGTCAGCCCGATCGCCCGGGCGACCGCTGCAGCGGTGTCGGAGAGCTCCGCCCTGCGCACCGTGCGACCGGCGATCGAGACGCCGGAGTCGACGCGCTCGCGCGAGCGCGGAACCGCCGCGATCACCGTGCCGTCGAGCCCAGCCAGCACATCCACCGAGAACTCCTCCCCCGGCAGGTTCTCCTGGATCAGGATGCTCTCGTCCTCGCCGAGCGCCTCCAGGGCTGCCCGGTCGGCGATGAGGCGGACGCCGCGGGAACCGGCCCCGCTGCGCGGCTTCACGATCACCGGGAAGGTCCAGTCCTCGCCGACGCCGGCACGGTTCAGCAGGCGGGTGCGCGGGATGCGCGCCGCGCCCTCCACGCGCTCGGCGAGCCGGAACTTGTCCAGGCAGGTCACGAGCGTCTCGTGGCTGGGGGCGGCGAGGGCGGTGCCGACGGCGGACAGCTCGTCGCGGCGGGCGGCGAGGCCGGGCAGCTCGACATCGACCGTGGAGTACAGCACGTCGATGCGGTCGTCGCCGCACATCCCGATCAGCTCGTCGACGAACGTCTCGGAGCGGCCGGCCGGCACGATCCGCCTGCGCGACTCCGGCACCAGGTAGAGCCCGCTCGCCCAGCCGTCCATGTCGGCGGCGAACACGTCGACGTCGGCGCGGGCGAGCAGCGAGCGGATGACGGCGATGCCCGCCGGTCCTCCCGCCCCGGTCACGAGTACGCGGGTGAGGGTGTCGGTCATTCCTGGGTCCTCCGGAGTCGGGCCTCGGTCTGGATGGCCGAGGCGGGGACGGAGATGTCGGCGGTGTCCCGCATCACCTCCAGCGGTTCGCAGTTGGTGCCGCCGCCGAACCGCGACCAGTAGCGCGCGGTCGCCAGCACGAAGTCGTGCTCGAGGTAGCCGCGCAGCTCGGTCTGCGAGCGGAAGCAGTCGATCAGGCGCAGCTTGGCCTCGGTGAAGCCGTCGATCGGGACGAACCGGGTGGGCCGGAAGTCGATCGTCGCCGACGGGCTCTGGAAGCAGCACACCGTCCGCACGCCCCGGGTGGCGACGTTGACGGCGGCGTGGACTGCCCGGTGGTCCTGGTGCCGGTCGTGAGCGGAGTGGGTGTAGACGATGTCCGGCTTCACCTCTGCCACCACCCGCTCGATGATGCCGACGGTCGGGTCGGCGGCGGAGATCCTGGTGTCCTCGAGGTCCTCCAGGAACAGCCGGGCGCCGAGCAGCTCGGCGGCCGCGAGCGACTCGTGCTGGCGGTCGTCGGCGTCGCCGCCTCGCGCTCCGCGGGAGAGGGTGAGGATGACGACCTGGTTTCCGGCGTCCCTGTGCGCGGCGAGGATGCCGCCGACCCCGATCTCCACGTCGTCCGGGTGGGCGCCGATGGCCAGAACCACCTGCTGCCGCTGCGAGGCGCGCTTCGTCCTGCTCTCCTCGGCGAGCCGGGTGACGATCGAGACGAGCTCGGCCGACGCGATCGGCTTGGTGAGGAACTCGTCGGCCTGGGCGCGCAGCGCCGACACGGCGTAGTCCACCGAGACGTGCGCGGTCATCACCACGACGGGCATCCCGGGGTGGCTGCTGCGGAGTTCGCGAAGCAGGTCCAGGCCGGAGATGCCCGGCATCTCGATGTCGGTGATCACCACGTCCGGCCCGAACTCCGCGATGGCGTTCAGCGCGATCGACGGATCGGTGACCGCGACGACCTGGGCGTCCGCGCGCTTCTCCAGGACGGTCTTCATGTAGAACGCGACGTCCGGATCGTCCTCGATCACGCACACGCGGTACTTCTGAGCGGAACTGGCCATACGCTTCCCCTACGTCTCTTCGACGACTCTACTGGGACGCCCGGTTCACACGCCCGGACGCGCCATGACGCGCCCGGGCTCCGGCCTCGATTTCCACCGCCCCCGGAACCCGTGCTAGAGTCATTTCTTGTGCCGCGGGGTGGAGCAGCTCGGTAGCTCGCTGGGCTCATAACCCAGAGGTCGTAGGTTCAAATCCTGCCCCCGCAACCAACAGGCCCGGACTCCGGGGAGAAATCCCCGGGGTCCGGGCCGATTTTTGTCCCCGGAGGAAGATGGGCGAGAGCCTCGACGGCGGCCGCGTCGCAGCCGTGTGGGAGGAGCATCCCACCTGGGCGCTGCTGCGCAGCTACAACGGTCGCTGGGTCCTCCCCCTGTTCTCACAGCACCTGGAGCACGCCGACGGGCCGGTGTCGGCGGACTGGTTCCACCAGAAGGTGGCGGACGCGCTCGACGCGGTGGATGCGGACGCGGCCGACGCGGCCGACGACGCCGACGTTGCGGAGGCCGGGCGCACGACGCCCGCCGAGTACTGCCGCAGCTGGGTGGACAGCCGCTGGCTGATCCGCTCGCGCCCCGGCAATCGTGACGACCGCGCCCAGTACCGGCTGTCGCAGTACGCGCTGCAGGCGCTGCGCATCGTCCGCGAGCTCGCCGAGCCGGACACCGCCGTGTCGGAGGCGCGGTTCGCGAGCATCGCCCACGCCGTCCACCAGCTCGCCGGGCTCACCGACCCGACCGCCGAGTCCCAGCTCTCGCGCATCGACGACGAGATCGCCGCGCTGCAGCGGCGTCGCGCGGAGATCGTCGAGCACGGGGTGTCCGACGTCTCGCCGGAGGCCGTGAAGCGGCAGGTGCGCGAGGTGCTGCGGCTGACCGCATCGCTGCCGGAGGACTTCCGCCGGCTGGGGGCGATGGTGGAGCAGCGCCACCGGGAGGTGGCGCGCATCGCCTCCACACAGCAGGTGGGCAAGGGCGCCATCGTCGACCAGTTCCTGCGAGACAACGACCTGCTGGAGCAGACGCCGGAGGGACGCGCCTACCGCGGGTTCGCCGCCATGCTGTCCTCGCGCGAGCTTGAGGGGATGCGCGCCGACATCGAGCGCGTGCTCGCCCGGCCGAGCGCGGCCGAGCAGCTCAGCGAGCGGCAGCGCGGGGCGCTCGAGACGCTCATCACCTCCCTGCTCGCCGAGGAGCAGGCGGTGCAGGAGACGTACGTGCGCTGGACATCGTCGCTGCGCCGGTTCCTCAGCCGCAACGGATCGGAGAAGCACGCGCGGCTGCTCTCGCTCGCCGAGCGGGCGCTGGCCGCCGGCGCGCTCTGGGCCGAGCGGCGCCCCGGTCCGGTGCTGACCGACGAGGACGTGCTCGGGATCGGCGGCTGGGGCCTGGTGGACGTGACCCAGGCGCAGCTCTGGCGCGACCGCGGGCGACCGGAGGTCGGCATCGCGATCACCGAGAACGACGACCCGCTGCCCGAGACGGACCGGGAGGCGCTGCGGCTCGCCGTCGAGACCAGCGCGGCCGCGGTGCGCGAGCGCGTCGGCGAGCTGCTGCGCGACCGCGAGACCGTGACCGGGGCGGAGGTCTACGCGGCGACGCCGGACGAGTTCCGCCGGCTCGGGCTCGCGGTGAGCCTCATCGAGCTCGGAGCGGAGCTCGGCGCCGTCTCGGAGGGCGTGCAGACCGTGCCGCTCGCGGTCGGCGACGAGACGCGCGAAGTGACCATGCCGCTGCTCGTCTTCGGACGGGATGCGATCGAACAGGAGGAACGGTGACGGACACGCTGGAGGCTGAAGCGGAGCGGGAGCGGCGCGAGGCCGACTCCGACGCGTTCGGTGACGCGGTGCGCGACGAACTGCCCAGGGAGGCGCGGACCGCTCTGGTCACCCTGCTGACGAGCCGCTTCGTCACGCGCACCAAGCAGCCCGACGTCTGGCGCGCCCTGCTCGACCACGAGGACGAGATCCGCGCCCGGCTCGACGAGCTGTTCCTGACGCTCGAGATCGACGCCGACCACGAGGTCGCGTTCAAGCGGCAGAACGGCGACGACGACGCGCCGATCCTGCTGCGCAGGGAGAAGCCGCTGTCCCGCGACGCCTCCCTGCTGCTCGTCCTGCTCCGCCAGGAGCACGCGTACACGGACGCGAGGGATACGGCCGTGACCGTCACCCGCGATCACATCGCCGAATTCCTCGGCCGGTTCCAGGGCGACTCCGCGCACGACGAGGTGCGGGTCGACCGCCGCATCAAGGCGGCCATCGCCGCGCTCGAACGACTGGAGCTGCTGACGCCCGGCACCGACGACCCCGACGTCTACACCGTCTCCCCCGCCGTCGTGCCGCTGATCGGGACCGACGAGCTCGCCCGGCTCGAGCGGATGTTCCTGGCCGCCGCCGGCGAGGATGCGCCCGCCGACGAATCCGCCGACGTCGAGCAGGAGGAGGAGCGGTGACCGACCTTCCCGTGGACGACGGCCTGATCCGTCGCGGCCAGTTCCGCATCGAGCTGGTTCAGTTGCTCAACTGGGGCAGCTACCAGGACATCCACCGGATGCCCGTCGGACGCGGCGGCATCGCCATCCTCGGCCCCACCGGCCGCGGCAAGTCGACCGTGCTCGACGCCATGTCGGCGGTCATCATGCCGAACCCGCAGGAGTTCAACCGCGCGGCGCGCGACGACTCCCGGCAGCGCAGCGAGCGCACCGTCTACAGCTACGCCCGCGGCAAGACCGACGAGGTGAAGGACGCGGGCTCCGACACCACGACCACGCACTTCCTCCGGCCGCTCGGAACCGCCTTCCCGAGCGGAGCGGCCATCACCTGGCGCACGGAGCTCGGCGAGACCATCACCGCGGCCAGGCTCGCCTGGATCGGCCCGGACACCGCGACGCAGGACGAGGTGACGACGGCGACCGTCTACGTGCTCGTCCACGGCGAGTTCCCGCTTGCCCGGCTGAACGAGCTGGTGCCGGAGCCGGGCAGCTCCTCCCCGCTCACCCGGGCCTCGCTCGCCCGTCTCGTCCACCCGGAGCGCGACCTGGTCACCGGGTCGCAGCCGGAACTGCGGGTCCGGCTCTGCGAGGAGCTCGGCATCGGCGGCAGCGACGAGTCGCAGCTGAAGGCGCTCACCCTGCTCCGCCGGGCGCAGGCGTCCAAGGGCGTGTTCTCGATCGACGAGCTGTTCAAGAGCTTCGTGCTGACCGAGCCGCGCGCCCTCTCCCGGTGGGAGACGACGCTGAGCAGCTACCGGGAGGCCTCCGCGCTGTACGACGTGTTCGAGACGACGCGCCGCAAGCTCGACGTGCTGGCCGACGTCCCGTCCCGCGCCGAGCAGTATGCCGCTGCAGCGGAGGACGCGAGCGGCAAGCGCCGCCTGCTGGTCCCCGCCGACGGCGAGCACGACCCGCGTCTGCGCGTCTGGCTGGCGGAGCGCATCCGCGACTGGGTGTCCGGGCAGGTGGACGCGGTGCGCGACGAGAAGCGCGAGCACGAGGCGCAGCGCCGCGTGGCGGAGACCGAGGAGCAGGCGGCGCACCGCGCCCAGCAGGACGCGCTCTCCCGGCTTGCCGAGCGCGGCGGGGACCCTGCGGTCGGCCTGCGCCGCGAGCAGGAGCTGGCGGAGCGCTACCTCGCGACCCAGTCGCGCGAGCGCGCCGCCGCGGACGCGCTGTTCGCGCGCGCCGGCCTGCCCGCTCCCGAGACCGAGTCCCAGCTCGCCGAGCTCGCGAGCCGCGCAGAGCAGCTTCTGGCGTCCGCCGCGACGGACGAGGACGACAAGGCGCGGCGCTACGAGCTCGCCGGCCGGGTGGACGCGGCGAAGCGGGCGATCGCGGCGAAGACCGCGGAGAAGCGCTCCTACGAGCAGCGCCGCAGCAACGTCCCCGCCGACGCCGACGAGCGCCGCAGGCGCATCGCGGCGGGCACCGGAATCGCGCCGGAGGACCTGCCGTACGCGGGCGAGCTGTTCGAGGTCGCGCCTGGTCGCCGGGACTGGACGCGAGCGATCGAGAGCGTGCTCGGCGAGGTGGCGACCCACCTGGTGGTCGACGAGCGCCGTTTCGCGGCCGTCCGCCGGTTCGTGAACGACAACGACATGCGCGGACGCATCGTGCTGGCCGCCGCCGCATCCGGCCGCGCACCGGAACTCGACCCGGTCGAGCGCACCGTCCCCGCGCTGCTGCAGTTCGACACCGGCAGCCCGTACTGGGGCTGGCTGCACGACGAGCTGGTCGCCGACCGCAGCATCCTCTGCGTCGAGTCGCCGGAGGAGCTGGATGCCCCGCGCCCGGCGGGCACGAAGGGCGCGGTCACGCGCTCCGGCATGCGGTCGGCGTCGCGCGACCGGGTGATCAAGGACGACCGGCGCACCGACTCCTGGATCGGCCTCGACAACGCCCCGCGCATCCAGGCGCTCGCCGCCGAGCTCGAGGACCTGGAACGCGAACTCGCCGCCGCGCGGGCGGAGTCGGACGCGGCCGAGTCCGAGCACAGCGCGGCGCGCAGCCGCAGCGAGGCTCTCGCGGCCATCCGGACGGTCGAGTGGGAGTCGATCGATGTGACCGGCGCCCGGCAGCGCGTCGACGAGCTCGCCGCCCAGCTCGAGCGCGTCGCGGTCGAGCATCCCGAGGTCGGCGAGCTCCAGCAGGAGGCGGACCGTCACGACCGGGCGCGCATCGACGCCGCCCGGCGCGGAGCGGCGCTGCAGGCGCGCATCGACGAGCTCGAAGCGCGGCACGGCGACCTGATCGACATCGAGGACAGCATCGCGGACGCCCTCGAACGCAACAGCCCGCTCACCCCCGAGGAGCGCGTGCTGCTCGGGACGCTGCCCTTCGCCGCACCGCGCGAGGCGGCGGACGTCGATCGCCGGTACGCCGAGGCGCAGGCCATCGTGCGCGACCAGGTCGACGGCCACCAGCAGGCGATGGAGCAGCACGAGCGGCTGCTGCTGCTCACCTTCGAGCGCTACCGCGACCTGGACCGCTCCGCCGAGATCGACGCCACCATCGACAGCCTGCCCACCGTGCTCGCCATCCACCGCACCCTGGTGGACGACGACCTGCCGCGGGCGAAATCGGACTGGCTGGCCAAGGCCGGGGCGAGCATGGGCGACAGCCTGCGCGCCCTGCTGACCCAGATCGAGGAGGACGGCCACGCCATCCGGCGCGGGGTCCGGCCGATCTCATCCGCGCTCGCCGGCATCGAGTTCCGCGAGGGCTCGACGCTCGACATCGACCCGCGCCCGGTGTCCAACAGCGACCTGCACGACTTCAAGCGCACGCTGCGCAAACACACCGCAGGTACCCTCGGCACCGACCGCAGGGACGCCGCGGCGATCGAGCGGGACTTCCTGGAGCTGCGCCACGACCTCTCCCGGCTGGAGGAGCGGTCGCGCGCGGGCGAGGCCTGGCGCCGCCGGGTGCTCGACGCCAGAGAGCACTACCAGTTCCGCGCCATCGAGACCCGCACCGACGGCACCCAGGTGGTGCACGAGGGCGTCGCCGGCAAGTCGGGGGGCGAGGGACAGGAGCTGATCGCGTTCGTGCTCGGCGCCGCCCTGCGCTACCGGCTCGGCGACGGCACCGACAGCGTTCCGACCTACGCGCCGATCGTGCTCGACGAGGGTTTCGTGAAGGCGGACAACGAGTACACGGGCCGCGCCCTCGCTGCCCTGCGCGGGCTCGGCTTCCAGCTGATCGTCGGCGCGCCCCGCGACAAGGTGAACGCGTTCGAGGAGCACGTGGAGTCGGTGGCCTACGTCACCGGGGACCCGGCGCGTCCCGGCCTCTCCCGCATCTACTCGCTCAGCATCCGCGAGGCACTGGAGGGCGACCGGCTCGGGGTGCTGACGGCGTAGACCGGAGCGCGGGCGCCCGCGCTAGCGGAAGCGCACTTCGTCGAGCTCCACGATCTCGACGCCGGCGGCGGCCAGGTCGAGCTCGACGCGCTCGACGATCGCGGCCGCAGGCGCGTCGTCGTCGTAGGTGGCGTGCGCGCCGGCCGGCACGACGACGTCGAAGCCGCGCTCCAGCGCGCCGACCGCTGTCGCCTGCACACAGTGCTCGCTCTGGAACCCGGCGACCACCAGAGCGTCGACGCCCATCGCCCGCAGCACGTCCGCCAGTGCCGGGTTCGACTCGAACGTGTTCGGAGCGTCCTTCCGCACGATCGGCTCTCCGGGCAGCGGCCGGAACACGAGCTCCCAGCCCGGGGTCCCGGGCTCGTCGGGGTCGCCGGGCCTGCCGTCGTTCTTGACGTGCACGATCGGCGCGCCGGCATCCCGCGCCGCCTCGAGCAGCGACCGCAGCGTTTCCTGCAGCTCCGCCGCGCCGGCGACAGCGTCCTCCCCCTCCAGCATGTCGCGCTGGACGTCCACCAGGATGAGCCCGTATCCCATGCGCTCCATCATGCGCTCCATTCGCTAGGGTCGTAAGACGTGAGGAGGACCGCGTGGCTGAGGATCACGGCAAGGCGACGCAGGCCGCCGTCCGCGAGCGCAACCTGACGACGGCGCTGCAGCTCGTCCTCTCCGGCGACGGATCGGCCACGCGTGCGGCGATCGCCCGGCGCACCGGCCTCACCTCCGCGACCGTCTCCTCGCTGCTCGCCGGCCTCATCGCCGACGGGCTCGTCGTGGAGGGCAGCCTCGCCGAGAGCACCGGCGGCAAGCGCGCGACCACTCTGCGCGTCGACGCCGACCGTAACGTCCTGCTCTCGGTGATCGTGCAGCCGGGCCTCGTCCGCGGGGCGGTGCTCAACCTCCTGGGCGACGTCGTGGCCACCGTCTCGCAGCGCACGGAGACGCCCGGCGCGCTCGACGACGTCCGCTCGGTCGTCCGCCGGCTCTCCGCAGCGACGACCGCCAGGGTGGCCGCGGTCGGCGTGCAGGTCCCCGGCATCGCCGACGGCGGCCTGATCCGCGAGAGCGTGCAGCTCGGCTGGGTGGATGTCGACCTCGGCAGGGAGCTGTCCGGCATCGTCTCCGCGCCCGTGCACCTCGTCAACGACGCGGACGCCGAGGCCATCGCCGACTACGCCGTCTCGGACGAGTTCGGCGCGAACCAGCTCTTCGTCTCCCTCTCCACCGGGGTCGGCGCCGCGGTCATCGTCGACGGCGACGTGCTCGCGGGGGCCGCGCACCGCGCCGGCGAGATCGGCCACGTCCCCGTGCTGTTCGGCGACGACGCCCCGGTCTGCGCGTGCGGGAACCGCGGCTGCCTGGAGGAGCTGGTCTCGGTGACGAGCCTGCTCGGCCTCCCGCACGGGACGGACCTGGAGTCGGTGGACGTCGCGGCGCTCGCGGTGCAGCCCGAGTCGCGGCAGCGGATCGCGGAGGGCGCGCGCATCCTGGCCAGGGCGCTGCTCATGCTCGGCGCGGCACTGGACGTCCCGAACGTCGTCCTCGGCGGCGCCGCCCCCAAGCTCGGGCCGGAGTTCATCGCGCACCTGCGCTCGGAGGCGGCACGGCATCCCGTGCGCGCGGCCATGCCGCTCAGCTTCCGCTACGCGAAGACGGCGCTGGAGCAGCCGTTCCGCGGGGCGGCGCAGTACGCGCTGCAGTCGACGCTCGGCGTCAGCTGGGCTCGCTGAGCAGGCGCAGCAGCGCCGCGCCGCGCTCACGGTCGAGTCCGAAGGTCGAGACGTCCGCGTAGCGCGGGTCCGGGTCGTCGCCGAGATCGACGACCAGTACGCGCGGGCAGGACGCCCTGACCGCGTCGACGACCGCCCGCGACCAGCCCTCGGAGCCGATGTCGGCGCCGAGCACGACGACGGGGGTGCCGGTCGCGAGCACGAGGTGCGGGTCGTCCCCGGGACCGGCGACCACCTCGGGATTCCGCGACCAGCTCGCCGCCGACGCCGACCCCGGCTCCGCCCACGCCTCCGCGAGCGTGTACCAGCGAGGCACGCCGAGCCGCTCGTTGCCGATGCTCTCCAGGCGCACGACCGTGCACCGGACGCGCACGTCCGGCAGCACGTCCCGCACGCCGGACGCGAACAGGAACCCGGCCGCCTCCTCGGCGATCGGATCGGTGCGCGGCCGGTCCGCGAGCAGCGTCATCAGGACACCCCCAGCTGGGCGGAGAGCACCATCACCACACAACCGCGCAGCACGATGTCCCGCCCCTGGCTCGTCATCCGGATCGTCGCGTCGGAGTGGAAGCCGGCCATCGTCCGGTTCAGCAGCGTCTCGCGGAGGGCGTCGATCACGGTGCCCGCCAGCAGGCCCTCCGGGCCGCTCAGCACCACCTCCGACAGGTTGAGCGCTCCGACGATCGGCGCGAGGGCGACGCCGAGCCGCTGCCCCGCCTCGCGCAGCACCGGCTCGGCGGGACGGCCGGCCGCCAGAGCGTCCGCGACCCGCGCCTCCAGCCGTGGGACCGCCAGCCACGCCTCCAGCACCTTCTCGCGGTCGTACGGCGCCTCGGCGCCGTCGTCGGTGCCGACCATCACCTGGCCGATCTCGCCCGCCGCGAACCGGCTGCCGAAGACGAGGGCTCCGGCGACCAGAAGGCCGGAGCCGACACCGTGTCCCACCTTCACCAGCATCATGTCGCCCTGAGCGTCGGCGAAGCCGTGCTCGGCGAGCACCGCGACGTTGGCGTCGTTCGCGACGAACACCGCGAGGCCGGTGCGCTCGGCGATGCGACGCTGCAGCGGGACATCGCTCCAGCCGAGGTTCGGGGCCGCGGCGACCGTCCCGCTCGCGTCCACGATGCCCGGTGAACCGATGCCGATACCGAGGATGGGAGCGCTCGCCTTCTCGATCAGCGTGTCGACGAGCGCGAGCACCTTGGCGGTCGCCTCCTCTCCCCTGCTGCCGGCGAGGGCGACCTCCGCCGTCTCCAGCAGCCGGCCGTCGATGTCGAGGACCGCTCCGCGGAACACGCTGTGCTCGCTCAGGTCGACGCCGATGATCTGGGCCGCCGCACGGTTGACGTCGAGCAGGACCGCCGGCTTTCCCGGCCGGGCGTCGTCACGCTGACCGAGCTCGATCACCAGCCCCTCGGCGATCAGCTCGCCGACGAGGTCGGAGATCGTGACGCGCGTGAGACCCGTCTCCCTGGCGAGGTCGGCACGGGATGCGCGGCCCTCACGGTACAGCGACTGCAGCACCAGAGAACGGTTGTGGTGGCGCGCGTGCTCGGGCAGGACCTTGCTGCGCGGACGGAGCGCGCGGCCGGGAACCATCGCGCCGTCCCCCGGCGCCGGACGGGGCTCGGTGGCGATCTGGCGCCGCGCTTCGTCGATGAGCATGTTTGTTAGTAAAGTAGACAATCAAAGTCTGCGCAAGACGTTCGGGCTTCTTTTTCGCACTGGAACGCTCTCCGCGGTCTTCGTGCCGGCACTTCGCACGGCCGCCGAGCATACGAAACGGCCCGCACCGAGCGGTGCGGGCCGTTTCGTCTGACGAGAGCTACTTCTTGGGGGCCGTCGAACCGCTCCCCTCGGCGGCGAGTGCGGCCGCCAGCGCCTGCTGGAGCTTCTGGTCCGCGACGCCGTACGCCGCCCAGTCACCGGCCTTCAGCGCCGCCTGGCGGTCGGCGAGCGCCTGCTTGGCCTGCTGCAGCGCCTGCTGCAGGGCCGCGTTGTTCTGCTCGCCGCCCGTGGAGCCGGAACCGCCGCCGGTCGAGCCTGAGCCGCCCGAGCCGCCCGTGCCTCCCGAACCGCCGGAGCCGCCGGAGCCGCCGGTGGACGGGACGTTGTTGTCGCCGGCCGTCGCTCCCGAGTCGCCGCCGAACAGCTGGTCCAGCGCCTGGTCGAGGGTGTCCTCGAAGGCGATCTGGTCGCCGAAGGAGACCAGCACCTTCTGCAGCAGCGGATAGCTCGTCTCACCCGTCGACTTGACGTACACCGGCTGCACGTAGAGCAGGCCGCCGCCGACCGGCAGCGTGAGCAGGTTGCCGTTGATGATCTCGGTCTTGCCCTGTCTCAGCAGGTTGAGCGCCTGAGAGACCGCCGGGTCGGAGTCGAAGTTGTTCTGCACCTGACCGGGCCCTGGCACCGTGTCGCTCGATGGAAGCGACAGGAGCCTGAGCTTGCCGTACCCCGAGGCGACCTTCCCCTTCGACGCCCCGGCGTCCGCGTCCACCGCCAGATAGCCCTTCAGCACCGATCTCGACGAGTCGCCCGCCGCCTGCGGGATGAACGTGGAGTACAGCGAGAACGTCGGCGACTCCTGGCCGGGCATCTGCATCGTCAGGTAGTACGGCGGCTGCAGCGTCGGATCGCTCGGCGACGACGTGGGGTCGTTCGGGGTGGTCCAGGCGTCCTCACGCGAGTAGAACGAACCGGCATCCGTCACGTGGTACTGGCCGAGCACCGAGCGCTGCACCTTGAACAGGTCCTGGGGGTAGCGGACGTGGCTGAGCAGCTGGGCGCTCATGTCGCTGACCGGCTTGACCGTGGTCGGGAAGATCTTCTGCCAGGTCTTCAGGATCGGGTCCTTCGCGTCCCACGCGTACAGCGTGACCGAGCCGTCGTAGGCGTCGACCGTCGCCTTCACCGAGTTGCGGATGTAGTTGATGTCGTCGAAGGCGTACGCCGGCTTCGGCGTCTCGGTGTCCGCGATGGCGTCGGTGAGGCTTCCCACGTGCGAGTACGGGTACTGGTCGCTGGTCGTGTAGCCGTCGATGATCCACTTGATGCGGCCGTCCACGACCGCCGGGTAGGCCTGCGAGTCGAGCGTGAGGTACGGCGCCACCTTCTGAACGCGCTTGATCGGGTCGCGGTCGTAGAGGATCTGCGAGTCGCTGTTCACCGCGTCGGAGAGCAGGATCTGCTCGTCCTGGAACTTGAGCGCGTAGACGAGCCGGCTGAACACGTTGTCCAGCTTCGGACCGCCGTTGCCGCTGAAGGTGGTGTACGTCTGCTGGGCGTCGTTCTCGCCGCCCGGGTAGTCGAGCTCGACGGACTTGCTGCCCTTCGGCGCGCCGACGATCGAATAGGTCGGCGACTTCTGGCCGAAGTACACGCGCGGCTCGTACTCGCCGAGGTTGCCCTGCACCGGGATGCCCGACTCCATGAACACGGGCTGGCCGTCGCTGGAGCGCTGGTTGCCGTACGCGGCCACCAGTCCGTAGCCGTGCGTGTACACGACGGTGTCGTTGAACCAGCTGCGGCTGGTGAGGCCGTCCTGGTTGAGCTCGCGGACGGCGACCACCGCATCCTGCTCGTTGCCCTTGACCTCGTAGCGGTCGACGTTGAGGTTGCGCGGGAACGAGTAGTACTGCCGGAACTGCTGCAGCTGCTGGAACGACGGGCTGACGACGGCGGGGTCGATGATGCGGATCTGCGCGGTGGTCTGGGCGTCCTTGCGGAGCGCGCCCGGCTGCGCGTCCGTCGTGGCGTTGTACGGGATCACCTGGATGTCGCTCAGATCGTACGCATCCCGGGTCGCGTTGATCGAGTCCTGGATGTACGGCGTCTCGAGCGTCTTCTGGCTCGGGTCGACCTGGAACTTCTGGATGACCCACGGGTACACCGCGCCGACGACGATCGCCGCGACGATCAGCAGCGCGGTGCCGACGATCGGGAAGCGCCAGCGGCCGACGAACGCGGTGACGATGAAGAGGATCGCGACGAAGACGGCGGCGCCGGCGAGCACGGCCCGCGCGGGGATCGTCGCGTTGACGTCCGTGTACGCGGCGCCGTTCACCAGGTCGTTGACGTTGGAGTCGGTGACGGTCGCGTAGCGGTCCAGCCAGATGCTGATGCCCTGCAGGAGCAGGTAGAGCGCCGCAACGATCGAGATCTGCACGCGGGCGGACTTGGAGATGCGCACCTCGCGCCCGCTGATCCGGATGGAGCCGTAGAGGTAGCAGGTGGCGAGCGTCGCGATCAGCGAGATCAGCACGACGGCCGAGGCGAACCCGACGGCGCTGCGGTAGAAGGGCAGCGCGAACAGGTAGAAGCCGATGTCGAGGTGGAACAGCGGGTCGGTCTTGCCGTAGGACGTGCCGTTCAGCCAGAGCGCCGCGGTCTGCCAGCGGCTGGCGGTGGAGACGCCGGCGAAGATGCCGAACACGATCGGGATGCCGTACATGGCGAGCCGGCGCAGCGGCTCGATGACCTGCTGGTAGCGGTCGAGCTGCGTGTTCAGCTTGGCGTAGACCGGACGCAGCCGGTACGCGAGCTGGATGGACAGCCAGAGCGGCAGCGCCATGCCGAGGAATCCGATGAAGAACATCGCGATGCCCGCGAACCACTGCGTGGTCAGCACGTTCAGGAAGCCGAGCTGCTGATACCAGAGGATGTCCGCATACAGGCCGGCGAAAACGAAGAACAGGATGATGAGAGCGACGATCACCCCCAGGGTGATCCAGACGGCCGCACGACGGCGTCCTGCTGGTCGAACTGCAGCTGTTGAAGTCACGGGTGGCCCTCTTGCTCTCGCGTGGCGGTCAGAGAACCATCCTAGGGTGGCCTCGCTTGGAGAAAGCTGCGCTCCCGCCGCGGGGCCCTTGTGGGTTCGCCGAATGGCCCAGCACCTCCCTGACGCCGGAGATGACCAGCCCCGCCGCGCCCCGCTTCCGCGCCGTCTCCGCTGCACTCTCCGACGGCACGACGTGGGCGAGCACCGGCTTGGACGTCGCCTCGAACGTACGCCAGACCTCGGCGGCGCCGCCGTAGTCCAGCCCGAGCCAGTCCCACAGCTCCTCGGTGCGGCCCAGCAGGTCGGGGTCCGCCTGCACCTCACTCGCGTAGTAGTAGCCCCAGGTCCGGTAGCCGTGCGCGGTGGCGGCCTGCGCCCACTCGGCGGACGTGCAGTATCCCTTCGCGACGAACGTGCGCTTCGGGGTCGGCGACGCGGCCATCATGGCGAACAGCTCGTCGAAGTGCGAGCCGGGCACGACCTTCGGGTCGACGAAGATCGCGTGCGTCGCCGCATACGCCGTCACGAGCTCCTCGAAACGGAGGTACGGCTGCGCCGGCTGCGACGGGTCGGTCGTCCCCTTGGCACCGATCCGGTGCCGCCGGATCTCGTCCCAGGTGTGCTCGGATGCCACGAACCCGCTGGTCCCGGACGTGCGGTCGAGGGTGGCGTCGTGCAGCCCGAACCACACGCCGTCGGAAGAGCGGGCGAGCGAGATCTCCAGCGCGTCCACCCCGAGCCCGACCGAATTCCGATAACCGAGCATGGACATCTCCGGCCAGTCGAGGGAGCCGCCGCGGTGCGCGACCGTGAACACGCCGGAGGCGACGAGCCGATCGGCGAGGACGCCGCTCGCCGGCCCCTCGAAGAGTCTCGGCAGCACCAGCGCGCCGCCGCCGGCGATCGCGACGGCCCCGACGCCGACGGCGCCGCCGATCAGGGCGCGACGGGAGAGCGTGCGACGCGGCTGCTGCTCATCCATCTCGCGCGACCCCGTGTCACGACGCCGGGCAGGTGGGAAGGGACGCCGTGCTTCCGCCGCTGCTCACGGCCTTCAGCGCCTTCAGGGAGTCGCTCAGCGTCTTGACGGCGAAGACGTGCAGGCCGGCCGGGATGTGACCGGTGACCTCGTCGCAGTTGGACGCGGGAGCGAGGAAGTACGACGCGCCGCCGGTGTCGCGCGCCGCGTACATCTTCTGCCGGATGCCGCCGATCGCGCCGATCGTGCCGGCGTTGTCGATCGTGCCGGTCCCCGCGACCCGCTTGCCGCCGTTCAGCTCGCCCGGGGTCAGCTTGTCGATGATGCCGAGCGCGAACATCTGGCCGGCGCTCGGACCGCCGACGTTGTCCAGCTGGATCTTCACGTCGAACGGGAAGGTGTAGTCCATGCCGGCGCCGATGCCGAGCACGGGCTGCCCGTTCGCCTCGGTCGGCGTGAGCGAGACGGTGGATGCGGCGCCGTCGCGGACGATCCCGATCTCCGCCGGCTTGTCCGTTCCGTTCTTCGCGACCAGGGACCGCAGACCCTGGATGCTCTTCACCGAGTCGCCGTTGACGCTGGTGATCTCGTCCCCCTCCTTGAGCACGGCGGCGGCAGGGGTCTTCTCGATCACCTGCTTGACGGCGACCGACTGCGGGAACTCGTAGCCGAGCTGGTTGAGCGCAGCCGCCACCGCGTCCTGCTGCGAGTCGACCATCAGCGCCGCGTTCTGGGCGTTCGACTGCTCGGTCGTCGTGCCCGGAGGGAAGACGGCGTCGATCGGCTGGACGGCCCTGCTCGGGTCGAACCAGGCGCGCACGATCTCGAACCAGCTCGGCCGGGACTCCGGGTTGCCGACGACGGAGACCGTGAGCAGGTCGAGGGAGCCGGAGGTCGGGTAGGTCGTCTTGTCCGGGATCGAGATGAGCGGTTTCGCATCCTTCGACGGGTCGCTGCCGACGCTCTGGTCGGTTCCGAGGGTGTTGAACACCGGTCCCGGCTGTTCGATGACGAACGGAGCGGGTGCGAGTGCCAGCACCAGCGACAGCACGAGGGCGACCGCGACGGCCGCCCAGCCGATGACCACGCGGCGGGGCGGGGCGACCCGTTCGCCGCGTCCTGACGGGCTCGATGGCGTCTCGTCTCCGGTGAAGAGGGTCACGTCTGGTGGGGTCCTTCGCGTCGTGTTCGCCAAGGGCGCACTGCCCGTGAGGCTGCCGGGATGCGATTCCCACCCGGCTCGTGGTTGTCAGCAGCTAGCGTAGATGGCAAGCCTGGAAAGCCGTAATGAAACCGCGGCGCAGACACTTCGAGACGAGGGGCGCTCACGATGGCCGACGATCCGAACAAGGACCCGGACGACGAGTTCCGGGACATGCTGCGCGAGTTCCTGTCCGGGAACTCGTCCATCGACCCGTCGCAGCTCGCCGGTGCGGCCGGTCTGCCCAACGACCCTGCCAGCATCCAGCAGCTGCTCGGCCAGCTGCAGAACGCCCTGATGAACCCGGGCGGCGGCATCAACTGGGATCTCGCCCAGCAGCAGGCGCGCGCCCTCGCCTCCGACGGCGCGCACGCCGTCACGCCCGCCGAGCGGGCGGCGATGGAACAGTCCTTCCACGTCGCCGCGCTCTGGCTGGATCAGGCGACGACGGTCGCCGAGCTCCCCGGCAGCCCAGAGCTCATCGGCCGCGCCGAGTGGGCGAGGCAGACGATGCCGATCTGGACCCAGCTGGCCGAACCGGTGGCGCTCAGCATCTCCGATGCGCTCACCCGCGTGCTCACGGAGCAAGCGCCGGAGGAGATGCAGGGCATGATCCAGAACGCCGGCCAGGTGATGCGCTCGATCGGCGGCGCCCTGTTCGCGATGCAGCTCGGCCAGGTGGTCGGCCAGCTCGCCAAGGAGGTCGTCTCCGGCGGCGACATCGGCATCCCGCTGCTGCCGGAGGGCACGGCCGCGCTCCTCCCCCAGAACGTGGACGAGTTCGGCTCCGGCCTCGACATCCCGGCCGATCAGGTGCAGCTGTATCTCGCCGTCCGCGAGCTCGCGCACGCCCGGCTCTTCCGGCACGCGAAGTGGCTGCGGCTCCAGCTGATCACCCAGATCACGGCGTTCGCGCGCGGCATCACGATCGACACTGACCGTCTGGAGTCGCTCGCCGAGGGCTTCGACCCGTCCAACCCGGAGGAGCTGCGCCAGGCGATGGTCTCCGGCGCGCTCATCCCGCCGAAGACCGAGGAGCAGCAGGAGGCGCTGGAGCGGCTGGAGACGGTGCTCGCGCTCGTCGAGGGCTGGGTCGACGTCGTCACCGCCGGCGCGACGCGGTTGCTGCCGAAGGCCGACGCGATCGCGGAGACGGTCCGCCGGCGCCGCGCGTCCGGCGGTCCCGCCGAGTCCGCGTTCGCCACGCTGGTCGGGCTGGAGCTGCGGCCGCGCCGGCTGCGCGAGGCCGCCGCGATGTGGCAGGCGGTGACCGACGCCGTCGGCCCGGAGGCGCGCGACCGGCTGTGGTCGCATCCCGACCTGCTGCCGCAGGCCGCCGACCTCGACGACCCGTCCGCGCTCGTCTCACGGCTCACCGCCGCGGCGTCCGGGCAGGAGCCGGAGCGCGACGAGCTCGACCAGGCCATCGAGGACCTGCTGCGCGATGACAGGGAGCGCCCCACCGAGGACTGAGCGCCCGCGTCTCCGGTCTCCACCGTCGCGGCTGTGGATAACCGGCTGGGCGCGGCCGGAGGCGGCAGGATGCTGGAGTGGTCTACGCGCTCGATCCGTCCCGTCCTCCCGTGTGGAGATCGCCGCGCGCCCTGCAGTTCGGGGTCGAGGCACCGGACATCGTCCTGGAGGACCCGAGCATCGCGGAAGAGCGGATGGTCGCCGCCCTCGCCGGCGGCGCGAGCCGTGACACTCTGCGCACCATCGCCGCCGCGGGCGGAGCCGCGCCGGAGGCGGCGGACGCACTTCTCGCCAGGCTGAGCCCCGTGCTCGCCGCCGGGCCTCGAACGGGGCCCGCCGGCCTCGTCGTGCTGGACGGAGCGGGGCCGACGGCTGCGCGCATCCTCGCGCTGCTCCACGATGCGGGCGTCGACGCGCGGGCAGGGCTCGACGACGACGATCCCGCGCTCGACGGTGCCGAGGCCGCCGTACTGGTCGCCCCGTACGCGGTCGCACCGCGCCGCCACCAGCGCTGGCTGCGCCGGGATGTGCCGCACCTGCCCGTGGTGTTCGGGGACCGCGCCGTGCACGTCGGGCCGTTCGTCACGCCGGGCGACGGCCCGTGCCTGCGCTGCGGGGACCTGCACCGCCGCGACGCCGACCCGGCCTGGCCGGCGATCGCCGCTCAGCTGCACGCGCGTCCCCTGCCCGGCGAGAGCGAGCTGGCCTGCGGGGCGGTGTCGTCCGTGGCCGCCGGGGCGGTGCTCGCGCGCCGAGACGGCCGTCCGCTGCCGACCGGTGTCGCGATGCGGTTCGACCGCCGGACGCTGCGCTGGTCGGAGCAGCGGCGGGAGGCGCATCCCGAGTGCGGCTGCCTCAGCCCCGCCGCTGCGCCCGCGCCGCTGGTGCGAGCTCGGCCAGGAACCGCGACGGCTGACGGCCCGTGGGCCGGCCCGGCTGATTCCCGCGCTGCGACCAGCTGAGGCGCAGCCGCTTGCGAGCCCGGGTGATGCCGACGTAGAGCAGCCGGCGCTCCTCGTCGATCTGCTCGAACCCGGTCGCGTAGCTGATCGGGACCAGCCCCTCGCTGAGCCCGATCAGGTGCACCGAGTCCCACTCCAGGCCCTTCGCGGCGTGCAGGGTCGCGAGCGTCACCGCGGACAGCGTCGGCTCGTGCTGGCCGGCCTGCCGCGCGAGCAGCTCGTCCGTGAACTGCCGGAACGTCGCGCCCTCCGGCATCTCGTCGACGAGCCCCATGATCGCGTTCAGCGACTCCCAGCGCGCACGCACCGAGCCGCGGCCCTCCGGCGGCTGGACGGCCCAGCCGAGCGTGCGGAGCACATCGCTGACCGACTTGAACAGCGGCTCATCGGTGGCCGCGACGCTCGCTGCGCGGAGGGTCATGATCGCCTGGCGCACCTCCGGCAGGTCGAAGAACCGCTTCGAGCCGCGGACGGAGTAGCTGATCCCACGGTCCCCGAGCGCCTGCTCGAGCGCGGCCGCCTGCACGTTCACGCGGTACAGCACCGCGATGCTCTCCGGCTTCGTGCCCTCGGCGATCTCCGTGGCGATCCGCTCCGCGACGGCGCGCGCCTCCGCCCGGTCGTCCTCGAACACCTCCGCCTCCGGCACCTCGTCGCCCGGCCGCGGCGTGGCGACCGCGTGCAGCGTGAGCGCGCCGGGGCGTCCGCGCATCAGCCGGTTCGCCGTTTCGATCACGGCCGGCGTCGATCGGTAGTTCTGCTCCAGCCGGACGACGGTCGCCCCGCGGTGCTCGCGCTCGAAGCCGAGCAGGTACTCGCTGCGCGCGCCCGCGAACGAATAGATGGTCTGGCTGGCGTCGCCCACGACGCACAGGTCGCGCCGCGTCCCCAGCCAGAGCTGGAGCAGCTGGTGCTGCAGCGGCGACACGTCCTGATACTCGTCGACGACGAAGAACCGGTACTGCTCGCGCACCTGCATGGCGACCGACGGCTCCGTCTCGATCATCCCCGCGCAGACCAGCAGCACGTCCTCGAAGTCGATCTGCTTGCGCTCGTCCTTCAGCTCCTCGTAGGCGCGCTGCATGTCGACCGCCTGCTCGGGCTTCATCGTGCCGGGCAGCGAGCGGCTTTCCACGACGGCGGCGTACTCGTCGATGCTGAGCCCCGACACCTTGCGCCACTCGATCTCGGCGGCCACGTCGCGCAGCGCCGCGGTGTCGACCCGGAGCGACAGCTTCTCCGCTGCGTGGCCGAGGATGCGACCCTTGCCGTCGAGCACGGACGGCAGCTGACCGCCGACGACCTGCGGCCAGAAGTAGTTCAGCTGCGCGAGCGCGGCGGCGTGGAAGGTCCGCGCGGACACCCCGCCTGCACCCAGCTGACGCAGCCGGCCGCGAAGCTCGGCGGCGGCGCGGTTGGTGAAGGTGAGCGCCATCACCCGGTTGGGTGTGAACGCTCCCGAGGCCACCCCGTACGCGATCCGGTGAGTGATCGCCCTCGTCTTGCCCGTCCCCGCTCCCGCCAGGATGCACACCGGCCCGAACAGCGCCTCCGCGGCGACACGCTGCTGAGCGTCGAGGCCGGCGAGCAGGGACTCGGCGTTCACGCCGCGGCCGGCGGCATCTCGAGCGAGCCGCCGTACCAGTCCTCGATCAGCGCGCGGGCGATGGAGGAACGGCCGGGCAGGATGATCTGCTCACGTGCCTCCCACAGCTCGTCACGGCTGAACCAGCGCAGGTCAAGGATCTCCTCGCCGTCGGGGTCGAGCGCCGTGGGCGACTGGTCGTCCGCCAGCCGCGCAGTCATTCCGACCATCACCGACGCCGGGAACGGCCACGGCTGCGAGCCCTTGTAGCGCGCATCCACGACGCGGATACCCGCCTCCTCGAAGATCTCGCGCTCGACGGCGGACTCGAACGACTCCCCCGGCTCCACGAACCCGGCAAGCAGCGAGTAGCGCGAGTGCTCCCACATCGCGTTGGAGCCGAGCAGCAGCCGGTCATCCGCGTCCAGCACGGTCACGATCACGGCGGGGTCGGTGCGGGGGAAGACCTCGGAGCCGTCCTCGAAGCAGCGCCGCACCCAGCCTGCCTGCTCGACGACGGTCGGCGTTCCGCAGCGCGGGCAGTGTGTGTGCGAGGCGTGCCAGTTCGCGATCGCGAGCGCCTCGGTGAAGAGGCCGGCGTCGCGGTCGCTCAGCGCCGTCGCGACGGTGCGGAGGTTTCCCCAGCGCGCCTCGTCCGGCTCCAGCTCCTGCGCGGCGGCGTCGGTGAGCACCTCGAGGACGACAGCGGTCCCGGCCGGCTCGCCCGGCGCATCCACGAGGGTGCGGCCGAGGTACACCCGGATCAGGGCGGCCGTCACGCGCTCGACGGGCAGCAGGTCGAGGGCGGCGGGTCCGGCGTCGGGGGCGCTCCAGCCGTCGCCGGCGGGGGTCGCCGCCTCGACGCTCTCCGGCGTGAGCAGCGCTCGTCCCTTCCACAGCGCGAGCACGCGCGTGCCCGGCTCCTCCCACAGCTCGTCGAACAGCGCCGGCCGAGAACGCGCGGCGTGGTCCCGGTCGACGGCGTGACGCGACAGCGGGAGGGCCGCCAACGGCAGGGCGGAGGACGGAGCGGACGACATGGAGATCCTTTCAAGGCGTGGCGGACCAGCCCGCGCGCGGAAGGCCGTTTAGCCTAGGGGACATGGCCAGATCCCCTCTCACTCTAGCCGCGCTGGCCGCCTCGGCCGTGCCCGACCTCGCGGTCTCCGGGACGCGCGGCCACAGCGCCGACGGGGCCGGCGAGTACGACTCCGCACTGCTCTCCACCCGCGACGGGAACACGGTGATCGTGCGCGTCCCCGTCTCCCAGGTGGCCGAGACCGAGCAGAGCTCCGACCTGGTCGCGCTGCGTGCGCTGACCACCGGCATCCGCAGCAGGCTCCCCTTCGACGTGCCGCAGTTCCTCGGCCAGGCGCCGGTCGGCGGCACCCGTGCCATCGTCTACGGCTTCCTGCCCGGCGAGCACATCGCCGTGGAGGACGTCCCTCCGGGCGACGGTCTCGCCGGCTCGATCGGCCACGCCATCGCGGCCATCCATGCGCTGCCGACCAGCTTCGTCGGCGAGGCGGGGCTGCCCGTCCTCTCCGCCGCCGAGTGCCTCAGCTCCACCACGGCGCTGATCGAGTCGGCCGCGTCGACCGGGCTGCTGCCGGTCGCGCTCCGCGACCGCTGGCGGGATGCCGTCGCCGACCACTCGATCTGGCAGTTCCAGCCGACCGTGATCAACGGGGCCCTGACCGCCGACTCGTTCCTCGTCGAGGACGAGACCGTGACCGCCGTGCTCGGCTGGTCGGCGCTGCGCGTCGGCGACCCGGCGCGGGACCTGCACTGGCTACTCGCGATGAACCCGGAGGCCGCGGACGGCGCGCTCGGCGCCTACGCCTCCACCCGCCAGGTGGCGACCGACCGGCAGTTCACGCAGCGCGCGATGCTGTACGCGGAGCTGGAGGTGGCGCGCTGGCTCCTGCACGGCCGCGAGGTGCGCGACCAGCACATCGTCGACGACGCCGTGCAGATGCTGGACGGCCTGGTCGACCGGGTGCACAGCAACACCGTGAACCCGCTCTCGACGGCGACCGGCCCGATCCTCGCGATCGACGATGTCGAGGCCATGCTCGACCGCACCCCCGGCGACCGCTCCTCCGCCCGCCCGGCCGGGATGCGCCCGGTCACCGAGGACGACTCCGCCACCGCCTGACCGAGGCCGCCGGCCGGCCGCCGGCCGCCAAGGCCGCCGAGCACAGGAAAAAGGTCGCGTTCCACCCGGAATCGCGACCTTTTTCCTGTGCTCGGCGGCCTCAGGGGCGAGGGGTGAGGACGCGGGACCAGAGGTCCACGAGCTCCTGTTCGGTGTAGAGGCGCTCCGGGCGGACGACCACGTCGTCGGCGACGAAGTAGAACACCGCGTCGATGCGCTCCGGGTCGATCCCCGTGTGCTTCGCGTAGGCGAGCCGGTACAGCGCGAGCTGCAGCTGCTTGCGCTCCAGGTCCTCCGCGTCGCGCGGCGCCTTTCCCGTCTTCCAGTCAACGATCTGCCGGTCGTGCGCCCCGTCGTCCACGGCGTAGACCGCATCCAGCTTGCAGACGACGACCTGGCCGGCGAGCGTCACGTGGATCTCGAGCTCCACGTCCTCCGGCGCCCTGCCCGCCCACTCGCTCGCCGCGAAGGTGGCCTGCAGCTCGGCCAGCCGCTCGGCCCCGAGCACCTCGCCGGCCGGGTCGTCCAGCTCGGTGCCGTGCGCGTCAAGCACGTCGGACGCGCCGGCCGGCGTCCCGTAGCGCTCCTCCACCCAGCGGTGGAACAGCGTGCCGAGCCGCGTCTGCCGGTAGGGCCGCTCCGGCATCGGCCGGCGCAGCTGGGCGGCGACGGCCGCGGGGTCGCTGACGAAGTCCTTGAACCGGGACGCCGGGATGCGCGCGGGCAGCGCAACGAGGCCCGCCTCCGCCGCGCGCCGCGCCCGTTCCGCCAGCAGGAGGTCCAGGTCGCGCGCGTAGACGCCTCCCGTCCCCGAGCCCGCCTCCTGGGCGGCCCGAACGGCCTCGGCTGCGGCGACCACGCGGTCCCGCCGGCCACCGAGCGGATCCAGCGGCCAGGTCACCCGCTGGGAGGCGGGCGCGAGCGGGTTCTCGTCCGGCTCGTCGCACGCGGGGAACGCGTCCTCCGGGAGGAGGCCCGCGGCCTGCAGCTCCAGCAGGTACGCCCCCGGCCCGCGCGGGCGCGTCTGCGTCGACCAGTACGACCCGGCGAGCAGCAGGCTGTCGCGGGCGCGCGTCACCGCCACGTAGATGAGGCGGCGCTGCTCGTCCAGGTGCCGCGCCAGGTTCTCGGCCTCGAAGTCCGCGATGGATGCGTCGAGCTCGCGCTGATCGGCGGCGGTCCGCCACGCGAGCACCGGCAGCTCGGCGGAGTCCCCGCGGAACTCGTTCGGCAGCTGCCCGAACGCCAGCCAGCCCTTTCGGCTCTGCGGCGGCCCCGGCAGCTCGCCGTCGACCATGCGCGGCACCGCCACGACGTCCCACTCCAGGCCCTTGGCGCCGTGGATGGTGAGGATCTGCACGGTGCCGGGCTCCGCGTCCTCGCTGCGCGGCGCAAGGTTGTCGCGCTGCTCCGCCTCGGCGAGCCAGGCGAGGAACGACCCGAGCGTCGCGCGGTCGTCGCTCGCCAGGTACGACGCCACCTGCTCGGCGAACGCGTCGAGGCTCGCCTGCCCGAGCTGGGCGGTCTCGTTGGCCGCCACCTCGATGTCGAGCCGCAGCTCCTGCTGGACGAGCGTCACCAGGTCGAGCAGGTCGAGGCCGACGCGCGAGCGCAGCCGATCGAGCTGACCGCCCGCCTCGCGCATCCTCCGCAGCCCCTCGGCGCTGAAGGCGGCGAGCTGGGTGTGGCCGTCCGGCGCCTCCACCACGAAGTCGAGCGCGTCGACCAGGGAGGCGGACTCCTCGCCGGCGACGGACCTCCGCAGCCGGTCCCGCACCGCGGAGTCGAGCTCCTGGAAGCGGTGGTCGCGCCCGGCGAGCCACGAGGCGACCCGGCGCAGCGCCGCGATGTCCTTCGGCCCGACCCGCCAGCGCGCGCCGGTCAGCAACCGGATCAGCTCGGAGCCCGCCGTCGGGTCGTGCATCACCCGGAGCGCGCTCACGAGGTCGGCGATCACGGGCTGCTCCAGCAGACCGCCCAGCCCGAGGACGTGGTACGGGATGCCGCGACGCGCGAGTGCCGCCGTGAAGACGTCGATCTTCTTCAGCGACCGGCAGAGCATCGCGGCGGACGGCGAGGCGCCGTCCGCGTCCCGCCGCTTCAGCCGGTTGCCCAGCCAGGCGGCGACGGACTCGGCCTCATCCGCGACGGTCTGCTCGAAGACCGCATCCAGCTCGCCGGTCGAGGCGCCAGGGCGGGGCTGAAGCAGCTCGACGTGCACGGGCGATCCTGCGGACAGCGGAGCGACCAGCGTGTTGGCGGCGTCGAGCACGCGGGCCGGGTTCCGCCAGCTGGTGCTCAGCGCGTACTCGTCCGCGCCGCGCGGGACGCCGGTGAAGTCGGTCGCGAACCGGCCGAGGTTGGCCGCGCTCGCGCCGCGCCAGCCGTAGATCGACTGGTGCGGGTCGCCGACGGCCATCACCGCCTCCCCCGCGAACAGAGTGGAGAGGAGGCGCGTCTGGACGACCGAGGTGTCCTGGTACTCGTCGAGCAGCACCACCCGGTAGCGTCGGCGGTAGTCGGCAACGACGGCGGGCAGCCGCTCGCAGACCGCGAGGGCGAGCGCCACCTGGTCGGAGTACTCGACGAACCCGCGGCGGCGCTTCTCCTCGGCGAACTCCTGCGCGAGCTCGAGCAGCGGCGGCAGGGAGCCGACCGCCTCCACCGCCCGCAGCACCGAGGCGTACGGCTCCTTCTTGCCCGTCTTGCCGACGGGCAGCTCCACGATGCGGGAGAACGACTCGACCATCCGGGCGACGTCGGCGGCCTCGGCGACGTTCTCGCTCAACGCCCTGCTGAGGCTCAGGACGGCGCTGGTGACGCTGTCGACGTTGCGGTCGAGGTCGACGAGTCGGTCGTCGGTGGATGCGACGACGATGCGGCGCGCCAGCTGCCACGCGGACGCCTCGCTCAGCACAGCGGACTCCGGCTCGCGGCCGATCAGCAACGCGTTCTCGCGGAAGATGGCGTTCGCGAAGGAGTTGTAGGTGGCCACCTCCGGCGCCTCGAACGGATCGAACTCCACGTCGGTGAGGCCGGAGGCGACGAGCTGCTCGATCCGCGTGCGGATGCGGGCCGCCAGCTCGCCCGCCGCCTTGCGGGTGAAGGTGAGACCGAGGATCTCCGGCACCCGGACGTGCCCGTTCGCGAGCAGCCAGACCACGCGGTTCGCCATGGTCTCGGTCTTGCCGCTGCCCGCGCCGGCGACGACGATCGCCGGAGAGAGGGGCGCCTCGATCACGGCCTGCTGCTGCGCCGTCGGCAGCGGGAGGCCGAGGGTCTCCGCGATCTCCGCCGCGCCGATCGCCCGACGCGGCCGGGCGGGCGGAGCCGGTTCCGGCTCGGAGAGCGAGAGGGCGCGCTCGACCAGGTCGAGGTCGGCGTACTCCGCCGCCAGCTCCAGGATGTCGTCCTCGTTCGTCATGCCCGCCCTCCTCTCGTGTGCCGCCCGTTCCTCATGCGCTGACCGCCGGAACCAGATGGATGCGGTACTCGTACTTCGCGTGCGGGTCCCTGTCGCCCAGGTCGACGACCGCCGCGAACTCGGCCCCGGCCATCCCGGCCGCAGCCGCCGCGACCCGCGCCTTCAGCCGCTCCAGGCCCTCGGCGTCGACCCGCTCCTGCGCGACCTCGCGATACGCCTTGCCGCGCACGCCCTTCGCGACGAAGAGCAGCTTGGCTCCTCCGGGCGGCAGGTCGCCCGCGCTCGCGATCGCGCCGTGCTCGAGCGCCAGCTGGTACGCGCCGAGCTGCGCGTGCTCCGCGGCCTCGGCGGCGCTGGGCACGCTCCTGCCGGTCTTCAAGTCGACGATGACGACCGTGCCGTCCGGAGTCCGCTCGACCCTGTCGATCTTGCCGCTGATGCGCGCACGCCCGAGCTCCAGCACGAACTCGCCCTCCGAGCCGAGCAGTTCCCCGCCCGCGCGGCCGAAGTCGCGCAGGTACTCCGAGACCCCGGCCACGAGCGAGCGCGTGCGCCGGCGCTCGCGCTCCTCGATCCACGGCGACTCGAACGCGAGCTCGGCCCAGCGCTTCTCGATCCCCGTCCACAGGCTCTCGACGCTGATGTCCTCGGCTTCGTCCGCCTCTTCCATGACGGCGTGGACGACCGTGCCGATGCCCGCGGCGAGCCCGCTCGGCGAGGCGGCCATCTCGTCCACGAACCAAGCCAGCGGCGACTTCTCGTAGGTCGCGAGACGCGACGGCGAGACCCTCACCATCGCCTCCTCGTCGTCGAGGTCGACCAGCGGCTCGGTGGTCGACGGCTCGGCGAGGCCGTACCACTCCGCGGGGTCCGCCCCCTCGACACCCGCGCCGGCCAGGCGGGCGAGCGCCTCCGCGGCGTCCGGCGCACCCGTCGTCACCAGCCGGCGACGCAGCCGTCCGGTCATCCCGCGCAGGGACAGCGGGTGGATGCCGTCGTCGACGTCCTCCACGGCGACATCGCCGGGCAGGCGCAGGAACGGAGAGGGCTGCTCGTCGTCGTTCGCGGTGGCCGTGAGGATGACCTGACCGCGCGCCCGTGACACCGCGAGCGCGAACATCCGCAGCTCGTCCCCGAGCACCTCCGCGCGCTCGTCCGCCGTCTCGGTCTCCCGGCCCTCCAGCGCGTCCTCGAGATCCTGCGGGTGCAGCAGGGAGCCCCGCAGCCGCAGGTTCGGCCAGACGCTCTCCTGCAGGCCGGCGACCGCCACGACCTCGAATTCCCGCCCGACCGTCGCGCTCGGGGTGCAGACGAGCACGGCGTCGCCCGCGGTCTGCGCGGCGAGCGTGTCTTCCGGAACCTCGGCGCCGAGCAGCTCGACGACGAAGTCGGATGCGGGACGCTCCGGGTAGCGCTCCACGAAGCGCCGGGCGGCGGTGAACAGCGCCACGACACCGTCAAGGTGCCGGTTCGCCTCGTCCGCGACGATGCCGCTGCGCTCGGACTGCTCCAGCCAGCGCCCCGCGAGCCCGCTGCGCTCCCAGGCGTGCCAGAGCAGCTCCTCGATGGTGGCGCCTGCGCCTGCCTTCTCGGCCCCCGAGCGCAGCGTCTCCGCCAGCCGAGCCGCCAGTCGGGCCGGAGAGGAGTCGATCGTCGCCAGGTGCGCAGGCGTCGCCAGCGCGTCGACGAGGAGGTCGTCCCCCGACCGGTTGCCGTCGCCCGCGAGCTCCTCCTGGCGCAGCGCCAGTCGCAGCCGGCGCAGGCTCACGCCGTCGAGGCCGCCGAACGGCCCGAGGAGCAGCTCGGTGGCCGTCTCCGGGGTCAATTCGACCGCGCCGAGCTGGACACCGGCGATCTGGATGAGCTGGCGCGCCGCGTAATCATCGCGCAGCGCCCTGCCTGCGATGCTCGTCGTGGTCGGCACCTCGGCGACAGCGAGCGCCCGGGCGAGGCCGGGGATGTGCGCGCCGCTGCGGACCACGACGGCCATCTCGCTCCACGGCACGCCGTCGAGCAGCCGCCGCTCGCGCAGCTTGCGGGCGAGCCGCGCCGCCTCGGCCGGCGCGGAGGACGCGCTGATCACCAGCACCTCCGGCCGCTCGCCGTCGGCCTCGCGCCCGGCGGAGGCCACCCGCTGCACGCCGGCCGCCGCCGTCCCGATGCGCTCGGTGACGCGGGCGGTGAGCTCGCGCAGCGCTGGCGTCTGCCGGTGAGCGGTCGACAGGACGAAGCGGGTCACCGGGACGCCGAGCCTGCCCTCGAGCTGGCCGAGCGCCGTCGCCTCCGCGCCGCGGAACGTCGTCGCTGCCACGTCGGGGTCGCCGAACGCGACCACGGCGACACCGCGGGCCGCGAGCGCGCGCAGCAGCGCGACCGTCGCCACGGTGGCCTCCTGCAGGTCGTCGACGAAGACGACCCGCAGCTCGTCCAGCGCGCTGCCGCCGGCGACGACGGCGACCGCCGACGCGATGAGCTCCGCCGCGTCCACGAACCCGCCGCGATAGCTGTCGAGCACGCCCTGGTACTCCGCGATGAAACGCGCGGCAGCCCGCCACTCGTCCCGTCCGGCGATCGCTCCCAGCTCCGAGAGCCGCGACGGCGAGATCCCGCGCTCAGCACAGCGCCCGATGAGCTCGCGGAGCTCCGTTCGGAAGCCGCGCAGCGTGCGCACCTCGGGACCGAGCGGCTCCGGCCAGACCGGTCCCGTGCCGTCCTCCAGGTGCCCTGCGAGCAGCTCGGCGACGATCTGGTCCTGTTCGCCGCCGGTGAGCAACCGTGGCGGCTCCTCCCCCGTCCGTCGCGCCCGCTCGCCGACGAGCTGGAACGCGAGCGAGGTCGCCGTCCTGGCGAGCGGGCCGCGCGTCGGCACGCCGAGCCGGAGGGCGATGCGGTCGCGGAGCGCGGTCGCCGCGGCCCTGGATGCGCTGAGCGCCAGCACCTCGCCCGTCGCGTAGCCGCGCACCAGCACCCGCTCGGCCAGCGCCTCCACCAGGGTCGTCGTCTTCCCCGTGCCGGGCGCGCCGAGCACGGCGGCGGACGTGCCGTCCGGCAGGGCGAGCACCTCCGCCTGCGACGGGTCGAGCGATGCGTCGCCGCCCGCCGCTGCGGCGCCGTCGAGGCCGCCCGCCGTGCGCTCGGAGCGCGGGAGGAAGCCTCTGGTGGTCATGTCATCCACGCTAAGGGCGTCCGCCGACAGAGAACGCGACCGGACCCGGAGAGCCGTGTGCCGTAGTCTGAACTCACACCAGCCGGAGACGTCGAAAGGTACGTACGTGGAGATCCGCATCGGAATCGTCAACGCTCCCCGCGAGCTCAGCTTCGAGTCGGCGCAGTCCGCCGACGAGCTCGCAGAGCAGGTGCAGTCCGGCCTGTCCGACGGCACCGGCATCCTGCGCCTCACGGACGACAAGGGCCGGCACTACATCGTGCCGACCGCGGGCATCGCCTACGTGGAGCTCGGCACGGAGGAGTCGCGCCGCATCGGCTTCGTCGGCTAGATTCCCGTCTCGTGGAACTGCTCTTCGTCGCGCTCGCCGGCGCCATCATCGGCCTCGCCGCGCGCTACCTGCTCCCCAACCGCCACACCCACGGCTCCGTTCTCATCCCGGCCCTCGGAGTGAGCGTCGCGTGCATCCTCTGGGTCGCCCTCACCTGGGCGGGCCTGAAGTGGGACGGCGGCTGGATCTGGTGGATCACCTTGCTCGGGACCATCGCGATCACAGCCGTCGCCGACCTGGTGATCGGACGCGTCCGCAACGCCCACGACGACAAGCTGCTGCACACGCTCGCCCGCGGCGCCGTCGTCCGCTGAGCTGGGGCGCGTTCTCGCCTCCCGCCGCCATCGCCTCCTGAGTTGAGCACGCCCGCGCACGGCGTGTTGCGTGAAGAACTCCGGAGCGGATGGCGCCCGCGTCAGGCGGTGAGGCCGAGCGCGTCCATCCGCCGGGTGTGCGCAGCGATCAGCTCGGTGAAGATCGGCTCGATCCGCTCCTCGTCCGTCGCGGCATTCCCCGAGAGGTGCAGCGCCGAGCGCGCGACCAGCAGGGTGTCGCCGACGAGCCTGCGCCCCCACATCGCCAGGCGCGACGCCAGGCGCGGGTCCGCGCCGATCTCCTCGCGCAGGATGTCGAGCAGCGCGTCCTGACCGGAGTCGGAGCCGAGAAGCTGGGAGACGCGCGGCCCGACGTCGCCCGGCAGCCCGCCGGCCAGCCGGATGAAGAAGTCGTCGAGCAGTCCGCCCGTCATGAGGGCGGCGAGCAGCGTCTCCCTCCAGTCCGCGCCGACGAGCGTCGACCGGAAGCCCTCGATCTCGACCGCGAACGGGCGCATCGCCTCTGTCGGGTCGTCGCCCCTGCGGCGGATCTCCGCCACGATCCCCTGGTGCTTCGAGAGCGCGAGGCCCGCGGCCGCCGCGACGGCCTCTGTCGCCTTCAGCCCCTCCGCCGCCGCCGCGACCGTCGACAGCGTCTGGAACTGCTCCAGCTGCAGGTACGCCGCCTGGCCGAGGTACGGCAGCAGGTCGGGCATCACCTCGTGCAGGTCGACCCGGACGGCGGGCGCCTTCGGCGCGCGCGCAGCGAGGCGGGGAAGCTCGACAGGGGGGCGCCGACGGGTGAACCAGGTTGTCACGTACAGCAGTGTAACGGGGAGGTCCAGTAGGCTTGTGGTGCCGTCGGCGAAGGATCGACGGCCCTGCGCCTGCGACAAGAACAGGGCGTAGACCTCCGAACGAACCGACAGGCAATTTCACACGTGACTTTCTCCGAACTGAACATCGACCAGGACATGGTGGACGCTCTCGCGTCCAAGGGGATCATCGAACCGTTCCCCATCCAGGCCCAGACCATCCCGCTCGCGCTCACCGGCCAGGACATCATCGGCCAGGCGAAGACCGGCACCGGCAAGACCTTCGGCTTCGGCCTCCCGATCATCCAGCGCCTCGGCCTCGAACCCGCGCCCGGCGTGCAGGCGCTCGTCGTCGTGCCGACCCGCGAGCTCGCCGTCCAGGTCCACGAGGACCTCGAGCAGGCCGCCTCCAACCGCAGCACCGCCATCGCCGCCATCTACGGCGGCAAGGCGTACGAGGGCCAGATCGCCCAGCTCAAGGCCGGCGCGCAGATCGTGGTCGGCACGCCCGGCCGCCTGCTCGACCTGGCCGGCCAGCGCCTCCTGAACCTCGCCAACGTGCGCGAGATGGTGCTGGACGAGGCGGACAAGATGCTCGACCTCGGCTTCCTCGCCGACATCGAGAAGCTGTTCGCGCAGACCCCGGCCACCCGGCACACCATGCTGTTCTCGGCCACGATGCCCGGCCCGATCGTCGCGCTCGCGCGCCGCTTCATGACCCGGCCCATCCACATCCGCGCCACCGACCCCGACGAGGGCCAGGTGCAGGCGAACATCAAGCACCTCATCTACCGCGCCCACTCGCTCGACAAGGACGAGGTCGTCGCGCGCATCCTGCAGGCGGAGGGCCGCGGCAAGACCGTCATCTTCACGCGCACCAAGCGCGCCGCAGCCAAGCTGGTGGAGGAGCTCAACGACCGCGGCTTCAATGCGGCGGCCGTGCACGGCGACCTCAATCAGGAGCAGCGCGAGCGCGCGATGGCCGCGTTCAAGGCGGGCAAGAAGGACATCCTGATCGCCACCGACGTCGCCGCCCGCGGCATCGACGTCGACGACGTGACGCACGTCATCAACCACACCATCCCGGACGACGAGAAGACCTACCTGCACCGCGCCGGCCGCACCGGCCGCGCGGGCAAGACCGGTATCGCCGTGACGTTCGTGGACTGGGAGGACCTGCACAAGTGGGCCCTCATCAACCGCGCCCTCGAGTTCGGCCAGCCGGAGCCGGTGGAGACCTACTCGTCCTCACCGCACCTCTACAGCGACCTGGACATCCCGGAGGGCGCCAAGGGCCGCCTGAAGTCGACTCCGGCGGTCAAGGCCCCCGAGAACCAGCAGGGTGGCCGGCGCGACTCGACCGGTCCGGCCCGCCAGGGCGGCGAGGGTGCTTCGAGCAGCCGTCGCCGCAACCGCACGCGCGGCGGCCAGGGCCACACCGAGGGCGCAGCGGTCGCACCCTCGGCCTCCGGCTCGGCGACCGGGGACGACCAGCAGGCCGCGACCGGCACGCACGACGGCGGCGGCTCCCAGCACCGCGACGGCAACAGCGCCCCGCGCCGCCGTCGCCGCCGCTCGCGCGGCACGGCGCCGCAGACCCCGGCCAGCTGACCCGGCCCCGCACCCACACGATGCGGAACGCGCCGTCTCCCTCGGGAGGCGGCGCGTTCCGCGTCACGGGCAGCGACCGTCAGTACCAGTTCGGGTCGTGGCTCATCTCGAACGTCCACGCCGCGCACGGCGACCCGTACGCGCGGTTGATGTAGTCGAGTCCCCAGTTGATCTGAGTGTTCGCGTTGGTCATCCAGTCGGCGCCGGCGCTCGCCATCTTGCTGCCCGGCCAGGCCTGTGGGATGCCGTATGCGCCGCTCGAGGTGTTGTAGGCGTCCGCGCGCCAGCCGGACTCGTGGTTCCAGAGCTTGATGAGGCAGTCCATCTGGTCGCCTCCCCAGCCGAACGCCCCCAGCCGGCTCGCGGCGTACGCCTGCGCGGCAGCGGGGTCCACGACGATGCCGGGAGGCGGCGCGGAGCCGTCGGCGCCTCCGCCCGGGTTCGCCGCGGCCTCGGCGGCCTGACGTGCCGCCTCGCCCTCCGCATAGCTCTTCTCGGTGGCCGCCTGCGTGTTCTTCAGGGTCGCCAGCTGGGCGTACAGGGTGTTGGCGTGGGACTGCTCGTCGGCCACCTTCGCGTCGGCGGCGGCTTTCGCCTCCTGCGCCGCCTCGAGCGCCTTCTCGGCGTCCGCGGCGAGTTTGTCGCGCACCTTCTTCGCCGCGGCCGCCTGCTCGCTGAGCGCGGCCGCGACGTTCTTCTGCTCCGTCGCCTGGGCGAACAGGCTGGACGCCGTGTCGGCGAGACGGGACACCGTGCCCAGCTGGTAGAGCAGGGAGGTCGATCCGCCCGTCGTCCGCTCGTGACCGTCAAGGAACAGCCGGAGGGACACGTCGGACGATCCCGACCGCGCCATCTGCGCCGCGAACTTCCCGCTCTGCGACCGGAGGTCGGCCGCCTTCGCGTCGGCCGCCGACGCCTGCTGGGCGAGGCTCTCCGACTTCTGGGTCGCCTTCTGGAGGTTCGCCTCGGCGATGCCGTACTCCCCCGCCCGCTTGACGGCGAGATCGCCCGCGGCCGCCGCGGCGCTGCGCAGCCCGGCGAGGAGCCCGTTGATGCGGTCGACCTCGGCCGCGGCCGCCGCCGTGTTCGCCTTCGCCTTCTGCACGTCGTCCCAGGAGGGATAGGACGTGTCGGCGCTCGCGGGCGCGGTCGCCCCGCCGAGGACGATCGCGGCGACGAGGCCCGTGGCCGCGATCGTGGACGTCAAGAACCGCCGTCTCACCAGTGACCTCTCTTCCCGATCCCCGCCGACCAGGCTACGGGCACATCGGGCTCAGGCGTAGAAAGGCGCCGCGCCTGTCGCTTCTTCGATCATCCGGTCGACGACGGCGGGATCGGTCGTGTTCTCCCCCAGCCGGTTCGGCTTGCCGGCCCCGTGGTAGTCGCTGGAACCGGTGATCGCGAGGCCGTAGCGCGCGGCGTACGCGCGCAGCTGGGCCACTCCCTCCTGGCGGTTCTCGCGGTGGTCGAGCTCGAGCCCGAACAGGCCGGCGTCCACGAGGCGGCGCAGCCGGTTCTCGGGGATGACGCTGCCGCGGCTCCCCGTCGCGGGGTGCGCGAGCACGGGGACACCGCCCGCCTCCCGGATCAGCCGGACACCCGTCAGCGGCTCCGGCGCGTAGTGCGGCTGGAAGTAGCCGCTGCGCCAGTGCAGGATGCCGGCGAAGGCGGCGCTGCGGTCCTCGGCGAGGCCGCGTGCGACCAGGGCGTCCGCGATGTGCGGGCGGCCGACGGTCGCGCCCTCCGTCGCCTGGGCGAGCACATCGTCCCAGGTGATGTCGTAGTCCTGCGCGATGCGGCGAACCATGTCCTCCGCGCGGCGCATCCGGCCGTCGCGGATGCGCGTGGTCTCCGCCACGAGCGCCTCGTTCGCCGGGTCGAACAGGTAGCCCAGCATGTGCACGCTGGCGAACTCGACCCGCGTTGAGAGCTCCATGCCCGGGATCACGGTCACGCCGACCTGGGCGCCCGTCGCCGCGGCGTCCAGCCAGCCCGCGGTGGAGTCGTGGTCGGTGATCGCGACGGTGCCGAGGCCGGCGGCCGCGGCGGCGCGCACCAGCTCGGCGGGGGTCTCGGTGCCGTCGGACACGCTCGAGTGCGTGTGCAGGTCGACGGGGCCCCGGAACCGTCTCTCGTCAGCCATGGACTCCATCCTAGGAGTGGAAGAATGGTCGGCATGTCGTCCGAGAACACCACAGCGCCCGCGCCCGCGGAGCAGGAGGCGCCGCGCGCCACGGCCAACCGCTCCACCACCCCCGGGTCGGAGGCCTTCAAGCAGTACATCGGCAGCGGCTGGGCGGACCGTCCCGCCGTGCTGCCCGAGGCCAGGGAGCAGGCCGCGTTCGCCGCCGCCCGGCGCGCCCGCGTCTCCGAGCTGTTCCCCGGCAAACGGCTGATCATCCCCGCCGGGCGGCTGAAGCAGCGCTCGAACGACACCGACTACGCGTTCCGCGCCCACTCGGCGTTCACACACCTGACCGGGTGGGGCTCCGACTCGGAGCCCGGCAGCGTTCTCGTGCTCGAGCCGACGGCAGCCGGGCACGAGGCGACCCTCTACTTCCGCGAGCGCGCGGGACGCGACTCCGACGAGTTCTACGCCAACCCCGAGATCGGCGAGTTCTGGATCGGCCCTCGGCCCTCGCTCGCCCAGGTGTCGAGCGACCTCGGTCTGCCGACCCGCGGGATCGCGGAGGTCGCCGCAGTGCTCGACGCCGTCGACGCGGACACCATCGTGCTGCGCGAGGCCGACCCGGCCCTCACCGACCGGGTGGACGCCGCCCGGCTGGTGCTCGCCGCGGACGCGGGCGCCGAGGCGGACGCCGAGGAGCACGCGGACGACGACCGCCTCGCCCGCGACCTCTCCGAGCTGCGGCTGGTGAAGGACGCGTACGAGATCGCCGAGCTGCGCGCCGCGATCGCGGCGACCGCCCGCGGTTTCGACGACGTCATCGCCGACCTGCCCCGCATCGTCGCCCACCCGCGCGGCGAGCGCCTGGTGGAGGGCGTCTTCAACGGCCGCGCGCGCGCCGACGGCAACGCGGTCGGCTACGACACGATCGCCGCCTCCGGACCGCACGCCTGCATCCTGCACTGGACCCGCAACGACGGGCCGGTCGTGCCGGGCGATCTCATCCTGTTGGATGCCGGTGTCGAGGTGGACAGCTACTACACCGCCGACATCACCCGCACGTTCCCGATCGACGGGACCTTCACCGAGACCCAGCGGCTGGTCTACGAGGCGGTCCGCGAGGCCGCGGACGCGGCGTTCGCGATCGTGCGGCCGGGCATCCGCTTCCGCGAGATCCATGCCACGGCGATGGCCGTCATCGCCGAGCGCACCGCCGAGTGGGGCCTCCTGCCGGTGAGCGCGGAGGAGGCGCTGCAGGCGGACAACCAGCACCACCGCCGCTACATGGTGCACGGCACAAGCCACCACCTGGGGCTGGATGTGCACGACTGCGCCCAGGCCCGCCGAGAACTCTACATGGACGGCGTGTTGCAGCCCGGCATGACCTTCACGATCGAGCCGGGCCTCTACTTCCAGCCGGACGACCTGACGGTCCCCGAGGAGTTCCGCGGCATCGGCGTGCGCATCGAGGACGACATCCTGGTCACCGAGGACGGGGCCGAGAACCTGTCGATCGCCATCCCGCGCACCGCCGACGACGTGGAGGCGTGGGTGCAGCGGCTCAACGCACGCTGACCCGCTCCCGCGACGTGCCGAGGGTCTGACGCGGTCAGGCGGGCGGCGCGGGAGGCGCGGGCGGAGCCGGCGGGCGCTCGTCGTCCGCCGGCGGCGCGGGCGGCGGGTCGGACGGGTGCGCCGGCTGGGCCCAGGAGGTCGGCTCGGGCGCGGCGGCCTGGCCGCCGTCCAGCAGGTTGCGCGCCCGGTTTCCGAGCTCCGGGTCGACCAGCACCGAGTAGCTGGAGGCGATCACCTGCATGACGGAGGTGTAGTCGCGCGTGCGCCGGTTGATCGCGTACGAGACGATGCCGAACAGCATCCCGAAGCCCGCGCCGATGAGCACCGCGGCGATCACGAACGCGTAGCTCACCGTCGGCGAGAAGATCAGCAGCAGGAGTCCGAAGAAGATGCCGAGCCAGGCCCCGGACGCGGCGCCCGCGAGGGCGACACGACCCCAGGTGAGCTTGCCGGTGACGCGCTCGACGCTCTTCAGGTCGCTTCCGACGATCGACACCTTGTCCACCGGGAAGTCGGCCCTGGCGAGCAGGTCGACGGCCTGCTGCGCGTCCGGATAGGTCTCGAACACCGCGACCACCTCGCCTCGCGGCAGGGTCGGGAACGGTGTCCGGTTGCGTCCGCCCAGAGGGCTCGGAGTGGTCATCGCCCCATTGTCCCATTCTCACGGCCCGCCGGGGCGGGAGGGCATAGGTTAATACATGTGAGCAGCACCCGGATCTTCGTCGCCCGCCTGGCAGGCACCAGCGTGTTCGACCCGGTCGGCGACCGTGTCGGCCGGGTGCGCGATGTGCTCGTGGTGTACCGCAAGGACGATCCGCCGAGCGTCGTCGGGCTGATCGTGGAGATCCCCGGCAAGCGCAGGGTGTTCGTCTCCATCGGCCGGGTCACCAGCATCTCCAGTGGCCAGATCATCACGACCGGCCTGATCAACGTTCGCCGGTTCGAGCAGCGCGGCGGCGAGGTCCGCGTCATCGCCGAACTGCTCGGCCGCAAGGTGGTCTTCGCCGACGGCGGCGGCGAGGCGACGATCGAGGATGTCGCGATCGAGGAGTCCGCCACCGGCGAGTGGGCGGTGAGCCAGCTGTTCGTGCGGCGACCGAAGACCGGTCCGTCGCCGTTCGGCAAGGGACCGACCACGTTCGTGGCCTGGAACGAGGTGCGCGAGAAGCAGCAGCGCGGCGAGGCCCAGTCCGCCGAGCAGCTGATCGCGACGTACTCCGAGCTCAAGCCGGCCGACCTCGCCAACACCCTCCTCGACCTTCCGCAGCAGCGGATGCTCGAGGTGGCGGAGGAGCTCCCCGACGACCGGCTCGCCGATGTGCTCGAGGAGATGCCGGAGAGCGAGCAGGTGCAGATCCTGTCCCAGCTCGACGACGACCGCGCGGCCGACGTGCTCGACCAGATGGAGCCGGACGACGCCGCAGACCTGATCGCGCAGCTCTCCGACGAGCGCGGCGAGCACCTCCTCGAGCTCATGGAGCCGGAGGAGGCGGAGGACGTGCGCATGCTCCTCAGCTACGCGCCGGACACCGCAGGCGGCCTGATGACGACCGAGCCGATCATCGTCTCGGCCGACGCGACGGTGGCGGAGGGCCTGGCGCTGATCCGCCGGCACGAGCTGGCCCCGGCGCTCGGCGCCGCCGTGTGCGTCACCCTGCCGCCGTACGAGGCGCCGACCGGCCGCTTCCTCGGCGTCGTGCACTTCCAGCGGATGCTGCGCTACCCGCCGCACGTGCGGCTCGGCACCCTGCTCGACCCGAGCCTGGAGCCGGTGACGGCGGACACGTCCGCCGCCGAGGTGTCCCGCATCCTCGCCAGCTACAACCTCGTCTCCGTCCCGGTCGTCGACGAGAAGCACCGACTCGTCGGGGTGGTGACCATCGACGACATCCTCGACTATCTGCTCCCCGACGACTGGCGAAGTCAAGACGAGGACGAGCCCGTCAGACCGACGGAGCCGTCCGACACGACAGGAAGCATCCGCGTTGTGAACGGAAGGAGGGGCGGAAGTGGCACGAGGTAAGCAGGACACCAGGCTGGACGCCCCCAAGGGGCTGCGCACCAGCGTGATCCCGCGGCGCGACCCGGTGGAGCAGAGCGACCGGTTCGGGCGGTTCACCGAGTGGATCGCGCGCGCGATGGGCACGCCGTGGTTCGTGCTCGGGCTCACCGTCTTCGTCATCGCGTGGATGGCGTGGAACACGCTGCTGCCCAAGGAGTGGCGGTTCGACTCCGCCGACCTGGGCTTCATCACCCTCACGCTCGTGCTGTCGCTGCAGGCCTCCTACGCCGCGCCGCTCATCCTGCTCGCGCAGAACCGGCAGGACGACCGCGACCGCGTGCAGATCGAGCAGGACCGGCAGCGCGCGGAGCGCAACCTCGCCGACACCGAGTACCTGGCGCGCGAGGTCGTCGCCCTGCGCCTCGCGGTCAAGGACATGGCGACGAAGGACTTCATCCGCGCCGAGCTGCGTGCCCTCCTGGAGGACCTGGACAAGCGCGACGAGGGCGAGCAGGCGCGTGCCTGACCTCGCCGCCTCGGTGGCGAGCGCGCTCTCCGGCGTGCTCGACCCCGAGATCAGGAAGCCGATCACCGAGCTCGACATGGTCGGAGCGGTCGCCGTCGCGGACGACGGCCACGCCACCGTCGGCATCAAGCTGACCATCGTCGGCTGCCCGGCCGCGGACGCGATCGAGCGGGATGTGCGCACCGCGACCGCGAGCGTCCCCGGGGTCACCGGGGTGACCGTCGACGTCTCGGTCATGACACCCGCAGAACGCAAGGCGCTCACCGAGCGGCTGCGCGGCGGCCGGGCCGCGCGTGCGCAGCAGTTCGGGCCGGACTCGCTGACGCGGGTCTTCGCGGTGACGAGCGGCAAGGGCGGCGTCGGCAAGTCCACGGTCACCGCCAACCTCGCCGTCGCGCTCGCGGAGCGCGGGCTGCGGGTGGGGATCGTGGATGCGGACGTGCACGGCTTCTCGATCCCCGGCATCCTCGGCCTCACCGACGAGAACGGCGTCGCTCCGCGGCCCACCCGGGTGGACGACATGATCCTGCCGCCCGTCGCGTACGGCGTGAAGGTGGTCTCGATCGGGATGTTCGTCGACTCGCCGTCAGCGGCGGTCGCCTGGCGCGGCCCGATGCTGCACCGGACCATCCAGCAGTTCCTCGGCGATGTGTTCTTCGGCGACCTGGACGTGCTCCTGCTCGACCTGCCCCCCGGCACCGGCGATGTGGCGATCTCGGTCGGCCAGCTGCTGCCGCAGGCGGAGGTCGTCGTCGTGACGACGCCGCAGCCGGCCGCCGCCGACGTCGCGGAGCGCAGCGGCGTCGTCGCGCGCCAGACCGGTCAGAGGGTGGTCGGCGTCATCGAGAACATGGCCGGTCTGGTGCAGCCGGACGGCAGTGTCCTCGACCTCTTCGGTTCCGGCGGCGGCGCCGAGGTGGCCCGCCGGCTGTCCGCGGGTCAGGACGACGCGGTGCCGCTGCTGGCGTCGGTGCCGCTCAGCATCCCGCTGCGCGCGGGCGGTGACGCTGGCGCGCCGATCGTGGTCACCGACCCCGGTGACCCGGCCGCCATCGCGATCCGCGCGGTCGCCGAGCGTCTGGCGACCCGCTCCGACAGCCTCGCCGGCCGCAAGCTCCCCCTCGCCCCGCGCTGACCTCGCGCCGGAATCGACCGCGATTCGTCACGAAGGCGCGCCGTTCGTGACGAATCGCGCGCATTCGTGACGAATCGATGGGCGAGACCGCTCAGGCCGGCTCGACGATGCGGGCGAGCAGCTCCACGAGGAGGCGCTCCACGAGGTCCCGCGGCAGTGCCTCGATGAGGGCGAGCAGCGGCGCCTGATCCTCGGGCAGGCCGTCGCCGCCGATGCCGACCGCAGCGAGCACGGCCGCGGCGGTGTCCGAGTCGAGCGGCCGCTCGCCGAGGCCGGGCGGCAGCGCCGACAGGGCCGCCCGCGGGTCTACCGGCGGCACCCCCCGCGCCTCCTCCGCCGAGGCCCGCAGCGCCGCCTCCAGCTCGTCCAGGCGATCGTGGGTGACCGGTGTGATCGTCAGGTGCGTCGTGTGCGGCAGGTGCGTCCCGTCCTGCTGGGTGAGCCCGGGTTGGAGCTGCAGCAGCCAGCCCCTGCGCCGCGCGCGGTCCGCCCAGTGGTGCGGGTCGACCCTCCGGTCGGCGGCGACCGCGTCGTCCGCTGCGACGGCGATCAGCGGTCCCGTCGGGTCGCCGAGCACCCGCAGCCCCTCGATGTCGGCGACGATGTCCGCGAGGGTGCGGGTCGAGCGCCGGCAGGAGTCGGCGAGCTCGGCGAGTCCCCGCGCACCGAGCGCCTGGATGATCGCCCAGGACGCGGCGAGCGCTCCGGCCGACTTGGAGCCGAGCAGGGTCGGGTTCACGACCGGGTAGCCGGGCCACGCCGTCGTCGCGAAGTACTGCAGGCGCTGCCGGTCGCGGCCGCGCTGCAGCAGGACGCTGGCGCCCTTCGGCGCGTAGCCGAACTTGTGCAGGTCGGCGGAGACGCTGACGACGCCGGGCACCCGGAAATCCCACGCGGGAAGCGCGGATCCGTCGGCGGCGCGCCAGAACGGCAGGATCCAGCCGCCGATACAGGCGTCGACGTGCAGTGCGACCCCGGCCTCCTCGCAGGCGGCGGCGACCTCCTCGACGGGGTCGAGCGTCCCGTACGGGTACGAGGGCGCCGAGACCACGACCAGGGCGACGTCCGGGTCGAGCCGGGACGCGAGCAGGTCGACGTCGACGCGCGCCGTCGCCGGATCCACCGGGACGAGGTCGAGGTCGAGCCCGAAGTACTCCGCAGCCTTGTGGAACGCCGCGTGCACGGTGACGGGGGCGACGATCCGCGGCACGCCGCGGCCGCCGGCCGCCCGCCAGGCGTCCCGCGCGGTCTTCACCGCGAGCAGGCACGACTCGGTGCCACCCGAGGTCACCGTGCCGACCACGTCGTCGCCGCCGTGCAACAGCTCGCGGGCGAACCCGAGCACCTCGCGCTCCATGACGGCGACGGAGGTGAACGTCGTCGGGTCGAGGCCGTTCACCGGCTGGACGAGCCGGACGGCGGCGGCCGCGAGCTCGTCGATCTCGGGCAGGCCGGAGTCGTACACGTAGCTGAGCACCCGGCCGCCGTGCGTCGGCGCGTCCGCCTCGCGCAGGGCCGCGAGCCTGCCGAGGATGGCCGACGAGTCAAAGGACGCCATCGACGTCTCCCTTCCGAAGGCGGTACCGGCCGAGCGGCACCAGGCTGACCGCGATGATCGCCGCGGGGATGACGCTGAAGCTGAGCACGATGCCCACGACCGCGCCGGCCGGCTGGGCCGCCCCGGCGACCACGACAGACGGGTCGGCGGTGCGGGCGACGTAGCCGGTGACCGCGAGCACGACGGTGAGCACGGTGGCGCCGAGTGCCATGCCCGTCGTCTCCCCCGCCGTCCACATCCCGCCGAACGTGCCGGCGCGCCCGGGACCGTTGCGGCGGGCGTCGTGGGAGATCACGTCGGGAAGCATCGCCATCGGCAGCGACTGCATCCCGGCGTATGCCGCTCCCGCGACCGCGACCGGCAGGTACACCCAGGCGCCGGGCGCCCAGACCAGCAGCACCATCGACAGCGCAGCGACGCCGAACAGGATGCTCGCGATGCGGAAGCCGCGCTCCTTGCCGATCCGGCGGGCGACCACTCCCCAGAGCGGAGTGACGATGAGGGCGGGGCCGATCAGGGCGAGGAAGAGCAGCGTGACGGCGTCCTCCGAGTGCAGCACCCAGGTGGCGACGTAGTTCGCGCCCGCCAGCATCATCCCGGTGGCGAGACCCTGCAGCAGGAACGTGAGCAGCAGCGCGCGGAACGGCTGGCTGTCGCGCAGCACCCGCACCCCGGCCGCGTAGTTCGTGCGGAGGGTCATCAGGATGCTCTCCCGCGTCGGCACGACCGGCGCGGGCACGCCGCGCGGGGCGACGAAGCCGGACACCAGCATCCCGCCGCCGATCACTACGCCGGCCACCAGCGCCATCAGGAAGTAGCCGGCGAAGTCGTCCCCTCCGCCGAGCGAGCGCAGCGCGGGACCACCCGCGCCGAACAGCAGGATGGCGAACGTGAGCACGACGACCCGCCAGGTGAGCAGCCGGGTGCGTTCGTCGTAGCCGGAGGCCAGCTCGGCGGGGAGCGCGATGTACGGCACCTGGAACAGGCTGAACGCGGTCGCGGTGAGCAGGAACGCGAGGAACACCCAGAGGGCCGACAGCGCGGCCGGTGTGCCGTGCGGGACGGCGAAGGTCAGCAGGAAGAAGAACGGCAGCGCCGCCCCGCCGAGCAGCATCATCGGCCGGCGCGAGCCGCGCACGGCGAGCATCCGGTCGCTGCGCGCCCCGATGACAGGGTCGATGATGACGTCCCACACCTTGGCGACCGTGACCACCGCGCCCGCCGCGATCGCGGCGACGCCGAGCGAGTCGGTGAGGTAGTAGACGAGGACGAGCCCGGGAAGGGTGGCGAAGCCGCCGGTGCCGAGCGAGCCGACGGCGTACCGCGCGACAGTCGACCGGGTCAGCGACTGTTCCGTTGCGATCATGCCCAGATCGTATTGGATGCGACGCGCCCGACGGCGTTACGGCGTGCTCAGGTCGCCTCGGCGTCGAACGGCGGGACCGACCCCGGCGTCAGCGCGCCGCGGCGCTGCGCGTACGCGGACTGAGTGACCGGCTTGATGGCGGAGGCCGGCGCCGGCGTCTCCTCCAGCAGCGCCTCGCGGATGATCCGGCGCGGGTCGTACTGCCGAGGGTCGAGCTTCTTCCAGTCGACCTCGTCGAACTCCGGGCCCATCTCGTCGCGCATCCTGGTCTTCGCGCCGTTGGCGAAGTCGCGGAGCGAGCGGACCAGCTGACCGAGCTTCGCCGCGTAGGTGGGGAGGCGCTCCGGCCCGATCAGGAAGGCGGCGATCACCGCCACGATCAGGAGCTTGTCGAATGTCAGGCCGAACACTCATGCAGAGTATCGCGCCGCGGCTGCGCGTGTGCTGGATTCCCGGGCCCTATCCTGGATTCGTAACCGACGGGAGCACTGTGTCAGACAAGGACTCGAACTGGAGATTCGCCGACGACGTGATCGTCGAGAGCGAGGTGATCCTCCGCGCACGCCAGCAGTCGCTCGAGCTCGGGGTCGACCCCATCGCTGCGAGCACGGGTGCGCAGGCGGCCGTCGTCGTCGCCGCCACCGCGGCCGAGAACATCATCGAGATCGGGACGGGCGCCGGCGTCTCCGGGCTGTGGCTGCTCAGCGGCGCGGCGGAGGCCCAGCTCACCTCGATCGACGTCGAGGTCGACCACCAGCAGCACGCGCGCGCCTTCTTCACCGAGGCGGGCATCGCATCCAACCGCGTGCGCCTGATCACCGGCCGCGCCCTGGACGTGCTGCCGAGGATGAACGAGAACTCCTACGACATCGTCTTCATCGACGCAGACCCGCAGTCGGTCATCGAGTACGTGGAGCACGGCCTGCGGCTCGTCCGGCCCGGCGGGACGGTTCTGGTGGCGCGCGCGCTGTGGCGCGGCCGCGTCGCCGACCCGGCCGCGCGCGACGACATCGCCACCGGCTTCCGCACGCTCATCACCGAGACCGCGGCCTCCGGCGCCGTCATCAGCGCCCTCTCCCCCGCCGGCGACGGCCTCCTCCAGATCACGAAGGTCACCCCGTAACCGTTCCCGGGAACGACACGAGGCCCCGATCGCTCGGGGCCTCGTGTCGTGGTGCGTCCTAGGAGGCGCTCACGACGCTCGCGAGAGCATCGTGGAGTTCTTTGGCTTCCGCGTCGTTGACGGAGACGACGAGACGTCCCCCACCTTCGAGCGGCACACGCACGATGATGAGCCGTCCCTCCTTCACAGCCTCCATTGGCCCGTCCCCGGTCCTCGGCTTCATGGCCGCCATGCAGCTCCCCTTTCGTGGATGTTCTCCTATTATCCGTCATCCGCGCCAAGCTGGGGAAATCGTGGGCGTCACGGCGGTGACCAATCGGCGCCGTCCACGCCCCAGCAGATCGCGATCCAGCCGACCTGCAGCGCGATGGACAGCACCACGATCCCGGTCCGGTACACCCGGCTCTTCGGCAGCGCGAGCACACCGAGCAGGGGAAACAGCGGCATCAGCAGCCGGAAGGTGCTCGACTGCGGGAAGAAGACAGCGAAGAGGTACAGCGAGTAGGCGATCAGCCAGAACCGCAGGTCCATGCCGAGCCGGCGCACGGCCGGCGAGAACAGCAGGATGCCGAACAGCCCGACCAGCACCACAAGCGCGGTGACCCCCACCCAGCCGGGGATGCCGAGCATCACGCTCGCCCACCAGTCCGCCCCCTGGAACCACGGGGCGAAGGGGACGAGGTGCGTGTAGCCGATGTACGGCGCGCGCCAGGCGAGCTCGGTGTCCGTGTAGGCGGTCCACGAACCGGTCGCGACGGCCGCGATCGCGGGCCAAGCGAGGCCCGCCAGTCCGCTGAAGACGGCCAGGGATGCGGAGAGCACCCGCTCGCGCGCGGGGAACGGGTCCTCGCCGCGCTTCAGCCAGCGGTGGACGACGTGCAGCCCGACCGCCAGGGCGAACGCCAGTCCGCTCGGGCGGGTGAACGCCATCACCAGGACGACGGGGAACAGCCAGCCGTAGCGCCGCTCCACGAGCAGCAGCAGTGCGGTGGCGAGCAGCAGCAGGTAGAGCGACTCGGCGTACGCCAGCTGGAACAGCGGGGTGACGGGCGCGACGCAGAACAGCACGACGGCGAACAGGCTGGTGGATGCGCCGAGCCCCACCCTCAGCATGAGCCGGTAGAAGACGAGCGCGGCCCCGGCGGCGCACGCCACCGAGACGAGCACGGCGGCAGGCGCCCACGGCAGCCGGGTCACGAACATGACGACGTCGACGAGGCCCGGGTACCCGGGCAGGAATGCCCACGCGTTCTCGCTCACGTGCACGCCGTCCGTGCGCGGAAGCGAGTCCGGGTATCCGGACACGGCGACGATGTTGTACCAGAGCCCGTCCCAGATCGTGGCGAACGAGAAGTAGTCGGGCTTGGGCCCCGTCCATGGGTTCCGGCCCTGGTTCGCCGCGAAGATCAGCAGGATGACCGTGGTGACGACGCGGCTCGCGAGGAAGACCGCGAGCACGCGCACCCACCAGCGCCCCCACCACGGGGCGGTCGCGGCCCGGTGCGGGGCCGCCGCCTCAGCGGGCGCCGGTACCGCTGAGCCAGGCACGGAGTCCGGCCTCCACGGCCACGATCTGCTCGACGTCCACCCGCTCGTCGTCGGCGTGCGCCTTCAGCGGGTCGCCCGGCCCGTAGTTGACGGCCGGGATGCCGAGCGCGCTGAACCGGGCGACGTCCGTCCAGCCGTACTTGGGCTTCGCGACCCCGCCCACCGCGGAGAGGAACTCCTGCGCCAGCGGCGCGTCGAGCCCGGGCCGCGCCCCGTCGGCGCGGTCGACGACGGTGATCTCGTAATCGCCGAAGAGCTCGTGCATGTGCGCGATCGCCTCCTCGGAGCTGCGCGACGGCGCGAACCGGTAGTTGATGTGCACCATGCACTCGTCGGGGATGATGTTGCCCGCGACGCCGCCGGTGATCCCGACCGCGTTCAGCCCCTCGCGGTACACCAGGCCCTCGACCTCGACCTCGCGGGCCTGGTACGCGGCGAGGGTGTCCAGGATGCGGGTGGCCTTGTGGATGGCGTTCTCGCCCACCCAACCGCGGGCCGAGTGCGCGCGCAGCCCGTAGGTGCGCACCTCCACGCGGAGGTTGCCGTTGCAGCCGCCCTCCACGACGCCGTTGCTCGGCTCGCCGAGGATGGCGAAGTCGCCGACGAACAGGTCCGGCCGGTTGCGGGCGAGGCGGCCGAGGCCGTTCAGCTCCGCGTTGACCTCCTCGTGGTCGTACCACATCCACGTCACGTCGATGGCGGGATCGGTGAGCTCTGCGGCGAGCTTCAGCTGGACGGCGACGCCGGCCTTCATGTCGACGGTGCCACGCCCCCAGAGGTAGCGGACGCCGCCCTCCTCCTCGAAGCGCGCCGGCAGGTTCCCGTTGAGCGGGACGGTGTCGATGTGCCCGGCGATCAGGGCGCGTCGCTCCCGGCCGAGGTTCGTGCGGGCGACCACGGTGTCCCCGTCGCGGATGACCTCGACGTGGGGCAGCGGGGCGAGCACCTCCTCGATCGCATCGGCCAGCGGCTTCTCGTTCCCGGAGACGGATTCGATGTCGCAGATCTGGCGGGTGAGGTCGATGGCGCTGGCGCTGAGGTCGAGAGGCACCCTACTAATCTAGAGGCATGCCTTCCGACGTTCCTGAAGACTCCGCCGCGCCCGCGACAACCGACGGGGCCGCCCGCACCGCGTGGGGCTACGGCCTCGCCACGGTCGCCGGCGACGGCACCGTGCTCGACACCTGGTTCCCGGAGCCGAAGCTCGGCCGCATCCCCTCGGGCCGCGAGCCGTGGATCGCGCCCGCGGAGCTGGAGGAGCTTGCGGGCGAGGACGCACGCAGGAACGTCCGCATCGACATCGTCACGGTCGAGATCGACCTGGATGCCGCGCCCGCGTCGACGCCCGACGCCTACCTCCGCCTGCACGTGCTCTCGCACCTGCTCGCGCGCCCGAACACCGTGAACCTGGACGGCGTGTTCGGCCACCTGCCGATCGTCGCCTGGACGAACGCGGGACCCGTCCTCCCGGCCGACCTCGACCGGTTGCGTCCGTCGCTGCAGCGCGCCGGCATCCACGTCACGGGCATCGACAAGTTCCCGCGCCTGCTCGACTACGTCACGCCCGACCGCGTGCGCATCGCCGACGCCTCGCGGGTCCGCCTCGGCGCGCACCTCGCGCCGGGCACGACCGTGATGCACGAGGGCTTCGTCAACTTCAACGCCGGGACGCTGGGCTCCTCCATGGTCGAGGGCCGCATCTCCCAGGGCGTGGTCGTCGGCGACGGCTCCGACATCGGCGGCGGCGCCTCCATCATGGGAACGCTCTCCGGCGGCGGGACGCAGCGGGTCGCCATCGGGGAACGCGCACTGCTCGGCGCGAACTCCGGCATCGGCATCTCGATCGGCGACGACACCGTCGTGGAGGCGGGTCTCTACGTGACCGCCGGCACGAAGGTGGTCGTGGTCGACGGCCCGGTCACCGCCGACGGCCGGCCGCAGACGGTGAAGGCCGTCGAGCTCTCGGGCGTCCCCGGTCTGCTGTTCCGCCGCAACTCCCTCACCGGCGCCGTCGAGGTGCTGCGCCGCGCCGGCACCGGCGTCGAGCTGAACGCGGCGCTGCACGCCTGACCCGCGCCGGCCCTCCGCCGCCCGCGCCCCTCGGCGGGTTCTGCGACGCTAGACGAGGGTGAGGACCGACGCGGGGTCGGCGAGGATGCCACCGATGTCCGCGAGGAACCGCGACGCCTGCTCGCCGTCGGCGATCCGGTGGTCGAAGGTCAGCACCAGCGTGAGCACGTCGCGCAGCGCGATCTCCCCGCGATGCTCCCACGGCTGCCTGCGCACCGCACCGACCGCCAGGATCGCCGCCTCCCCCGGCGTCAGGATGGGCGTTCCCGCGTCCACCCCGAACACGCCGACGTTCGTGATCGTGATCGTGCCGCCGGTCAGCTCGGCCGGCGGCGTCTTGCCCGCGCGTGCCGTCTCCGCGAGCGAGCGGATCGCTCCGGCCAGGTCGACGAGCGAACGGGCGTCCGCGTCCCGGATCACCGGGACCATCAGCCCGCGCGGCGTCGCCGCCGCGATCCCGAGGTGCACGGAGGCGGTCTGCACGATCTCCTGCGCCGGCTCGTCCCAGCGCGCGTTGAGCTCGGGGGTGCGCCGGAGCGCGATGCAGAGAGCCTTCGCCACGACGGCGAGCAGGCCCGGCCGGGCCTCGGCGGTGTCGCGGCGTGCCCGCAGGCGTTCGACCAGCTCGGTGGTCGGGGTCACGTCGACGGTGAGGAACACGCTCGCCTGGGGAGCGCCGAACGCGCTGCGGACCATCGCGTCCGCGGTCGCCTTGCGGACGCCGCGGATCGGGATGCGGAGCTCGCGGCCGTCCGCGGCCGGCTGCGTCTGCGCGGGTGCAGAGGCCGTCTCCAGGTCCTGACGCGTGATCAGCCCGCGTTCGCCGGTGCCGGTGACGGTGGCGAGGTCGATGCCTCGCTCGCGCGCGAGCTTCCGCACGGGCGGGGTGGCGCGCGGGCGCTCGGCGAGGCCGACGGGCGCGGCAGCGGGGGCGGGAGCCGCGGCGGCGGCGGGCGCCCCGACCGGCGCCAGCCCCGGACGCGCCCGACGGGCCGGCCGGTTCGTCGAGTCCGGGCGCGCGCCGTAGCCGACCAGCGTCGGCTCCGGCGCGGGGTCGTCCTGCACCGCGGCCTCCGGCGCCGGCGCCTCCTGCTGCGCGGGAGTGCCGGCCACCTCCACCTCGAACGCGAGCAGCGGCTCCCCCACCGCGACCGTCACACCCGGCTCCACGTAGAGCCGCGACACCCGTCCCTCGTAGGGCGCGGGCAGCTCCACGAGCGCCTTCGCCGTCTCCACCTCGGCGACGATCTGGTTCAGCTGCACCGTGTCGCCGACCGCGACCTTCCAGGCCACCAGCTCCGACTCGGTCAGCCCCTCGCCGAGATCGGGCAGGGTGAAGTCCCTGACCGCCATCAGTCCTCCACCCCGCTCAGCGAGTTCGGCCGGTCCATGGCACGGTCGATGCCGTCCAGGATGCGGTCGAGGTCGGGCAGGTGCGCCGCCTCCAGCCGTGCCGGAGGGTACGGGATGTCGTGCCCGGTGATCCGGACCGGCGCGTGCTCGAGATGGTAGAAGCAGCGCTCGGTGATCGACGCCGAGACCTCCGCGCCGAGGCCGCCGGAGAGCGCGGCCTCGTGGGTGACGACGAGCCGTCCGGTCTTCTTCACGGACGCGACGACGGTGTCCATGTCGAGCGGGGATAGCGAGCGCAGGTCGATGACTTCGACCGAGACGCCCTCGTCTCCGGCCGCGAGGGCCGCGTCGCGGGCGAGCTGCACGAGTCCGCCGTAGGTCACCAGGGTCACGTCGGCGCCGGGCGCGACGACGCGCGCCGTCCCCATCGGGCGGGCGTCCGCGAGGGGCGCCTCCTCGTCGACCTCGCCCTTCGCGTGGTACCGGCGCTTCGGCTCGAAGTAGAGCACGGGGTCGTCGGAGGCGATCGCCTGCCGGATCATCGTGTACGCGTCCTGCGGGTCCGACGGGCTCACGACGCGCAGCCCCGCCGCGTGCGCGAACAGCGCCTCCGGGGAGTCGGAGTGGTGCTCGGCCGCGCCGATGCCGCCGGCGAACGGAACCCGGATCGTGATCGGCATCTTCACCGCACCCTGGGTGCGGTAGTGCATCCGCGCCACCTGGTTCACGATCTGGTCGAACGCCGGGTAGATGAAGCCGTCGAACTGGATCTCGACGACGGGACGGAAGCCGCGGTAGGCCATCCCGACCGCGGTGCCGAGGATGCCGGACTCGGCCAGCGGCGAGTCCATCACGCGGCGCGGGCCGAACTCCGTCTGGAGCCCGTCGGTGACCCGGAAGACGCCGCCGAGCGTCCCGATGTCCTCCCCCATCAGCACCACCTTGTCGTCCTCGGCGAGGGCGCGGCGGAGGCCCGCGTTGATCGCCTTGGCCATCGTCAGCGAGGTCATCGGTCGTCACCCCCGACGAAGGTGCGCAGGTAGCGCGAGTAGTGGTCGCGCTGGCGCGTGAGGCCGGTGTGCGGCTCGGCGTACACGTTGTCGAACACGCTGAGCGGCTCCGGGTCCTGCAGCGCGACGATGCCGGAGCGCATCTCCGCCGCCACCCTGTCCGCCTTCTCCTGGATGCGCGTGAGCCGCTCCTGGGTGAGCATCCCCAGCGCGCCGAGGTGCGCCTCCACCCGGCTGACCGGATCCTTGCCGCGCCAGGCCTCGACCTCGGCCGGGTCGCGATAGCGGCTCGGGTCGTCCGCTGTCGTGTGCGGCCCGACGCGGTAGGTCACCGCCTCGATGAAGGTGGGACCGCCGCCGGAGCGGGCGCGGTCCAGGGCCGAGCGCATCACGGCCATCACCGCGAGCACGTCGTTGCCGTCGACGCGGACGCTCGGGATGCCGAACCCGGGCGCGCGCTCGGCGATCGGGCGCTGCGCCTGCAGGCCGACCGGCTCCGAGATCGCGTACTGGTTGTTCTGGCAGAAGAAGATCACCGGGGCGGCGTACGTGGCGGCGAAGATCATCGCCTCCGTCACATCCCCCTCGCTTGTCGCCCCATCGCCGAAGTACGCGACGGCGACCGCGTCCGTGCCGTCGGCCTGGATGCCGAGCGCGTAGCCGGTGGCGTGCAGGGTCTGCGCGCCGATGATCACCTGCGGCGTCGCCATGTTGATGTCGTACGGGTTCCAGCCGCTCTGCGTGGTGCCGCGCCAGACGCGCAGCAGGTCGACGAGGCCCGCGCCGCGGCAGTAGGCCACGCCGTGCTCGCGGTAGCTGGAGAACACGAAGTCGTCGGAGCGGAGCGCACGGCCGGAGCCGATCTGCGACGCCTCCTGGCCGAGCAGCGGCGGCCACAGGCCGAGCTCGCCCTGGCGCTGCAGCGCGGTGGCTTCGGAGTCGATGCGACGGATGACGAGCATGTCCTCGTAGAGTCCGAGCAGTTGCTCGGGACCGATGTCGGAGACCCAGGCGTCGAAGCGGACGTCGCTGAGACGGTCGCCGTTCTCGGTCAGGAGCTGGACGGTGTCGGCACCGGCTGCAAGGTGCAGGTCGTTCAGGCGCACGTCGTCCAGGCGCATGTCAGGCTGATTGTCGATCGTCACGGTTCACGCAACCTTCACTCTCGCGTCCGGCCGGGTGCTTGTGGCGCCACGGACCGGCTTCCGGCCTCCTTGCCGGAATTACTCGGAAGGCTACGCTTCGGGATCAGCGCGCACAACCAACGGCGTGTCGACCGTGCACCCTGCACTATCGGACGACGCCGCGCGGTGCTAGCTTTCACACTATGCGCACGTTCGACAGCACCGACCGACGCATCCTCGTCGCACTCTCCGAGGATCCGCGATCGACCAACGTCTCCCTCGCCGACCGCCTCGGTCTCAGCCGGAACACCGTGCAGGCGAGGATGGCGGAACTCGAGCGCAGCGGAGCGTTCCTGTCGTTCGAGCGCCGCATCTCCGAGCAGGCCGCCGGCTTCCCGCTGGCGGCGTTCGTGACCGTGCACGTGCAGCAGCAGAAGCTCGCCGCGATCGTGGGGCGGCTGGCGGAGATCCCGGAGATCGTGCAGGCCTACGGGCTCTCCGGCCCGTCCGACCTGCTGCTGCGCGTCGTGTGCACGGACGCCCAGGACCTCTTCCGGATCACCGGCGCCATCCAGTCCACCGAGGGTGTCGTGCGCGCCGAGACCTCGCTCGACATGGGCGAACTCATCCCCTACCGGCTCCGACCCCTCCTCACCCGCGACTAGCGGCCGCGCGGGGCCGCGGATACGCGAGAGGCCCGCGCCGAACGAGTCGGCGCGGGCCTCCGCGAGGGGCGGGGCTCAGCCCTCCGCGGGCTCCACGGGGCCCTCGGACGCGGCGTCGCGGCCGTGCGTGTCGGCCTCGTCCGCGAGCACCGGGGCGAGCGACAGCTTGCCACGGTCGTCGATCTTGGTGATCTCCACCAGGATCTTCTGGCCGACGCCAAGCACGTCCTCGACGTTCTCCACGCGCTTGCCGCCGGCGAGCTTGCGCACCTCGGAGATGTGCAGCAGGCCGTCCTTGCCCGGGAGCAGCGAGACGAACGCACCGAACGCGGCGATCTTGACGACGGTTCCGAGGAACTGCTCGCCGACCTCCGGGTTGGTGGGGTTCGCGATCGCGTTCACCTGGGCGCGGGCCGCCTCGGCAGACGGGCCGTCGGTGGCGCCGATGTAGACGGTGCCGTCCTCCTCGATGGAGATCTCGGCGCCGGTCTCGTCCTGGATCGCGTTGATCGTCTTGCCCTTCGGGCCGATCAGCTCACCGATCTTGTCCACCGGGATCTGGACCGAGATCACGCGCGGCGCGGTCGGGGCCATCTCGTCCGGGGTGTCGATCGCGGCGTTCAGCACGCTGAGGATGGTCGTACGAGCGTCCTTGGCCTGCTTCAGCGCGCCGGCGAGCACCGACGACGGGATGCCGTCGAGCTTCGTGTCGAGCTGGATCGCGGTGACGAACTCGCTGGTGCCTGCGACCTTGAAGTCCATGTCGCCGAGCGCGTCCTCCGCGCCCAGGATGTCGGTCAGGGCCGCGTAGCGGGTCTCACCGTCGACGACGTCGGAGATGAGGCCCATCGCGATGCCGGCGACGGGGGCGCGCAGCGGCACACCCGCGTTCAGCAGCGACAGCGTGGAGGCGCAGACGGAGCCCATCGAGGTGGAGCCGTTGGACCCGAGGGCCTCGGACACCTGACGGATCGCGTACGGGAACTCCTCGCGGGTCGGCAGCACCGGCACGAGCGCGCGCTCGGCGAGGAAGCCGTGCCCGATCTCGCGACGCTTCGGCGAGCCGACGCGGCCGGTCTCACCGGTCGAGTACGGCGGGAAGTTGTAGTGGTGCAGGTAGCGCTTCTTGGTGACCGGCGACAGCGAGTCGATCTGCTGCTCCATCTTGAGCATGTTCAGCGTGGTGACGCCCAGGATCTGGGTCTCGCCGCGCTGGAAGATCGCCGAGCCGTGGACGCGCGGGATGACCTGCACCTCGGCGTCGAGCGGACGGATGTCGGTCAGGCCACGGCCGTCGATGCGGATGCCCTCGCGCAGCACACGACCGCGCATGACCACCTTCGACACCGACTTGTACGCCGCCGAGAACTGCGTGAGGACCTCGGGGTCGAGGACGCCCGCCTCCACCTTCTCGGTGAGGGCGACCTTGACGCGCTCCTTGAGGGCGTCGTCGGCGTTCTGGCGCTCGATCTTGTCGGCGATCTGGTACACGTTCACCAGCTCGTCGTAGGCGAGGCCGGCGACGTTGTCGTAGGTCTCCTGCGAGTAGGGCAAGAACACCGGGTAGTCGGCGATCGCCTTCGCGGCCTGCTCGGCGATGACGTTCTGCGCGGCGACGAGCTGGCGGATGAACGGCTTGGCCGCCTCCAGACCCTGCGCGACGACCTCCTCGTTCGGCTTCACGGCGCCGCCCTGGATGAGGTTCCAGCTGCCCTCGGTGGCCTCCGCCTCGACCATCATGATCGCGACGTCGCCCTCGGAGCCGTCCTCGTTGGTGAGGACGCGGCCGGCGACGACGAGGTCGAACACGGCCTCCTCGAGCTGCGAAGCCTTCGGGAACGCGATCCACTGGTCCTCGTGCTGGCCGTTGCCGGGGATGAGCGCGAGGCGCACACCGGCGATGGGGCCGGAGAACGGCAGACCGGAGATCTGGGTGGATGCGCTTGCCGCGTTGATCGCCAGGGCGTCGTAGAACTCGTCGGGAGCGATGCTCAGGACGGTGATGACGATCTGGACCTCGTTGCGCAGGCCGTCGACGAACGACGGGCGCAGGGGGCGGTCGATCAGGCGGCAGACCAGGATCGCCTCGGTGGAGGGGCGGCCCTCGCGGCGGAAGAACGAGCCGGGGATCTTGCCGGCGGCGTAGGAGCGCTCCTCCACGTCGACGGTCAGCGGGAAGAAGTCGAAGTTGTCCTTCGGGTGCTTGCTGGCGCTGGTGGCGCTCAGCAGCATGGTCTCCTCGTCGAGGTACGCCGCGACGGCGCCCTGCGCCTGCTGCGCGAGTCGTCCGGTCTCGAACCGGACGGTGCGGGTGCCGAAGCGGCCGTTGTCGAGAACGGCTTCGGCGAATTTGATTTCAGGACCTTCCAAGAGGTCTTTCTCCTTTGTTTAACGTCGCCACCCCGTCTGGGCGCGACTCTCCAAGGAGCGAGCAGGCAGTTCGACACGTCTGTGTACGCGGCATCCCATGCGGGTGCGTGGGCTGAGCCCGTCTGGCCATCAGTAGAAATACACGGTTGCCGCCCACTCGCGCGGGATGCATCCGGATACCACCACCGAGGACCAGCTCCTGCCAGCCTGCTCCGGCGGTCGGCGTACAACCGACCACCAGCATCCTATCAGCCGGCCTGCGTTCGAGGGCGAACGGGGCCCTCTTCCAGCTCGAGCGTCGCCCGCGCGGCCTCGGCGAGCGCGATGCCGTACGACGGTCCGTGGCCCGCCGCGTGCACGGCGAGCGGGTGCAGCTGGTGCAGCGGGATGCGTGCGCGCCAGCCGTCGCGCAGCGGATGGGTGTCGTTGTAGCCAGCGGCGATCTCCTCGAAGAACGGCACCCCGAACAGGTCGAGCATCGCGAGGTCGGTCTCGCGGTGGCCGCCGTGCGCGGCCGGGTCGATCAGCACGGCACCGCCCTCCGACCACAGCACGTTCCCCGTCCAGAGGTCGCCGTGGATGCGCGCAGGCGGCTCGTCGTCGTCGAACGCGCCCGCCTCGATCCGCTCGATTGCCCGCTCGATGACGGGCAGCTGACCGGCCGTGACCGTCCCGGCCTCGACCGCGATGTCGACGTACGGGCGAACGCGATCCCGCGCGTAGAACCGGCCCCACGATCCCTCGTGCGCGATCGGCAACGGACGTCGGCCGATGAAGATCGGCCCGTCCCAGCCGTCCGGTGCCGATCCGAAGGCCGCGGCGCCCGCGGCGTGCGTGCGAGCCAGCCCGGCCCCGAACGCGCGCGCCGCCTCGGCCGTCGGCCGCGCCTCCCGGATCCGCTCGAGCTCGATGTGCCCCGGCCCGACGCCGGCCACCCGCACGATGCGCGCTCCCCCATCCGCCTCCGCCTCGGCGAGCCAGGCGAGCCCGGCCGCCTCCGCCTCGAAGAACAGCGGCGGCGCGTCCGCGCCGTGCTTGGAGAGGGTGTCCATGGGCCTTACCATACCGACTCATATAAATGAGAATTCCTCTTTTGTCAACCATGCGGCCCGCAGTAGCCTGTGCGCCATAACGGCAGCGGAGGGGCGTTCGAGGGAGGGGTACCATGGCGACCAGCGAAGCGGCTCCCGGCGCACGAGGGCCGCGCGACCGCGCAGAGCCTGGCGACAGGACCGTGTTCGAGCTGGACCTCGGCGGGGCTTTCCCGAACAGCCTCGCGCCCGGCTCCGATCGTCCGACGCGGCCGCCACTGCGGCGGCAGGTTCCCGACCTCGACGCCCAGGCGCCGCGGGGTGACCGAGAACGCGAATTCGAGCCGGCGCACCAGCGGACGCTGAGGCTCGCGCTGGCGATGCGCGGCGGCGTCAGCCTGGCCGTCTGGATCGGCGGAGCGGTCGCCGAGATCGACCTGTGGCGCCGGCTGCGCATCCGCAGGCGCACCTCCGACGGGACGGTGGTCGCGCTCTACATCCCACCGGGCGCGGACGACGCCGAGTTGGACGAGGACGTCTACCATCGCGTGCTGATGTACGCGCGGCTGCTCGACTCCGCCCAATTCGACTCCGTCGAGGTGGATGTGCAGGCAGGCGCGAGCGCCGGCGGCCTGAACGCGGTCATGTATGCGTGCGCGCAACGAGCGGGCGCCGACGTCGACCAGCTGCTTGACACCTGGGTCGACGTCGGCGGGATCTGGAGCCTGATGCAGCGTCCGGGCTTCCATTCGGTCTCCTCGGTGCTTCGCGGCGACACCTACTTCTTCCCGAAGGTGCTCGGCGCATTGCATGACTTCTACGCCGGTCCACGGAACCCGCTCCACCGAGCCGACCGCCTTACCGTCGACCTCTCCGCCACCGTCGCCGACAGCGAGGACGCCGTCGACCGCGGGACCAAGGAGGGACGCGGCCACTTCCACTTCGTCGCGAGCCCTGACCAGCCGTCCGTGCGCGAACGGGGTCGCGCGATCCCCGCGCCCGGCAGCGCGACCCGCGATGCCGATCTGGCCCGACTGGCGCTTGCGGCGAGGACGACCTCGTCGTTCCCCGGCGCATTCGAGCCGGCACTGATCTTCTCCCGGGAGACGGGACAGCGGGAGTCGAAGATCCGCGGTGGTGACGACTCCGTGGACATGACCTACGCCTTCCACGCCCATCGCACAGGCTGGGCGCACCCGTTCCGGGTCGTCGACGGCGGTGTGCTCGACAACATCCCGATCGACAGGGCATTCCGAGCGATCAGGAACACGGCATCGGAGGTCAACACCTCCCGGGCCATGCTCTATCTCGACCCCGACCCGCCGGCGCAGCCGCTGCGCTCCGTGCGGGCGCTCCGCTACGGGCCCATCACCCAGGACGAGCCACGCGGCCCGCGCTCGCTGATGGTGCGCAGGTACACGGACCGGCAGTCCACGTTCTTCGCCGCCATTTCGGCCGGACGCGGCAAGCGCGGGATCAGCGAGTCTGGCGCCGACGAGGAGGACGCGATCGAGCAGTACCGCCTCGACCTGCTGTTGGACCGCGCTCGCACCCAGGCGCTGACCCCGATGTCCACCATGAGGCCGGGACGGTACCCGCAGGCCGCTGCGCGCAGCGCGTACCTGCAATACCGGGCGAGTTCGGATCCCCAGGTGCTCTCCGCTGTCCTGATCAACCCTTCGCTCTGGCAGCTGAGCACCAACCTGCCGACCCGCGAGGTCTGGCGAGGATGGAACGAGGAGGAACGTTCGGCGCTGCCCGACTGCTTCGCTCGCGGCTACCAACGGCTCGAGAGCCCGGCGAGCCTGTTCCCTCCCGCCGGCAGTGCGTCGCATGACACGCCTCAGGAAGGGGCGCGCGCCATCCTCATTGGTCCGCAGGCGCTCCTCGACGCCGCTCGGAGCGGCCTGGCCTGGGTCCGATCGTTGGAGGAACTCACGGGAGCCCTGAACGAGGCGCCCTTGCGGAGGCAGAGGCTCGACCGACTGTCGAAGGGAGACCCACTGCGCAGCCTCGCGGCACTCCGCCGGCGTCTCTACTCCGTCCTCTCGGCCGCCGTCGACGCACGCGACCGCTGTTTCCGCGCTGCGCTCACCGCTGCAGACCAGGTTCGCGGCACGGCCACCGAGTCGCGTCGGTCGCTGGATCGAGCGGCGGAGCATCTGCGCGACGGCTGGCTCGCCGCGTCGGTGGCGGAGGCCCCCCTGCTGCGCGCGCGATGGTCCGACCTCGATGACGCCGTCGCCGCCCTGCGCGTGCTCTCCGGGGCGAGGAAGAAGGGAGCCGCGGCCGTCGAGTGGTCGCGCCAGCCGTGGAGCGGCGTCCCTCAGCGCTACTCGGGCTTCACCGCTGTCGATCTCGCGCCGTTCGCCGCCGCCATGGGCATCCCCGAGGCGGTCCCGCAGTTGACGTACTGGAAGATCACGGCCGACGAACGTCCCGCGCACCCCGAGCGCTACGGCACACTGCACAGCCGCCGCCTGCGGCTGGCCACCTCGGCGGCGCTGACGCTGCGCAAGGAAGATCTGGATCGCGAGGTGACGGCGATGCTGTTCAGCGACCAGTCGCTGACGGCCGACGACAAGCTCGCGGGCACCTCCCTGTTCCACTTCGCCGGCTTCCTCTCCGAGGCGTGGCGGGCCAACGACTGGTGGTGGGGGCGGCTTGACGCTGCGGCAGGGATGATCCGCTTCATCTCCTCGATGATCCCGCCCGCGACCGAGGAGACACCGAGTCCCGGCTCGGACAGGACGCGGATCCGCCCCGAGCCGCGCGTCGCCTACGCGCAGGATTCCGTGCTCTGCCAAGCCGCGAACGCAACGAAGGTGCGACCATTCCGCACCAGCCTGCCGACCAACCCATCCCCCGACCGGATCCGGGAGGCGTTCACGCTCGGAGCCGACACGATGGCCGACATGCGGCCGGGCTACGTCTTCGCTGTCCTCTCGCGCGGCATCAGGGTGACGAGCCGCGCGCTCGCCGGTTCCCTCGGCTTCTGGGAGAGGGCGATCATCGTCCTACTGCGACCCCTGCTGCTCTTCGCCGCCGTCGTGCTGAACCCATTGCGCGAGGCGTTGATCGCGGCCGTGCTCGGAGTGAGCATCGCCCTGATCGGCGGGACGCTCGTGGCGACGGGGAGCGGCCCCGACGGTGCGGCGATCACAGTCGGTCTGGCACTGGTGGTGGTCGGCGCGCTGCTGCTGTTGCGCGGCGTCGTGCGTCCGATCCGCAGCTGGCGGCGTGTGAGCGGCGCGGTCGGCGACCTGGAGGACATGCCGGACGAGGCCAGGCGGGAGTTCGCGAAGTACCGGCGCTCGGCACTGACCCAGGGTTGGGCATACGCCGTCGCCTCGCTCGTCACGCTCGGCATCGCGGCCGGAGCTCTCGTCGTGGTGCCGCATCTGGAGTTGTGGAGGGCGAGTTGGAATCACGGAAGAGCAGGGATGAGCGTGTCGTTCTGGATCCTGCTCGTCTCGGGGATCGTGCTCGCATTCCGGGCGGGCGTGCGCTTCCACGCGCCCAACGAGAGCCCGCACCGCAAGGCCCTGTACTGGTGGGGGTTCGTCATCTACCTGGCGTGGATCGTCTTGGTGCTCGAGCTGCCGTGGCTCCACCCTGGTGCAGCGGCACCGGAACAATCAGTACCGGTGGACATCCGCGATGCTGGACTGCCCGTCGCGGTGATGATCGGCGCTGCGGGCGTGGCCGTCGCATTGCTGCTCACCTGGGGCTGGCTGGGGTTCCGTGGCGGGTGGAGGCCGCTGCTCATCAACAGCATCACCGTCTCACTGTTGGCAGGGGCAGGGGCGTTCCTGTCGTCATGGTTGCTGATCGACAGCGGTCTGACACACGCCGGCACTCTCGTCGCGACGCTCGTGATCGTCCTCGTCACCCTGTTCGTCTGGGGCACGCTGTTGTGGTGGATCCCGGAGATCCCGGAGGGTCGATCGCCCACCTGGCGGATCCCGGGCGCCGGCTCGGAGCTACGGAAGGGCATCGCCGACCAGGCGACGGCGGACTGACGGGCCCCTCACCCCCCGGCGCGCCGCGCTACGGCCCCCGCCCAGAGCGCGACGACACCGATGCCGACGGCCGTGCCGAGCGTGTTCGCGATGAGGTCGCTCGGGTCGCTGAACCGGGCGGGCAGGAAGAGCTGGACGAACTCGATGACGAGCGTCGTCGCGGCGCCGAGCACGAGCACCAGCCACCAGCGCCAACGGCCGAGCAGGAGCATCCCGAGCACGCCGAGCGGGACGAACATGAGCACGTTGCCGGTGAACTCCGCGACCCGGAAGTCGATCCATGCCAGTGCCGGAATGGAGGCGCACGTCTCCAGCAGCCACTCCAGCACCGGGTTCAGGCGCGGGTCGGGCGGAGCCGGGTTCAGGGTGATCCACGCCACGGCGAGCAGGTAGAGCGCGGTGGCGATGCGTAAGAGCGGGCGGCGCATCCTCCTATGCTGGCGCACATGAGCATCGCCTTCCGCATCCCGATGTCCGGACGGTCGTCCGACGAGAAGCACCGCGTCTCCAGCCCGCTGGAGCTGCTGTTCGATCTGACGTTCGTCGTCGCGATCGCCCAGGTGGCGGCCCAGCTCGCCCACGCCGGCGAGCAGGGCGACGCACTCGGGAAGCTCGGGCCGTACTTGATGGTCTTCTTCGCGATCTGGTGGGCGTGGATGAACTTCACCTGGTTCGCCTCGGCGTACGACACGGACGACGTCCCCTACCGCCTGATGACGCTGCTGCAGATGGGCGGCGTCCTCGTGCTCGCCGCCGGGGTGCCCGCCGCGTTCGACGGCACCGACTTCACGGCGATCATCATCGGCTACATCGTGATGCGGCTGGCCCAGGTCGGGCAGTGGACGCGCGCGGCGATCGAGCATCCAGACGGACGGGCCACGGCGACGCGGTATGCGATCGGCGTCGCCGTTGTGCAGGTGGTGTGGGTCGCGTGGGGGTTCCTGCCGCCGGGGGTGCGGACCTGGACGTTCATCGTCGCCGCCGTGCTGGAGCTGCTGGTCCCGGTGTGGGCGGAGCGGCCGGGGATGACGTCGTGGCACCCGCACCACATCGCGGAGCGCTACGGGCTCTTCACGATCATCCTGCTGGGCGAGTCCGTGTCGGCCTCCGCGATCGGCGTGCAGAGCGGGCTGGAGGCGCACGGCGTCTCCCCCGCCCTCGTCGTGATCGCCGCGGCCGGGCTGGTGCTGCTCTTCGCGCTGTGGTGGCTGTACTTCCTCGAGCCCGCAGGCGAGGGGCTGGCGAACCGGCGCGAGCGGTCCTTCTACTGGGGCTACGGCCACTACTTCGTGTTCGCCTCGCTCGCCGCCATCGGCGCCGGGCTCGAGGTCGCGGTGCAGCGCGGCGCCGCGCACGCGAACGCGCCCGACACCGCGGTCGAGTACGCGATCGCGATCCCGGTAGCGGTCTTCCTGCTGATGCTGTACATCCTGCACGCGCCGCTCGTTCCCGAGGTCGTCATCCGGCCGCTGAAGACCGGCATCGCGATCGTGCTGGTGCTCGTGGCGCCCCTCGCCTCCCCGCTGATCGGGCTCGTCGGGGTGACGATCGCGATCGCGCTGGTCGCGTCCGCCCTCGTCGCCGCGACGCTGATCGACCGCGCGGTCGCGGCGCGGCGCGGTGACTCAGGCGAGTGACGGCACCCGGGCGACGGCGCGCGCCCGGCGCACGACACCCCAGCAGATGATGCCCTGCGCGAGGATGTAGGTGAGCATGATCGCCGCGTCCGCCTGGGTCAGCGCGAAGCCGGGCAGGAAGCGGTCGAGGCCGAGCAGGCTGTCCGAGACCACGAAGAGGGCGGCCCCGGTCGCGATCCACGGCGAACAGGCCGACGCGGTGATGCCGAGCACCGCGAGTGTCAGGCCGTACAGCGCCAGCGGGACGAGCATCCCGCCGGCGTGCGGAGCGAGAACCGCCAGCAGGCCCGCGTACCAGAGCACGTACACCGCCGACCACCAGCGCGGTCGGCGCACCCGTAGCCTCCGCCAGAACAGCACGATGTAGGCGAGGTGGCCGAGCAGGAAGAACGCGAGCCCGATGACGAAGCCGGGACCCACATCCATCAGCGAGAGATCCCCCAGCCAGCCGAACAGGATGCCGAGCCCGGCCAGCAGCGCCGTCTCGCCCCGGCGGACGGGCAGTGCGAGCAGCAGCGCCAGCAGCAGGGCGGGCATCAGCAGCGGCTTGGTCAGCGCGACGAGCGCGTCCGCGCCGGCGAGGACAGCGATCAGGTGGACGATGCCGACGACGATGTACGGCAGGAACGGGAGTGCCACGGCGACGACACTAGCGCAGCGGGAGCGCTCCCCCGCTTGTCCTCGGGGCCGCATCGCGGGAGTGTGGTGCTGTGACAGGGAAACGCGACGACCGAGACGACCGCGCCGACCAGCTGACCACCGCGCCCAAGGCGACGGAGAAGGATGCGGCGCCGAGGATCGAGACCTCCGAGGGTGACGACGGCCGGACCCGCATCGACATCCGCGACGACGCCGAGGTGCGACCCGGCGCCGATCCCGCTGACCGCTGAGACGCGGAACGGGCCGCCACCCGAAGGTGACGGCCCGTCCGTAAGAAGATCGCGTTGTCGATCGACAAGCTGCCTTATCGACGCAGACCGAGGCGCTCGATGAGCGAGCGGTAACGGTTGATGTCGATGTCCGCCAGGTAGCCCAGCAGACGGCGACGCTGACCGACCAGCAGCAGCAGGCCACGACGCGAGTGGTGGTCGTGCTTGTGCTCCTTGAGGTGCTCGGTGAGGTCCTTGATCCGCTTGGTCAGGATCGCGACCTGAACCTCGGGGGATCCGGTGTCACCGGGGTGGGTAGCGTACTCGTCGATGATCGCCTTCTTGATGTCAGCATCCAGTGCCATAGAGGGGATCCCCTTTCTCTTCGTTGCGCGGTGCCCGGGGCCTCGTGCCTGGGCTCTCTTTGTCCGCGGCCGTTCGACGGCAACCTGAAGAGTCTACCAGACCCGCGGAGGCCGGATCGGCGCCGGGACGACCCGCTCGGGCGGTCGACGACGGGTCTTCTGCGGCCCCTCCCCCGGCGGTAGCCTCGGCCGCATGAAGGCACTCCAGTATCGCGAGATCGGTTCACGTCCCGAGGTCGTCGAGGTCCCCGACCCCGAGGTCGGCCCCGGCCAGGTCCTCCTGAAAGTCACCGCCGCCGGGGTCTGCCACTCCGACGAGTTCGTCATGAGCCTGCCCGCCGACCAGTACATCTACGGCCTCCCGCTCACGCTCGGTCACGAGGGGGCCGGCATCGTCGAGGCGGTCGGCGACGGCGTCACCGGCGTGAAGCCCGGGGATGCGGTCGCCGTGTACGGCCCGTGGGGCTGCGGCCGCTGTCTCATGTGCGCCCAGGGCAAGGAGAACTACTGCCTGAACGCCGTCGCTGAGCACATCCAGCCGCCGGGGCTCGGCGCACCAGGGTCGATGGCCGAGTACATGATCGTGGACAGCGAGCGGCACCTCGTCCCGCTCGACGGCCTGGATCCGGTGCAGAACGTGTCGCTGACCGACGCCGGACTCACGCCGTACCACGCAATCAAGAACTCGCTCCCGAAGCTCGGCGCCGGCACGACGGCCGTCGTCATCGGGACGGGCGGGCTCGGGCACGTCGGCATCCAGATCCTGCGGGCGATCAGCGGCGCGACCGTCGTGGCGCTTGACGTCAATGAGGAGAAGCTGTCCCTCGCCCGCGAGGTCGGGGCGCAGCACGCCATGCTGTCGAACCCGGACGCGGTGGATGCGGTGCGCGAGCTGACCGGCGGCCGCGGCGCGAACGCGGTGTTCGACTTCGTCGGAGTGCAGCCGACCGTCGACCTCGCCGGAGCGATGGCCGGCAGCGAGGGCGACGTCACGATCGTCGGGATCGGCGGGGGCGCGCTCCCCGTCGGCTTCGGCCGGATCGCGTACGACGTGGCTGTGCGCACGCCGTACTGGGGCTCGCGCTCGGAGCTGATCGAGGTGCTCGACCTGGCGCGCGCGGGCTCCGTGAAGGTGGAGATCGAGACGTACTCGCTGGACGAGGCGCCGAAGGCGTACGAGCGGCTGCACGAGGGCCGCATCCGCGGCCGCGCGGTCATCGTCCCGAACGCCTGACCGGAGCCGCCGAGGGGCGCTACGGGGCGAGACCGCGCAGGAGCTCGTCGATGGCGGCCACGGCCACCGCGGCCGGGTCGCCATCGTCGGTGCGCGCCCACCAGAGGAGCGACGAGAAGTTCGCCGAACTGAGGGCGTCGGCGAGCACGTGCGCACGCAGGCCGTCCGCGGGGATGGCGAGCCGCCGCGCGAGGAACTCGGCGAGGATGTCGCGGTTCAGCGCCAGGCGCGAGACCCCGAAGGCGATGAGGGCGGCGTCCGACCCCATCAGCCGCAGGCGAAGCCGCGTCGCCTCCACCGCGTCCGCATCCAGGTCCAGCGCCTCGGTCATCGCCCGCGCCAGAACGTCGCGCACCGGCTCGCTCTCCGGCGCCGCGTCGAGGACGGCGTGCATCCGCTCGACCACCGGCTCGATCCCGCCCCAGACCAGGTCCGGCTTGCTGGGGAAGTACCGGAACAGCGTCCGTCTGCCCACGCCCGCGAGCGCTGCGATGTCGTCCATCGTCACCGCGTCGTAGCCGTTCTCGGCGAAGTGGCGCAGGGCGAGCAGGGCGACGCGCTCGGGGTCGACGTCGGCGGGCCTGCCACGACGGCGGGGGGCGGATTCAGCTGGCGGCGGATTCACATCCACGATTATGGCACTGAGTGCTATAAATGCCTCGACGCCCCACATCGAGCGCCGAAGAAGTCATCGACATCAGTCAGGAGACAGCAGTATGAGCAGCACCGACTCCGCCCGTTTCGCCGGCAAGACCGCGATCGTCACGGGCGCAGGCTCCGGTATCGGCAAGGCCACCGCGCTACGGCTCGCGTCCGAGGGGGCGCGCGTCGTCGGCAGCGACATCTCGGAGGAGCGCCTCGCCGCCCTCGTCGAGGAGAACCCCGGCCTCGACATCGTCACCGTGGCCGGCGACGTGTCCAGCGAGGAGACGATCGCGAAGCTCCTCGAGGCGGCGGGCGGGCGCGTGGATGCGCTGGCCAACGTCGCGGGCATCATGGACGGCTTCCTGCCGCCCGCCGAGGTCGACGACGCCACCTGGGACCGCGTGTTCACCGTCAACGTGACCGCGATCATGCGCCTCAGCCGCGCCGTGCTCCCGCTGATGATTCAGGCGGGCAGCGGTGCGATCGTCAACGTCGCGTCCGAGGCGGGCCTCCGCGGTTCCGCCGCCGGCGCCGCCTACACCGCGTCGAAGCACGCCGTCATCGGCCTCACCAAGAGCACGAGCGTGTTCTACAGCCCGAACGGCGTCCGCACGAACGCCGTTGCCCCCGGCGGCGTCGTCACCAACGTCGACGGCGCCTTCAAGTCCCAGCTGGCGGGCGAGCGCCTCGGCCCGATCATGGGGACCACCGTCCCGCCGGTGGCGCAGCCGGAGCAGCTGGCCGCGTCGATCGCCTGGCTGCTGAGCGACGACTCCGCCAACGTCAGCGGCATCGTCCTCGCCTCGGACGGCGGCTGGTCCGCGATCTGACCCGGATCAGCCCGCCTGCTCGCGGGCGACCGCGTCCGCGAGCAGGCGCAGTCCGTCGGGGATGTTCTCCGTCGCGATCGCCCCGAAGCCGAGCAGCAGCCCCTCCCGGGGCTCGCCGTACGAGAACCGGCTGAGCGGCTGGACCGCGACGCCCGCCACGGCCGCACGTTCCGCCACGCGCGCGGATCCGAACGGCACACCGGCGGACGGGCGCAGCGCGAGGTGCAACCCCGCAGCGGACGGGACGACGTCGAGGCGCCCCGCGAGCAGCTCCGCCGCCTCCCGCTCGATGACGGTGCGACGCTCCTCGTACACCCGCGTCGCCTGGCGCACGTGCCGGGCGAACGCGCCGGAGTCGAGGAACCGCGCCATCGCCGACTGGGTGACGGCGTCGTTGTGCCAGTCCGTGAGCCGCTTGGCGCTGCGGAGGGCGGGGAGCAGCGACGGCGGCGCCACGAGGAAGCCGAGGCGGATCGTCGGCAGCATGGTCTTCGAGAAGGTGCCGACGTAGACGACGCGACCCTCCGCATCCAGCCGCTGCAGCGGATCCAGCGGCCGCGCGCCGAAGCGGTACTCGCTGTCGTAGTCGTCCTCGATGACGACGGCGTCGTTGCGGGACGCCCAGTCCAGCAGGGCCACGCGGCGCTCGAGCGGGAGCACTCCGCCGAGCGGGAACTGGTGGGACGGCGTCACGTACACCAGCCGTGCGGGAGGCAGCAGGTCGACCCGCAGCCCGTGCTCGTCAACAGGCACGGGCAGCACCCGCGCCCCCAGCAGTTCGAACAGCTGGCGCACCGGAGGGTATCCCGGGTCCTCGACGGCGACGGTGTCCCCGGGCCGAAGCAGCACCCGCCCGAGCAGGTCGAAGGCCTGCTGGGCGCCGCTGGTCACCAGCACGTCCTCGGCCAGCGCCTCCACGGAGCGCGCGAGTCCGAGGTGCCGCGCGATCCCGTCCCTCAGCCGCTCTGAGCCCGCCGGGTCCGCGTAGTGGGCGGTGCGCAGCAACCGGCCGCGCAGCTCCGAGGTCACGTAGCGGCGCCACGCATCGAGCGGGAAGAGGGCCGGGTCCGGCGTCCCGACGCTGAAGTCGTACGCGATGGGATGCGGCTCCGCCCACAGCGGGTCGTGCAGGTCACGCCAGGCGGGAGCCGGTCGGGCTGCTCGACGCGAACCGCGCCGCGGCGAGGTGATCCGCTGCGCGGTCGGCGCGGCGACGAAGGTGCCGGAGCCGACGCGGGCCACGAGGTAACCCTCGGCGATCAGTCGCTCGTACGCGGTCGTCACCGTGCTGCGGGAGACGCCGAGGTCGGCCGCGAGCTCGCGCGTCGCCGGAAGCCGCTCGCCCCTGCGCAGCCGGCCGTCGAGCACCGCGTCCCTCAGGTGCCGGTACACCCGCTCTGCGCGATCGCCGCGCCCCTCGATCGGCACATGGATGTCCACATCCACCACCTCGAATCGGTCTGTTCGGAATCGTTGGAATTGGATCTTACAACCTGCCAATACCGCACCTAGCGTTGGTGCCATGACAGACACCATGGAACGCGTTCAGATCTCCTCCCTCGTCCCCGACGGCTACCGGAAGGTCATCAACCTCGACGGCTACGTCGGCTCCGCGGTCGAGGAGCCGCTCGGCGACCTCATCAAGCTGCGCGCCTCCCAGATCAACGGCTGCACCTACTGCGTCGACATGCACTCGGTCGACCTGCAGGGTCGCGGCTTCCCCCTGCGCAAGGTCTTCGCGGTCGCCGCGTGGCGCGAGTCGCCCTGGTTCGACGAGCGCGAGCGGATCGCGCTGGAACTGACGGAGGCGGTCACCCTCATCCACCAGGGCGGCGTCGGCGACGAGCTCTACGAGCGCGCGATCGCGGAGTTCGGCGAGAAGGGCTTCGCCGACCTCATCCTCGCCATCGGCACGATCAACATCTGGAACCGCATCGCCATCCCGACCCACATGCGGCCGCCCGCGCTCTGAGCACCGTGACGACGAGAGGCGCGCCGGCAGTGCCGGCGCGCCTCTCGCGTCTGAAGGAGTGCCGCTCAGCTGACGCCGAGCAGGTCGATCACGAAGATCAGGGTCTTGCCCGAGAGCGGGTGACCGCCGCCGGCGGGACCGTACGCGAGCGCGGGCGGGACGGTGAGCTTGCGGCGACCGCCGACCTTCATGCCGGGGATGCCCTCCTGCCAGCCCTTGATCAGGTTGTTGAGCGGGAAGTTGATCGACTGCCCGCGGCTCCACGAGGAGTCGAACTCCTCACCGGACTCGTACTCGACGCCGAGGTAGTGGACCTCGACCTTGGCGCCCGGGGTCGCCTCCGGGCCGCTGCCCTCGACGACGTCGACGATCTCGAGGGTCTCGGGAGCCGGACCCTCCGGCGCGTCGACCTCGGGCTTCTGGTTGGTGTTCTCTGCCATGACTCCATCCAACCCGGCCGCGGCGGTCGGCGTCAAAGGTCTTGCGTTCCGCGCGTGGCTGAGGCACCCTAGATGCATAACTCGACGACCCGGGAGCGTTGCAGGCATCGCCGCACCACCGGGCGTCGAGTCTTTTAACGCCCGGGATCACGGACGCCCGGATCACGGACGCCCGGATCACGCCCTTCCCGGATTTCCCTACCTTCGCTCGGTTTTTGTGGCAGGCTGGCGCTGAGCACGCCAGCGAAGCGAAGGAGCCGCCGATGTCACAGGCCACCATCCCACCCGAGGTCAGCACCCGCTCCGGACGGGTGCGCGGCGTGTGGAGGGACGGATCGGCCGCCTTCCTCGGCATCCCGTTCGCGGAACCGCCCGTCGGCGCGCTGCGCTTCGCTGCCCCGGTGCCGCACCGGCCGTGGGAGGACGTGCGGGACGCCACCGCGTACGGCGCCACACCGCAGCGCACCCCGATGGCGGAGGTGACCGCCATCCCCGAGCCGAGCATCCCGGGCGCGTCGACGCTGAACGTCAACGTGTTCACCCCCGCGCCCGGCGACGCCGCCGCGCGACTGCCGGTGCTCGTCTACATCCACGGCGGCGGGTTCGTCGCCGGGTCGCCCGCGAGTCCCTGGTACGACGGGGCGGCGTTCAACCACGACGGGATCGTGACCGTCTCGGTCTCCTACCGTCTCGGCTTCGACGGCTTCGGCTGGATCGAGGACGCGCCCGCCAACCGCGCTGTGCTCGACTGGCTGCTCGCGCTCGAGTGGGTGCGCGACAACATCGCGGCGTTCGGCGGCGACCCGTCCGACGTCACCATCGCCGGACAGTCGGCGGGCGGCGGTGCGGTGCTCACGCTGCTCGGCGTTCCGCGCGCCCAGCCGCTGTTCCGGCGCGTGCTCAGCATCTCCGGTGCGACGGCGGACCTCTCGCTCGCGGACTCGGAGGCGCTCGGCCGGCGCCTCGCGGCCCTGGCCGGTGTCGAGCCGACGCGCGCCGGCCTGTCCGTGCTCGACGAGGACACCGTGCTCGCCCTGCAGGCGAAGGCGCTCGCGCCCGACGAGGCGTCCGCCGATCCGCTGGCCGGACTCGGCCAGTTGGTCACCACGGGGATGGGCTGGGGGCCGGTCATCGACGGCGACCTGGTCCCGTTCCGGGCGGTCGACGCCGTGCGCGCGGGGATCGGGGCGGACAAGCCGCTCGTGCTCGGCGCAACGGACCACGAGTTCAACGCCGTGCTGCACGGCTACCGCACGGCGTTGGCGGCCGTTCCCGCCGCGGGCATCCTCGGCGCCTTCGGCGTGCCCGGGGCGACGATCGACGCGTACGTGCGGGCGCACGCCGGCGCGGACACGGTGGACGTCGTCGGCCAGTACGTCACCGACACGCTCTTCCGCACCCCCGCGATCGACATCGCCCTGGCGCGCGTTACGTCCGGGGCGTCGACCTGGCTCTACCGGTTCGCGTGGCGGTCGCCGGTGAGCGGTACGGCGTCGCACTGCCTCGACGTGCCGTTCTGGTTCGATGGGCTCGGCCTCGAGGCGGTCGCCGCGCTCGCGGGCGAGCACCCGCCGCAGTCGCTCGCGGACGACGCACACGGCGCCGCGGTCGCGTTCATCCGCACCGGCGACCCCGGCTGGACTCCGTTCGACGCAACCGCGCGGACGGCCCGCGTCTTCGACGCGCCGTCGACGGAGGCGACGGACGCGTACGCGGACGCCGCCGTGCTGCTCCACGCGCCGGTCGCCTGACGCGGACCCCGCGCGCACCGGGCCGCGATCAGCCGAACACCTTGCCGGGGTTCAGGATGCCCAGCGGGTCGAACACCGACTTGAGCTTCACCTGCAGTTCGTAGGAATCGGGGCCGAGCTCCTCCGCGAGCCAGCGCCGCTTGAGCACGCCGACGCCGTGCTCGCCTGTGAGCGTGCCGCCGAGCTCGACCGCGACGCGGAAGAGGTCGCTCGCCGCGTCCCAGACGGTGGAGGCGACCTCCTCGCCGTCGTAGACGAAGTTCGGATGCAGGTTGCCGTCGCCCGCGTGGGCCACGGTCGGGATGGGGATGCCGTACCGCTCCGAGATCCGCTCGATCGCGTCGAACATCTCCGGCATCCTCGAGCGCGGAACCGCGACGTCCTCGATCAGGACGGTGCCGGTCGCCTCAAGCGCGGGGTGGAAGGCGCGGCGGATGGCGAGCAGCCGGTCACCCTCGTCCGCGTCGGCCGCGACGCGCACCGCTCCCCCGGTCTCCTCGATGAGCCGGCCGGCGGTCTCCGCGTCGGCGCCGGCGGTGGCTCCGTCGAACTGGACGAGCAGGTAGGCGGCGCCCTCGGACGCGCCGAACGCCTCCCGGATCGTCTCCTCCCCGAGGTAGGCCGCGATGCGCGCGAGCGCGCCCTCGTCGACGAGCTCCATGACAGCGGGCCTCAGCCGGGCGGCGGTCAGGCGGGCGGCGGCGGCCGCGCCGGCGCGAACGTCCGGGAACAGCGCGCCCAGCGTGCGCGGCTCCCCGGGCGGGATCGGCAGCGCGCGGACGGTGGCGCCGACGACGACGCCCAGCGTGCCCTCCGAGCCGACAAACAGCGCGGTGATGTCGTAGCCGGTCACACCCTTGACCGTGCGGTGCCCGGTGCTGATGAGCCGGCCGTCCGCCAGGACGACGTCGAGGGCGAGCACCGCCTCCCTCGTCACGCCGTACTTCGCGCACAGCAGGCCGCCCGCGTTGGTCGCGATGTTGCCGCCGATGGTCGAGATCGCCTTGCTGGCCGGATCCGGCGCGAAGAACAGGCCATACGGCTCCAGTGCCGCGTTCAGGTCGCCGTTCAGGACGCCGGGCTCGACGACCGCGAGCTGGTCCTCGGCGGAGATCTCGCGGATGCGGTCCATCCGGCTCAGGTCGAGCACGATGTCGCCGCCGGTGCCGTTCGCGCCGCCGGCCAGCCCGGTGCCCGCACCGCGCGGCACGACGCCCACCCGGAACTCGCTGGCCGCACGCATCGTCGCCTGGACGTGGCCGACGGTCGTCGCGTAGACGATGGCGAGCGGGACGCCGTCGGCGACCCAGCCCGACTTGTCGCCCCGCGCCGCGTCGAGCAGCTCCGGATCGGTGACGATGACCTCCGCCGCGGCCTCCGCGCCGCCCAGTGCCGCCGTGAGCCAGTCGATGACGTCCATGCTGTCACTCTGTCAGTCGCGGCCGATTCCGGGCAATCGGCCACGCCCGCGGTCATGTCCGTTTTCCGCTATCGGATGTCGGTGGCCGGTGTCAGGCTGGACGCATGACGAGCACCACCGACAAGCTGGCCGACCCGGTCTTCGCGGAGCGCTACCGGGCGATGAGCGCCCGCGACGCCCGGTTCGACGGCCAGTTCATCACCGGCGTTCACTCCACCGGCATCTACTGCCGGCCGAGCTGCCCCGCAGTGACACCGAAGCCGGGCAACGTCACGTTCTACCTGACCGCGGCGGCCGCGCACGAGGCGGGACTCCGCGCGTGCAAGCGCTGCCTGCCGGACGCCGTGCCGGGTTCCCCCGAGTGGAACGTGCGGGACGACCTGGCCGCGCGCGCCATGCGGCTGATCGCCGACGGCGAGGTCGAGCGCGAGGGCGTCCCCGGGCTCGCGAAGCGACTCGGCTACACCCCACGGCACCTCGGCCGGGTGCTCACCGCGGAACTCGGCGCGGGGCCGCTCGCGCTCGCCCGCGCGCACCGCGCGCAGACCGCCCGGCTGCTGCTGGCCGGCACCGACCTCCCGATCACCGATGTCGCGTTCGCCGCCGGGTTCACGAGCGTTCGCCAGTTCAACGAGACGATGGCGGAGGTGTACCACGTGACGCCCGGGGCCATCCGCGCCTCTGCACGCCGCCGACCCGCCGCGGCGCACGTCGAGGCGGGAGGCGCCGCGCTCACCCTGCGGCTGCCCGCGCGCGCCCCGTTCGATGGCGCATCGCTGCTCGGCTTCCTCTCGGCGCGCGCCGTGCCCGGCATGGAGACGGCGGGCGACGGAAGGACGTACTCCCGCGCCCTGCGACTCCCGCACGGTCCGGCGGTGGTGAGGCTCGCACTCTCCGGGACGCCGGAGGCCCCCGCGGTGGAGTGCGAGGCGGTGCTCGCCGACGTCGCCGACCTCGCGCCGCTCGTCGCGCGCGTCCGGCGTCTTCTGGACCTTGACGCGGACGCCACGGCGATCGACGAGGCGCTTGCGGCCGACCCGGCGCTCGCCCCCCTCGTCGCCGCGCGGCCGGGGCTCCGCGTCCCCGGCGCGGTGGACGCGGAGGAGATCGTCTTCCGAGCGCTGATCGGCCAGCAGATCTCCGTCGCCGCCGCCCGCACGGCGCTGTCACGGCTCACCGAGCAGCTCGGCGACCCGATCGACCTCGGCGGGTTCACCCGGCTGTTCCCCACCGCTGCGGCGATCGCCGAACACGGCAGGGAGGTGCTGCGCGGGCCCGCCAAGCGGATCGACGCGATCGTCGGCGTCGCCCAGGCGCTCGCCGACGGCAGCCTCGCCATCGACGTCGGCGAGTCCAGGGACGACCTGGAGAAGCGGCTGGTCGCACTGCCCGGCATCGGACCGTGGACGGCGGGGTACGTCGCCCTCCGTGTGCTCGGAAGCCCCGACATCCTGCTCACCGGCGATCTGGCGCTCCGGCAGGGCGCAGCGCGGCTGGGGCTCCCCGCGGAACCGCGCGCCCTCGCGGCGTACGGGGCGCGCTGGGCGCCGTGGCGCAGCTACGCCGGGATGCACTTGTGGAACGCCGTGGCAGCGTAGGATCGCAGTCGTGCCAACGATCACCGTCGTCATCCCCGCTCTCGACGACGCGGAGATGCTGCGGGCCTGCCTCGGCGATCTCGCCGCACAGCTGCGCCCGGCCGACGAGATCATCGTGGTCGACAACGGCAGCACGGACGACACCGCAGCGGTCGCGCGGGCCGCGGGCGCGACGGTGATCGAGCAGCCCGTCCGCGGCATCTGGCCGGCCGCCGCTACGGGGTACGACGCCGCATCCGGGGACATCATCGCCCGGCTGGATGCGGACTCCCGCCCACCGGTCGACTGGCTGCTGCACCTCGAAGCCGAGTTCGTCGACGATCCGGACATGGGCGTGCTCACCGGTCCCGGCGTCTTCTACGACGGCAACACCGTGATCGCCGGCCTCGGCCAGGTGCTGTACATCGGCGGCTACTTCTGGGCCATGGAGATCTGGCTCGGGCATCCGCCGATCTTCGGCTCGAACTTCGCCATGCGGCGCGCGGTGTGGCATGGCGTCCGCGACCGTGTGCACAGCGGGATGCGCGAGGTGCACGACGACCTCGACCTCGCATTCCACCTCGACCCCGGTGTCGTCGTCCGTTACGACGAGCGGCTCACGGTCGGGATCTCTGCCCGGCCGTTCTCGACCTGGCGCGGCTTCGGCCGGCGCCTGCGCTGGGCGTACACCACCCTGCGCATGCACCTGCCCGAGGAGTCGCCGTGGCGCCGCCGCGCCGCCCGCCGGCGCTGGGACGAGGAGCACTCCGCGGAGGCACCGGGCGTCGCCTAGCGGCTGTCCCTCGCGAAATCACGGACGGGAACGGAGGACACCTGCCTCGATGCGCTGCGGTCACTCCTCTCCCTTCCGACATTAGGCGGCGCGTCGCACGGTCGCGTCCTCCCTTCCCGCCCGCGCCGGCAACGGAGGAGTTTCGACCCCGAGACCCGCGGCTCGTCGGAAACGGAGGACATCGCGACCCGATGTACCGCGGATCTCCTCCCTCACCGTCATGGGACCGGCTCACGGGAATCAGCATCCCGGCCCGTTCACGATGGGACGAGGAAGGGGGCCTAGCGGCGGGCGTCGCCCGTGCGGAACAGGGCGACCATGTCACGACCGAGCTGGTGCGGGGCCGTCTCGCACGGGCTGTGCCCGGTGCGGTACACGGCCAGCCGGGCGCCGAGGCTCTCCGCGTTCGCCGCGTGCAGGTGGGTCGGCCACAGGTCGTGGTCGCCGGTGGCGACGAGGATCGGGATGCCGCTGGCGGCGACCGCCTCGCGCACGTCCGGCACGCGCCGCATGAGCCCGACGATGTCGTCCACGCTGGAACGGCGGGTCTTCTCGAACCGGGAGCGGACGAACGCAAGGCGGCTCGGGGGGACCTTGTTCTTGTTGGTGACGATGCCCCAGATCATCAGGCTCGCGCCCTGGCGTCCGCCCAGGAACCAGCTGAGCCAGCCGATGATCCGCACGCCCCGGAACGCCTGCCCCGGCTCCGGCGGCGTCGTCAGCAGGGTGAGGGTGCGGAACAGGTCCGGGCGCTCGACGAGGGCGAGCTGCGCCAGGATGCCGGCGAACGAGTAGCCGAGCACATGAGCAGGGCCGCCGTCGGCCAGGAACGCGAGGAAGTCGGCCACGAGGAGCTCGTAGGTGTAGTGGCCGCCCGGCACCGGGCCGGCGTCGGCGGACTCGTACTGGCCCGCGAGGTCGTAGCTCTGCACGTAGTAGCCGGCCGCGACCAGGATCGGCGCCAGCAGGTAGAAGTCCTCCTTGGACCCGGTCACGCCGGGGACGAGCACGACCCGGGGGTCGGCCGGGTCGCCAAGCGACGCGACCGCGAGCTCGCCGCTCGGCGCGCGGAAGCGCGAGAAGACGGCACCGACCGGTGCGATGGACCAGTCGATGTCGGGCAGGCCCGCATCCAGGCGCGCCGCATCGTCGTCGCCTCCCGCGACCCCGGGCCGCCGCTCGCCGATGGACATGCCTTCACGCTAGCCGACCGCGCGCGCGAATGCCGACACGAGGTCCGCGCGAGGGATCAGGTGACGCGGCAGTAGGTGGTGAGGTAGCCGATGCCGCCGATCGAGACGGTGACCGTCGAGCGGTCCTTCAGGAAGATCGGCGGCGTGCGCGAGTAGCCGGCGCCGCCGGGGCTCCCCGTCGAGATCAGGGTGCCGGGCTGGATGGTCGCCGAACGCGAGAGGAACTCGATGATCTCCGCGACCGAGCGGACCATGTCGGCGGTCGAGGCGTCCTGCAGGATCGCCCCGTCCACGTTCGTCGTCAGCCAGAGGTCCTGCGGGTCGGCGATCTCGTCGGCGGTGACCACGACCGGTCCGTTCGGTGTGAAGCCGTCGAACGACTTGCAGCGCGACCACTGCGCCTCGGAGAACTGCAGATCGCGCGCCGTGATGTCGTTGACGACGGTGTAGCCCCACACGTAGTCCAGCGCGTCGCGCACGGACACGTTGCGGGCGGGCTTGCCGATGATGACGCCCAGCTCCGCCTCGTAGTCGACCTGGGTGGTGAGGTCCTCCGGCCAGGAGGTGGTGCCGCCGTGCCCGGCGAGCGAGTTCGGCCAGAGCGAGAACACGGTCGCGGCCTTCTCGCTGCGGAGCTTCAGCTCCGAGGCGTGGGCGGCGTAGTTCGCCCCGATCGCGATCACCTGAGGCGGACGCAGCACCGCGGACGCGTGCCGGAGTTCGTGCACGGGCACCAGCGGCGTACGCGCGGCGACGGCACGGTCGACGAACGCACGCACCTCGGCGAGGGCATCGTCCCCCTGCTCGATCAGGTCCTGGAGGTCGCGCGGCGCATCGGGCATCACGTCATCCAGGAAGAGCGCCCCGTCGCCGATGACGGCGGCGAGGCGAGGGGTCGAATCGGGGGTCGTGCTCAGGTGCGAGAATCTCACATCCACCAACCTATCGGCGTCGTACGGGGGGAGTCGAAAAGCCGCCGGCGTGAGCGCGCCGCCGGACGCTGTGCGCGTCCGGCGGCGACCGTCGTGCTATTCAGCGGCCTTGTCCGGCTCGATGACCGGGATGGCCGTGGTGACCGCCTCAAGGCCGCTCAGGCGGGCCGGAGACAGCAGGTGCATGACCTCGTCGCGGCTCATCAGCTTCGCCTCGACGACGAGATCGGCCACATTGCGACCGGTCAGCAGAGCGGACTTCGCGAGCGCGGCCGCGGCGGCGTAGCCGATGTGCGGCGTGAGGGCGGTGATGACGCCGACCGAGGAGCCGACCATGGCGCCGAGGCGCTCCTCGTTGGCCGTGATGCCGTCGACGCAGTTCACGCGCAGCGTGTGGAAGCCCTGCGCCATCCAGGTGATGCTCTGCAGCAGCGAGTGCGCGATCACCGGCTCGAACGCGTTCAGCTGGAGCTGGCCGCCCTCTGCGGCCATCGTGACGGTGACATCGGCACCGGCGACCGAGAACGCGACCTGGTTGACGACCTCCGGGATGACCGGGTTCACCTTGCCCGGCATGATGCTGGAACCGGCCTGGCGGGCGGGCAGGTTGATCTCGCCGAGACCCGCCTGGGGGCCGCTGGAGAGCAGGCGCAGGTCGTTGCAGATCTTGGACAGCTTGATCGCGCTGCGCTTCAAGGACCCGGAGAACGACATGAAGGCGCCCGCGTCGCTGGTGGACTCGATGAGGTCGGGGGCGGTCTCCAGGTTCAGACCGGTGATCAGGTTGAGGTGCTTGACCGCCGCGGCGGAGTAGCCGGGGTCCGCGGTGATGCCGGTGCCGATCGCGGTGGCGCCGAGGTTGATCTCCGCGAGCAGCCACTTGGTCTCGGTGAGCCGGGCGTGGTCCTCGGTGAGCGTGGTGGCGAAGCCGTGGAACTCCTGGCCGAGCGTCATCGGCACCGCGTCCTGCAGCTGGGTGCGGCCGACCTTGAGGATGTGCCGGAACTGCTCGCCCTTGGCCGCGAAGGAGTCGCGCAGCAGCGCCAGCTCGTCGAGCAGGTGGCCGAGTGCGAAGGTGAGGGCGATCTTGATCGCGGTCGGGTACGTGTCGTTCGTGCTCTGGCTGCGGTTGACGTCGTCGATCGGGCTCATGAACCGGTACTCGCCCTTGGCGTGGCCGTCGAGCTCCAGCGCGACGTTCGCGATGACCTCGTTCGCGTTCATGTTGGTCGAGGTGCCCGCGCCGCCCTGCATGACGCCGACGACGAACTGGTCGTGGTAGCGCCCGTCGATGATGAGCTGGCAGGCGCGGTCGATGAGGTCGGCCTTGTGCGCATCCAGCACGCCGATCTCGAGGTTGGCGCGGGCGGCGGCCTGCTTGACGCTCGCCAGCGCGACGATCAGGTCGGGGTAGACGGAGATGGGGCGCTTGGCGATCGGGAAGTTCTCGAGGGCGCGCGAGGTGTGCACGCCCCAGTAGGCGTCGGCGGGGATCTCGCGGCTGCCGAGCGAGTCGGTCTCGGTGCGGGTCTGCCTGCCGTCGGCGCTGGGGGTCGGGACGTCGGAGACGTTCTCGGATGCGTCGATCACGGGGATGGGGGTCGTCTTGGGTTCGTCCATCGTTGCTGTGGATTCCACGGTTGGCACCGTTGCCTCTCGTTGTGCGTTGGCGTGCGTTCGACGGCGGTTCGTGGCTGCCGCCAATGCGACACTACCCCCGCTTGCGCCGCCCGGAATGTACGTCATGTACGGGATCCGCGACGGTGTTCGCCACCGTGTCGATTACGGGCGGACTCAGCCCAGCTTGCGCAGCAGGCCGCGCGCGAACCGGTCCTTCGCCTCGGTGTACGGCGGGTAGATCAGCTGCAGCGTGTCCGGCTTGAGCGCCTTGGACAGCACCGCCTTCTCGTGGCTGAAGGTCCGCAGCGACCGCTCGCCGTGGTACGCGCCCGCACCGCTCTCCCCCACCCCGCCGAACGGCAGCCCGGCGACCGCGAGGTGCGCGGCGGGGACGCCGAAGCCGACGGCGCCCGAGCTGGTCTCGGTCAGGATGCGGCGCTTCACCGCCGCGCGCTCGGTGAAGACGTAGAGGGCGAGCGGCTTGTCGCCGGAGCGGATGAAGCGGATGGCGTCGTCCAGGTCGTCGACGGTGACGATCGGGAGCACCGGCCCGAAGATCTCCTCGCTCATCGCCGGCGCGTCCCGGGGGACGTCGACCAGGACCGTCGGCGCGATGTAGCGGGCGGACGCGTCGCGCTCGCCGCCTGTCGCGGTCGTCCCCGACCCGAGCATCCCGGTCAGGCGCTCGAACTGGCGGTCGTTGACGATGCGGCCGTAGTCCGGGCTCTGCGCGGGGTCGGCGCCGTACAGATCCCGAACCGCGTCCGTCAGCGCCGCCGCGAGCGGACCCGCGACCGACCGCGGCGCGAGGATGTAGTCGGGCGCGACGCAGGTCTGGCCGGCGTTCATGAACTTGCCCCAGGCGATGCGGCGGGCGGTGGCGGCGAGGTCGACCGAGTCGTCGACGTAGACCGGCGACTTGCCGCCGAGCTCCAGCGTCACCGGAGTCAGGTGTTCGACCGCTGCGGCGGCGACGATGCGGCCGACCCGGCCGTTGCCGGTGTAGAAGATGTGGTCCCAGCGCTCGGCGAGCAGGGCGGTCGTCTCCTCGACGCCGCCCTCGACGACGGCGACCGCACGCCGATCCAAGTACTCCGGGACGAGCCGCGCCATCGCGGCCGACGTAGCAGGCGCGAGCTCGCTCGGCTTCAGCACGACCGCGTTGCCCGCGGCCAGCGCACCGACGAGCGGAGCGAGCAGCAGCTGGACGGGGTAGTTCCACGGCGCGATCACCAGCACGACGCCGACAGGCTCGAGCACCGTGGAGGCGCGCGCAGGCAGCAGCGCGCCGGGAACGCTCACCCGGCGCGGCCGCAGCCAGCGCCGCAGGTGCCTGCGCACGTGGTCGATCTCGCCGACGACGAAGCCGATCTCGGCGATCTGCGACTCGGTCGGATTCTTGGCGAGGTCGGCCAGCAGCGCGTCCTCGAACTCCGCAGCGCGCTCGGTGAGCATCCTGCGCAGCGCGTCCAGCTGGCCGAGGCGCCAGGAGAGCGGCTTGGTGACGCCGCGATCGAACGCGGTGCGGAGGGCGTCTGCGGTCTGCGGGATGACGGCGGCGTCGGGGCTCATGCGCCCATCCTAGGGACGGGATCAGGCGCGCGGGCGGTACTCCAGGTCGAAGATCGCGTGTCCCAGCTTCTCGCCGCGGCGCTCGAACTTGGTGACCGGCCGGGACTCCGGGCGCGGGATGAACGCACCGGCGCCCGCCGCGTTCACCAGGGCCGGCTCCGCGTCGAGCACCGCGAGCATGTGCTCGGCGTACGGCTCCCAGTCGGTGGCGAGGCGCAGCACGCCGTCGCTCGCGAGGGCGCGGACCAGCAGCCGGACGACGTCCGGCTGGATGAGCCGACGGCGGTGATGCCTGGCCTTGGGCCACGGGTCGGGGAAGAAGACGAGGATCTCGTCGATGCTGCCCGCTGCAAGGCCCCGCTCGAACACCTCGACGGCGTCGTGCCGCACGAGCCGGATGTTGCCGAGCCCGCGCTCGTTCATCGCGGCGAGCACCCGGCCGATCCCGGCGCCGTGCACCTCGATGCCGAGGAAGTCGCGCTCGGGATGCCGCTCGGCGAGTGCGAGGAGGTTCTCACCGTTGCCGAAGCCGATCTCCACGGTCCGCGGGGCGGAACGGCCGAACCGGGCGTCGAGGTCGAGGGTCGAGCCGTCGAAGTCGACGCCGAACGCGGGCCAGAACTCGTCGATGGCCCGCTGCTGCGCTTCGGTCTTCCTGCCGCGCACGACGAAGCTGCGCGGCCGGACGAGAGGGGTGGGTTCCATCCCTCCATTCTCGCAGGAGGCGGATCAGAGGAACGCGAACGGCAGGAAGGCGAGGCCGACGCCGATCCCGGCCAAGGCGAACAGCAGGCCGACGATCACGCCGGCGAGCATCACGGCGTTCAGGACGACGCCCCAGATCGCGAAGGTGCGGCCGCCCGGCTCGCGGCCGAGCGCCATGGCGCCGATCACGATGCCGGCGACGGGGGCGAGGAACGTCCAGCCGAAGACGATGGACGCGAGGCCCAGCACGAAGCTCGTGATGCTGAGCGGACGGGACGGCGCCGCCGCGGGGACGGCGCCCGGGGTGCCGGGCGCGGTGTACGGGTTCTGGTGTGCGGTGCTGGTGGTCATGCATCCAGTCAAGCCGCGACGGATGCCCGATGGCATCCGGGTAACCCCCGGATCGGATCAGGGGTCACCCGGAGCCGATGGTCAGTGCGGGAGCAGCGCCTCGATCGGACCGCGCGCGAAGTACACCAGGAAGCCGACGGCGACGATCCAGAGCAGCGGGCTGATCTCGCGCGCCTTGCCCGCGAGCGAGCGGATGAGCACCCAGCTGATGAAGCCCACGCCGATGCCGTTCGCGATCGAGTAGGTCAGCGGCATGACGATGATCGTGAGGAACACCGGAAGCGTGGACGAGAACTCGTGGAAGTCGATGTGCCGGATCTGCACCACCATCAGCGCACCGACGATGACGAGCGCAGCGGCGGCGACCTCGGAGGGCACCACCTGGGTCAGCGGGGTGAAGAACATCGCGAGCAGGAACAGCGCGCCGGTGATGACGCTGGCGAAGCCGGTCTTCGCCCCCTCTCCGATGCCGGACGCCGACTCGACGAACACCGTGTTGGAGGACGCGGACGTGCCACCGCCGACGACGGCGCCGACGCCCTCCACGATGAGCGCGGACTGCAGGCGCGGGAACGTGCCGTCCTCGTTCGCCAGCCCTGCGCTGCGGGCCAGGCCGGTCATCGAGCCCATCGCGTCGAAGAAGTTCGTGAAGACGAGCGTGAAGATCAGCATGACGGCGGCAAGGGCGCCGATCCGGCCGAACGAGCCGAAGAGGTCCACCTGGCCGACCAGGCTGAGGTCCGGCAGGCTCACGAGCGAGGTGGGAAGCTGCGGGACCGTCAGGTTCCAGCCGTTCGGGTTCTTCGGGCCGGAGCCGCCGATGTGGAAGACCGCCTCGGCGATGATCGCGACGATCGTCGCCGCCACGATCCCGATGAGCAGCGCGCCCTTGACCTTGCGGGCCATGAGCACGCCCATGATGACCAGGGCGACCAGGAAGACGAGCGTCGGCACCGTGGCGATCGACCCGGACTCGCCGAGCTGGACGGGCGGCGACGACAGGTTGGTGCTGCGCACGAAGCCGCTGTCGACGAAGCCGATGAAGGCGATGAAGAGGCCGATGCCGACCGTGATCGCGGTCTTCAGCTGCGGCGGCACCGCGTTGAAGATCAGGCGGCGCAAGCCCGTGGCCGCCAGCAGCACGATGATGAGGCCGTTGATGACGACGAGGCCCATCGCCTCCTGCCAGGTGAGCACCTTGACAACGTTCACCGCGAGGAAGGAGTTGATGCCGAGGCCGGCCGCGAACGCGAACGGCAGCCGGGCGATGAGGCCGAACAGCACGGTCATCACCCCGGCGCTCAGCGCGGTGACCGCGGCGACCTGCTGGCCCTGCAGCGAGTGGCCGGTGACGTCCGGCGTCCCCCCGAGGATCAGCGGGTTCAGGATGACGATGTACGCCATGGTGACGAACGTCAGGACGCCACCGCGAACCTCCGTCGCCCAGGTCGTGCCGCGTTTGGTGATCTCGAAGAACGCGTCGAGGCGGCCCTTGGCAGTCGGCGCGGTGGTCGGTGCGGAAATGATCGTCTCCCGTAGTATCTCTGAGGGCTTGGGCGGCGCGACGCGCCGGACACCAGCCCGATTCCCATCAATACAATACGGCCCATCTGGACACGATAAGGACGCGAATGGCCCTGCCCTGGAAGCTGCACGGAGACGGTAAGAAGGTCGGGGCCCACGAGATCGTGCTGCCCGGCGAACGGCTGACCTGGCCGCGGACGATCGGCCTGGGCGCCCAGCACGTCGTCGCCATGTTCGGCGCGACGTTCCTGGTCCCGCTGCTGACCGGCTTCCCGCCGAGCACGACGCTGCTGTTCTCCGGTGTCGGCACCATCCTGTTCCTGCTGATCACGCGCAACAAGCTGCCGAGCTACCTCGGCTCGTCGTTCGCGTTCATCGTGCCCATCGTGGCGGCGACGAAATCGCACGGGATGTCGTCCGCCCTGTTCGGCATCGTCGCGACCGGCGTGCTGCTGGCGATCGTCGGACTCATCGTGATCGCGACCGGCACCCGCTGGATCGACGCGCTCATGCCGCCGGTGGTCGCGGGCGCGATCGTCGCCCTCATCGGCTTCAACCTGGCGCCGGCGGCGAAGAACAACTTCATGCAGGCGCCCGTGACGGCGCTGGTCACGCTGGCCGCCGTCATCCTCTGCACGGCGCTGTTCCGCGGCATGCTCGGGCGGCTGTCGATCTTCCTCGGCGTCGCAGTCGGGTACGTCTTCGCCTGTCTCGTCGGCGAGGTGGACTTCGCCAAGGTCGCCGCGGCGCCGTGGATCGGCCTCCCGCAGTTCACCCTGCCGGCGAACCCGTTCACCGCTCCGGCGTCCACCTGGGGCATCCTGCCCGCGTTCCTGCCGGTCGTGCTGGTGCTGATCGCGGAGAACGTCGGTCACATCCGCGGCGTCGCCCAGCTCACCGATCCGTCGGTCAACCGCCTGACCGGCCGCGCGCTGTTCGCCGACGGCCTGGCGACGACCGTCGCCGGCTTCTTCGGCGGCTCCGGCACGACCACGTACGGCGAGAACATCGGCGTGATGGCGGCGACCAGGGTCTACTCGACGGCCGCGTATTGGGTGGCCGGCGCCGTCGCCGTGCTGCTCGGGCTCTCCCCCAAGATCGGCGCGGTGATCAACACCATCCCGGCCGGCGTGCTCGGCGGCGTCACCACCGCCCTGTACGGCCTGATCGGCATCATCGGCGTGAAGATCTGGCTGGACAACAAGGTGGACTTCTCGCGCCCTGTCAACCAGTTCACCGCGGCGACGGCGCTCATCATCGGCATCGGCGACTTCACCCTGAACCTCGGCCAGCTGACGTTCAACGGCATCGCGCTCGGCGCGATCGCGGCGATCGTGGTCTACCACGTCATGAACGGCATCGCCCGGGCGCGCAAGACCGCGTAGCCGTCACCATCCGTTCCGGAGTTCTTCACGCGCCACGCCGCGCGCAGGCGTGAAGAACTCCGGAACGGACGGCGAGGAACGGCCGCGGGCTACTGGTGGAAGTACGGGATGATCAGGTACAGGCCGTAGAGGACGGCGACGCCGCAGAGCACGAAGCACGCGTACGCGCCCGTCAGCGCGGCGCGCTTCTGGCCGTCGCTCAGCGGGTTCTTGCGGCGCGCCTTGTCCGCCTTCTTCTGCGCCTTCGCCGCCTGCTCCGGCGTGATGACGGTGATCGCGTCCGTGAACTCGACGGGCTCGACGAACAGCGCGCGTCCGGCGACGGCGAGCAGGCGCGTCCCGAGGGCGTAGAACGTCACGACGACGCAGGAGCCGATGAGCGCCGCCGCGAACACGGTCAGGAACGAGAACACGGCGCTCATGCCGACCTCCTCTTCTCGCGCTGCTTCTTCAGCGGCTTGACCTTCTTGATCTTGACCACGCGGCCGGACGCGGCGACCTCGCTCTGACCCTGGACGGGCACGGGGACCGCCGTGTCCGCGCTGGAGACGCGGTTGCGGCGCGCACGCCAGAAGATGAACGCGACGATCGCGACGCCGACGACGGTGTCGATGAGGATGCCGATCGGCCCGAGGATCGCGATCAGCGCGGCGACCGCGCCCACGATCCCGGCGGCAGGAAGCGTCAGCACCCAGCCGATCGCGATGCGGCCTGCCGTCCCCCAGCGCACCGAGGATCCGCGGCGGCCGAGCCCGGAGCCGATGACGGAGCCGGAGGCGACCTGCGTCGTCGAGAGCGCGAAGCCGAGGTGGCTGGAGGCGAGGATGGTCGCGGCCGTGCTGGTCTCCGCCGCGAAGCCCTGCGCCGGCTTGACCTCGGTCAGGCCCCGGCCGAGCGTGCGGATGATGCGCCAGCCGCCCGAGTAGGTGCCGATCGCGATCGCGAGCGCACAGGCGACGACGACCCACAGCTCGGGACCGGATCCCGCCTCCTGCATGCCGGCGGCGATCAGGGTGAGTGTGATGACGCCCATCGTCTTCTGCGCGTCATTCGTGCCGTGCGAGAGCGCGACGAGCGACGACGAGAAGATCTGGCCGTAGCGGAAGCCGCCACGGCCGTCGGGACGGCCGTCATAGCGCCGGGTGATCCAGTAGGCGAGCTTGGTGGCGCAGTACGCCACGACGCCCGCCGTGAACGGGGCGATCACCGCGGGCAGCACGACCTTGTTCAGCACGACGAGGAAGTTCACGGAGCCGAACCCGGCGCCGACGATGGCCGCGCCGATCAGGCCGCCGAAGAGCGCATGGCTGGACGAGGACGGAAGCCCGAACAGCCAGGTCACCATGTTCCAGACGATCGCGCCGACCAGGCCGGCGAAGATCATCTCCGGGGTGATCTGCACCCCGCCGGATCCTTCGTTGATGATCCCGCCGGAGATCGTCTGGGCGACCTCGGTGGAGAGGAACGCTCCGATCAGGTTCAGGACCGCCGCCAGCGCGACCGCGACCTTGGGGCGCATGGCGCCCGTCGCGATCGGCGTCGCCATCGCGTTCGCGGTGTCGTGGAAGCCGTTCGTGAAGTCGAAGAAGAGGGCCAGCGCGATGACCAGCACGACGATGAGGGTGAGATCCACCGGTTTCTTTCTCGTGTGGAAGACGGGACATCCCGATCGAATCATTCATCGGGAGTTCATGCGAGGGGGCTGGTGTTTTTAGGCGACCGAGTAGATACTCACACCTCCCCTCGCCGCACGTCAAACCGTCACAGACGATCGACAGCGGTGACCCGGACGACGGCGGTTCCGGCGCGTGCCGATGCCTCCAGGAGCACCTCCGCCGCGATCCCCCAGTCGTGATCGCCGGAGGGGTCCGAGAGGATCTGGCGCACCCTCCAGACGCCCTCGGTCGCGGCCGGAGACTCGTCCACGACGATCATCGCCGCCGACCGCGCAGCGGCGTCCGTGAGGATCTCGTCGTGCTCGGCGTAGTAGCCTTCCAGCGCCTCGTCCCACTGCAGCTCGGTGAACGACGGCGCGGGCGCCTCCGCCAGCACCGCCGCATCCGCCTCCAGTGCGCCGAGCTCCTGGATCCGGTCGAGCGCCGCGAGCTGCACCCTCCGGAACAGCTCGTTGCGCACGAGCACGAAGAACGCGCGCCGGTTCGTCGTGACGTTCCGCGGGGCGGGCGGCGCGAGCTCGGCCGTCTCGGCGTAGTGCCGAGCGGCGTCGGGATGCACGAGCTCCTCCCACTCGTCGAGCAGGCTCGAGTCGACCTGGCGCACCAGCTCGCCGAGCCACTCCACGATGTCGCGGAGCTCCTCTGTCCTGGCCTCCAGCGGCACGGTCTGACCGAGCGCGCGGTACGCGTCCGACAGGTAGCGCAGCACAACGCCCTCCGAGCGGGCCAGCTTGTAGAACGAGACGAACTCGCCGAACGTCATCGCGCGCTCGTAGAGGTCGCGGACCACGGACTTCGGGCTCAGCTCGAAGTCGGCCACCCACGGCTGACTGGCGGCGTAGGTCGCGAACGCCTCGTGCAGCAGCTCGTCGTGGGGCTTGGGATGCGTGACCTGCTCCAGCGCCTCCATCCGGTCGTCGTACTCGACGCCCTCCGCCTTCATCGCGGCGACGGCCTCCCCGCGCGCGACGAACTGCTGGGCGCCGAGCACCGGCCGCGGGTCGTCGAGGGTCGCCTCCACCACCGAGACGATGTCCAGCGCGTAGGTCGGGGATTCGGGGTCGAACAGCTCGAACGCGGCGAGCGCGAACGGCGAGAGCGGCTGGTTGAGCGCGAAGTTCGGCTGCAGGTCCACCGTGAGCCGGATGTCGCCGTCGACGACCTCCACGACGCCCGCAGCGAGCAGCGACCGGTACAGGCCGAGCGCGCGCCGGGCGAGCGCGAGCTGCCGCTTCCACGGCTCGTGGTTGTCGAACACCAGGTCGCGCACGTGGCCGAAGACGTCGCCGCCCCGGCCGATCACGTTGATGAGCATGGCGCTGGTGATCTGCATGGAGGACGTCAGTGTCTCCGGCTCGGCGTCCACGAGCTTGCGGAAGGACGGCTCCCCCCAGGAGACGAACCCCTCCGGCGCCTTCTTGCGCACGATCTTGCGCCGCTTCTTCGGGTCGTCGCCCGCCTTCTCCAGCGCCTTGAGGTTCTCGCTCTCGTGCTCCGGGGCCTGCACGACGACGGTCCCGGCGGTGTCGTAGCCTGCGCGCCCGGCCCGGCCGGCGATCTGGTGGAACTCGCGGGCGTTCAGCTGCCGCATCCTGGTGCCGTCGAACTTGGTGAGGGCGGTCAGCAGGACGGTGCGGATGGGAACGTTGATGCCGACGCCGAGGGTGTCGGTGCCGCAGATCACCCGGAGCATCCCGCGCTGCGCGAGCTGCTCGACGAGCCTGCGGTACTTGGGCAGCATCCCGGCGTGGTGCACGCCGATGCCTTGCCGCAGGAGACGGGACAGTGTTCGTCCGAAGGAGGTCGTGAAGCGGAAGTCGCCGATCAGCTCCGCGATCGCGTCGCGCTGCTCGCGGCTCGCGATCTTCGCACTGGAGAGCGACTGCGCGCGCTCCAGCGCCGCGAGCTGCGAGAAGTGGACGACGTAGACCGGCGCCTGCCCGGTGTTCAGCAGGTCGTCGATGGTCTCGTGGACCGGCGTGACCTCGTAGTAGTAGTGCAACGGGACGGGGCGCTCGACGCCGGTGACCGTGGCGGTCTCGCGCCCGGTGCGGCGGCTCAGGTCCTCGGCGAGCGCGGTCACGTCGCCGAGCGTCGCCGACATGAGCACGAACTGCGCGCGGTGCAGGGTCAGCAGCGGGACCTGCCACGCCCAGCCGCGGTCCGGGTCCGAATAGAAGTGGAACTCGTCCATGACCACTTGGCCGACGGCGGTGTCCTCGCCCTGACGCAGCGCGAGGTTCGCCAGGATCTCCGCGGTGCAGCAGATGATCGGCGCATCGGCGTTCACGGCGGAGTCGCCTGTCATCATCCCCACGTTCTCCGCGCCGAAGATGTCGACGAGCGCGAAGAACTTCTCCGACACCAGGGCCTTGATCGGTGCGGTGTAGAAGCTGCGCTCCCCGCGCGCCATCGCGGCGAAGTGCGCGGCGACGGCGACGAGCGACTTGCCCGTTCCGGTGGGTGTGCTCAGGATGAGGTTCGACCCGCCGACGATCTCGATGACGGACTCGTCCTGCGCCGGGTAGAGGGTGAGCCCTCTCCCGCCCGCCCAGGCGACGAACGCGTCGTAGACGGCGTCCTCTCCGACGGTGCCGGGGCCGGTCCAGCCGGGGAGGTCTGCGGCGCTGAGCCGGGATGCTGTGGCGTCGGACATGATGGCTCCACCCTTTCACAGCATCGCGGACCTACGCTGAGCGCTATGAGGTCCTTCTGGCGCCCGGCCGCGGCCGGCGTCGCGAGCGTGGTCGCCGGTGTCGGCGCCGCGGAGCTGGTCAGCGCCTTCGTCGTGCAGGACGGCAGCCCTGTGCTCGTGGTCGGCGCCCTGGTGATCGACCTCACGCCCGCCTGGCTGAAGGACGCCGTGATCGGCGTCTTCGGCACCGGGGACAAGGCGTTCCTCATCGTCTCGCTCGCGGTGGCGCTGGTCGCCGGCGGCGCTCTCGCGGGCTGGCTGGAGGCACTGCGCCCGCCGGTCGGCCGCATCCTGATCGGCTTGGGAGGCGCGATCGGCGTGCTGGCGGCACTGACGCGCGCGGGCTCCGGGCTCGTGAACGCGCTTCCGTCGGCGCTCGCGGCCGTCGCCGGCATCCTGTTGCTCGGCTGGCTGGTCGGGCTGCTGCGCGGAACCGCGCCGACGAGGGCCGCGCCGCGCGGGAGCGTGTCGCGGCGGCGGTTCGTGTCGGCCACCGCGACGACGGCCGTGGCGGGTGCTCTGGCCGCGATCGCCGGGCAACTGGTCGCGTCCGGCTACCGGGCCGCGTCGGCCGCCCGCGCCGCCTTCCGGCTGCCGAAGCCCGCGGTGGCCGCTGCTCCCATCCCTGCGGCCGCGTCCTTCGACATCGCCGGGCTCTCGCCGATCGTCACGCCGAACGCCGACTTCTACCGCATCGACACCGCCCTGCAGATCCCGGGCATCCAGCCGCAGGACTGGCGGCTTCGGATCACCGGGATGGTGGAGCACGAGGTCAAGCTGACCTTCGCCGAGCTGCTCGCCCTGCCGCTGGAGGAGTCGACGACGACGCTCACCTGCGTCTCCAACGAGGTGGGCGGCGACCTCATCGGCAACGCGACCTGGCTCGGCTACCCGGTGCGGCACCTGCTCGCGAGGGCCGTTCCGAGCGCCGACGCGGACATGGTGCTCTCGCGCAGCCAGGACGGCTGGACCGCGAGCACGCCGCTGGAGGCGCTCACCGACGACCGCAACGCCATCCTCGCCGTCGGGATGAACGGCCAGCCGCTCCCCCTCGAGCACGGCTACCCGGTGCGGATGGTGGTCCCCGGCCTCTACGGATACGTGTCGGCGACGAAGTGGGTGGTCGAGCTGCAGGTCACGCGGTTCGACAGGGTCACCTCCTACTGGACCGACCGCGGCTGGTCGCAGCGCGGCCCCGTCAAGCTGTCCTCGCGCATCGACGTGCCGGCCGACGGCAGGACGGTCCAGCGCGGGACCGTCGCCGTGGCCGGGGTGGCGTGGTCGCAGCACGTCGGGGTGAGCGCCGTGCACGTGCAGATCGACGACGGACCCTGGCAGGAGGCGACGCTCGCGGACGCGATCTCGGCCGACACCTGGCGGCAGTGGCGGTTCGCGTGGGACGCCGCCACCGGCCACCACCGCATCCGGGTCAGAGCGACCGACGCGCACGGCACCGTGCAGACCGCGCGCGTCCAGGACGTCGTCCCCGACGGCGCGACCGGCCTCCACACCATCGACGTGACCGTCTCCTGACCCCTCGGCCGCCCGCCGGACCGCCGGCCGCCGGGCGGGGGTGGTTAGCTGGGCGCATGACCCTTCCTCCGCTTGTCGAACCGGGCCCGGAGCTCTCCCCGGAGCGGACGGCGCGCTACGCCCGCACGACGCAGCTGCCCGGGTTCGGGGCCGACGCGCAGCGCCGTCTCCGCGCCGCCCGGGTGCTGGTCGTCGGCGCCGGCGGTCTCGGCTCCGCCGTGCTGCCCCTCCTGGCGTCCGCCGGGTTCGGGACGATCGGGATCGTCGACGACGACCGCGTCGAGCTCAGCAACCTGCCGCGGCAGACCGTGCACACGCCAGCCGACGTCGGCAGGGGCAAGGCCGAGTCCGCCGCAGAGACGGTGCTGGCCATGGACCCGGAGACCGACGTGGTCGTCATCCCGGAGCGGCTGACCTCCGCCAACGCGGAGCGGATCCTCGCCGGGTTCGACCTCGTGCTCGACGGCAGCGACAATTTCCCGACGCGATACCTCGTCAACGACGCCGCGCTTCTCGCCGGCCTCCCCGTCGTGTGGGGCGCCGTGCACCAGACCGGCGGCCAGGCGGCCCTCAGCTGGGCGGCGCACGGACCGCACTACCGCGACCTGTTCCCCGTCCCACCGGAGCCGGGGAGCATCCCGAACTGCGCCGAGGCGGGGGCGCTCCCCAGCGTGTGCGGGGTCATCGGCTCGATCATGGTCGGCGAGGCGATCAAGCTCGTCACGGGGACGGGCGAGCCGCTGCTCGGCCGCGTGATCGTCCACGACGCGCTGCGCGGCACCTTCCGCGAGCTCGCCTACGAACGCGACCCTGCGGGCGCCCCGGTGACCGAGCTGATCGACTACGACCTGTTCTGCGGCGTCGCGGACACGGTGTCGGCGGGCGAGCTGCGGGCGCGGCTGGAGGCCGGCGAGCCGCACATCCTGCTGGACGTCCGAGAGCCGTGGGAGGCCGACATCGCCGAGATCCCGGGGTCCCTGCTCGTCCCGCTGGATGTGGTGGTGCGGGATGCGTCCGGCGTCGCCGCCCGGCTCGGCGACGACCCGCTCGTGATCGTCTGCCACCACGGCGTGCGCGCCGAGACCGCGCGCCGGCTGCTGGCGGACGCCGGGACGCCGGGACTCGTGCTGGCGGGCGGCATCGACGCGTGGGCGAGGGACGTCGATCCGTCCCTCGCGCGCTACTGACCCGAGCGGGATACTGAACGCATGACACCCCCGCGCAGCGCCGACGAGCACGCCGAGACCGTCGCGAGGCTGCTCGCGCCCCTGACCGCGGAGCCGGCCGTCGAGTCGCTCCCGCTGGCCGCGGCTTCCGGCAGGATCAGCGCGGGCGACATCCGCTCCGAGGTGGACCTGCCGCTGTTCCGCAACTCGCAGATGGACGGCTTCGCCGTGCGCGCGGCGGACATCCGCAGAACGCCGGTCGCCCTGGAGGTCGCTGGCGACATCCCCGCCGGCCACGAGACCCCGGTCGCCCACACGCCCGGCACCGCGATCCGGATCATGACGGGCGCTCCGGTCCCCGCCGGCGCCGACGCCGTCGTTCCCGTCGAGGACACCGAGCTCATCCTCGGTCGCGACGACGACCTCGCCGGCGCGATCGTGGAGATCCGCCGGTCGCGCGAGCGCGGCGAGTACGTGCGCGAGCGCGGCAGCGACCTGCGCAGGGGCGAGGTGCTCGTGCCCGCCGGCACGCGGCTCGCCCCTCGGCATCTGGCGGCGCTGGCCGCGGCCGGGGTGGAGTCGGTCCTCGTCCGATCGCGGCTGAAGGTCGGCATCCTGACGACCGGATCCGAGCTCACGACGCCGGAGTCGCCCGCGCGCTTCGGCCAGGTGTTCGACGCGAACGGCGTCGCGCTGGCGGCCCTCGTCGAGGAGGCGGGGGCCTCGGTCGCCGTCCGCCGGACCAGCGACGACGACCCCGCCACCTTCGCCCGGCTCTTCGACGAGGCCGTCGCCTCCTGCGACCTGGTGATCACCTCCGGCGGCATCTCGAAGGGCGCCTACGAGGTGGTCAGGGAGGTGCTCGCGCCGCGCGGCGCCGAGGTCACCACCGTCGCGATGCAGCCGGGCGGCCCGCAGGCGACCGCGGTCGTCGACGGGGTGCCGGTGCTCTGCTTCCCTGGCAACCCCGTGAGCACGCAGATCTCGTTCACCGTGTTCCTGCGCGCACCGCTGCGAGCGGCCTCGGGCCTCGACCCGCTCCCGCTGTCCACGGCCAGGCTCGCCGAACCGGTGCGGTCGGTGCCCGGCAAGCGCCAGTTCCTGCGCGGACGGCTGACCGACGGCGAGGTCTCCCCCGTCGCAGGACCCGGCTCGCACCTGGTCGCCGCGATGGCGCGCGCGGACGTGCTGCTGGACATCCCGGCGCACGTCGAGAGCGTCGATGCCGGATCGGACGTGACAGTGTGGACGCTATGACAGAGCTCAGCCACCTGGACTCCGACGGCCGCGCCCGCATGGTCGACGTCGGCGAGAAGCCGGAGACCGAGCGCGAGGCCGTCGCGCGCGGTCACCTGCAGACGACCCCGGACGTGGTCCGGCTGGTCGCCGCCGACGGGATGCCCAAGGCGGACGTGCTGGCGACCGCCCGCATCGCGGGGATCACCGGGGCCAAGCGCACGAGCGACCTCATCCCGCTCTGCCACCCGCTGCCGCTGACCTCGGTGCGCGTCGACTTCCGGCTCGACGAAGCGGCCGGGCGCATCAACATCGAGACCATCGCGAAGACGCGCGGGCGCACCGGGGTGGAGATGGAGGCGCTGACCGCCGTCGCCGTCGCCGGGCTGACGCTGCACGACATGGTCAAGGCGGTGGATCCGGCGGCCGTGCTCACCGAGGTGCGGCTCGTGGAGAAGCGCGGGGGCAAGCGCGGCGAGTGGCGACGGGACGGCGAGACCGCGGAGCCCGCGGTGCTGGAGGCGGACGAGGCTGCGGGCTCGGCCGCCCCGCGCGAGGACGCCGCGGTCGTGCTCGTCTCCTCGACGCGCGCCGCGGCCGGAGCCGCGGAGGACGCGACCGGCCCCGTGATCGCGGAGTGGCTCTCGCGCCACGGGTTCCGCGCGGAGGTGCGCGTGGTCGCCGATGCCGCGATCGCGGAGGCGGTCCGCGCTGGGACCGCCGAGCATCCCGCCGTGCTGATCACCACGGGCGGCACCGGCGTCTCCCCCGACGACCGGACCCCCGAGGCAACCGCGGCGGTGCTCGACCGCGAGCTGCCAGGGGTCGCAGAGGCGCTGCGCGCCCGCGGCGCCGCGGCGACGCCGCTCGCGGCGCTCAGCCGCGGCAGGGCAGGCATCGCCGGCCGCACGATCGTGGTGAACCTGCCCGGCTCGCGCGGCGGAGTCGCCGACGGGCTCGCCGTGCTGGACGACCTGCTCCCGCACCTGATCGACCAGCTCCGAGGGGGTGACCACGCGTGAGCGGCACGGAGACGGTGCTCGCCGCCGTCACGGATGAGCCGCTGGACCCGGCGGTCGTCGACGCGTTCGTGTGGCGCGCCGACGCCGGAGCCGTCGTGTCCTTCCAGGGCATCGTCCGCGACCACGACGGAGGGCGCACGGTCACCGCGCTCGACTATCGCGCGCATCCCGACGCGGAGGCGTTCCTGCGCGCCTGCTGCGCGGAGGTCGCGGAGCGCACCGGACTCCGCGTCGCCGCTGCGCACCGGGTGGGTGCGCTGACGATCGGGGACATCGCGCTCGTCGCCGCGGTCGCCGCGCCGCACCGGGCGGAGGCGTTCGCCGCCTGCGCCGAGCTGGTCGAGACGATCAAGGCACGGGTGCCGATCTGGAAGCGTCAGCGCTTCGATGATGGGGCCTCCGAGTGGGTGGGTCTCTGAGCCGAGCGCGGTGACCCGCACTGCGCGGTGAGAGGAACGGCCCTGCGCCGAGGCCGGGACCGACGCACCCCACACGGAGCGGCGTCGGGCGCGGCACGCAGTGGAACGAGCTGTCCACGGAGCAGAGCGTCCCGGGCCCGAAGGCCGCGGTCGCGCACTCTAGCGTTGCCACGAAGCGGCCCCGGCCGTTCCGATTCCACCGACACGCGTCCGCCTTCCGTGACGCCTGACTTCTGTAGAGGACACAGATGCTCTCCACTCGATCCGGGCGCGCCGCGTCCGTCCTGGCCGCCGCCGCACTCGTCGGCGGCGGCCTCTTCGCGACGATGCCGGCCTACGCCGACGACGCGACGCCGACCGACCCGCCCGCCTCGACCGAGACCCCGGCCCCGGCCGACCCGGCCGCGCCCGAGACGCCCGAAGCGGCAGCGCCGACGTTCACCGCGACTCCCACGTCCTTCACCCTCGGCGCGTGGAACGGCACGGACTTCGGGCCCGTCTCCCTGGGCGATGGCCTGAGCATCGCCGGCACCGGGTTCGCCGCGTCGACCGCGGTCACCGTCACGCTGACCGGCTCCTACGACGGCGTGGAGATCACCACGGAGGCCACCACCGTCACCACGGACGACACGGGCGCCTTCGACACGACCTGGATCCCCGAGCACGGGCTCTCCTCGGGACTGTCGTACGCGGTCACCGCCGCCGACGGAACGACCACGGCGGACGCCGTCGACCTCACGGTGCTGGCACCCGCGGGGGCCGTCGCCATCCCGAGCACGCTCACCACGCAGCAGCTCCACGACACCGGTGTCATCGTCATCGCCGGTGGCTTCACCCCGGGCGAGGTCGTCACGGTGACGAGCACCTACGCAGGGGCCGTCGAAACCCACAGCGGCACCGCGAACGTGAACGGCGCGGTCGCCTACGGCGAGTCGTGGTACGGCACCCTGCCCGCCGGCACCATCTCCTACACCCTGACGGGCGCCGACAGCGGCCACGTCGAGACGACAACGGTCACGGTGACCGGTGACACCGTCACGACCGACCCCGGCCTCCCGACCCCGAAGGGCAAGGTCACTCCGACGACGCCGAACCTCCCGAAGGTCTCCGGCTGACCGAGGACCCGTGACCGAGAGGGTCGGCTGCATCCCCTGCGGCCGGCCCTCTCGCCGTCCCTCGAAGGAACCATGACGTCCCGACTCCCCGTCGCCGCCCTCTGCATCGCCGCCCTCGCCGTGCTGGCGGGGTGTTCGACCACCGACTCCCGGCCCACCGCCTCCGCGTCCGCCACGTCCGCCGCGTCGTCACCGTCCGCATCGACGACGGAGCCGCCATCGCTCACCTCCCGGCAGGTCATCGTGCTTCCCGCCGCGGTGTACAAGGCGGTCGTCCACGGCCTGCTCACTGCCCCCGCGGACATCTCGGACGTGACGGCGTATACCCTGCGGAAGGACGCCCCGCTGTACGGCGCCGACCGCAGCACGCCCATCGCCCGCCTGCCGATGCTCGACTTCCTGGCCGAGCCGACCGTGGTGGATGTCGTCCGCACCGACGGCCCGTGGGCGCTCGCCCTCACGCCGGCGCGCAGCATCCTGCCGTCGAAGGCGACGGCGACCGCTCCTGCCACCGCACAGACGGCCGCGTGGCTGCCGACCTCCTACCTGCAGGAGCCCCGGAAGCTCACCGGCCGCGTCGAGATCTCCGTCTCCGCCCGGACGCTCTCCATCCTCACACCCGGGTCGGCCGCGCAGACGTTCACGGTGGGTGTCGGAACGCCCGAGACGCCCACCCCGACCGGCGTGACCGGGTACCTGCAGGCCCGGTACACCGACGCCGACCAGGACCAGACCGACCACCGCATCCAGCTGACGTCGCTGCACGCCACCGGCGCAGACGAGCCGTACGGCGGCCACGACGGCGGCCTCATCGGCATCCACTTCCAGGAGACGTCGAGCGGCGCGGTCTCCCACGGCTGCATTCGAATGGATGCCGCAGGCGTCCAGGCGGTCGATGCGCTGCCGCTGGGCACACTGGTCACCGTCGTCCCCTGAGCACTCCTAGAAAGTCGCGTCTGCGGTCCTAGACTAGGCACCATGCCGCAGATACGGATCAAAGACGCCGCGCTCTACCTCGGGGTCAGCGACGACACCGTGCGCAGGTGGATCGAGGCCGGCATCATCGGCAGCGCAAGGGACACCGCCGGCCGCACGGTCGTCGACGGGCTCGAGCTCGCGCGGCTGGCCAAGCAGCAGGCCGTGCTGCCCGCGGACCCGGCCGGCGTCGGCCGGTCGGCGCGCAACCGGTTCGTCGGCATCGTCACCGACATCGTGATGGACCGTGTCATGGCACAGGTGGAGCTGCAGTGCGGGCCGCACCGCGTCGTCTCCCTCATCAGCAGCGAGGCCGTGCGCGAACTCGGGCTCGAGCCCGGCTCCGTCGCCGTCGCCGTCGTCAAGGCCACCAACGTCATCGTCGAGACCGCAGGAGTCCCCGAATGAGGCCGTCCCGCGCCCCCTCCCGCTCACGCCGCCGCCCGGTCTCCGTGGTCGCCGCAGGCGCTGCGCTCGCCGCCGTTCTGCTCGCCACCACGGGATGCTCGGCGGCGTCGCCGTCCGCCAGCGGCTCGACGACGACGACCGGCGCAACGGGCACCATCACCGTCTTCGCGGCGGCATCTCTGACGAAGACCTTCACCGAGCTCGGGAAGGACTTCGAGGAGGCGAACCCCGGCAGCACGGTGACGTTCAGCTTCGGCGGCTCCTCCGACCTGGTCAGCCAGCTGAGCGCCGGAGCGCCCGCCGACGTGTTCGCCTCCGCCGACGAGGCGAACATGAAGAAGGCCGTGACGGCGAGCGTCACCTCCGGCGATCCGGTGGACTTCGCGACGAACATCCTCGCCATCGCGGTCCCACCGGGCAACCCGGCGCACGTCACGTCGTTCGCCGACCTGGCGAAGCCGGGGGTCAAGACCGTGGTCTGCGCCCCGCAGGTGCCGTGCGGCACCGCCACCGCGAAGGTGGAGGCGAGCTCCGGTGTGACGCTCAAGCCGGTCAGCCAGGAGTCGTCCGTCACCGACGTGCTCGGCAAGGTGATCGCCGGCGAGGCCGACGCGGGCATCGTCTACGCGACCGACGTCACGGGCGCGTCAGGCAAGGTCACGTCCGTGCCGTTCCCCGAGGCGAAGGATGTCGTCAACACCTATCCGATCGCGACGGTCGGCCAGGGCGCGAACGCGGAGGGCGGGAAGGCGTTCCTCGCCTACGTCACCGGACCGGAGGGCCGCGCGGTGCTGAAGGCGGCCGGCTTCGGGGCGCCGTGAGCTCGGGCGTCCCGCGCTGGGTGCTGGTGATCGCGGGACTGGGTGCGCTCTTCGTCCTGCTACCGCTCGCGGCGATGGTCGTCCGCGTCGACTGGGCGCACTTCCTCGCTCTGGTCACGTCGCCGTCGTCGGTGGATGCGCTGCTGCTCAGCCTGCGCACCTCGCTGCTGGCCACCGCCGCCTGCCTGGTGCTCGGCATCCCGATGGCCGTGGTGCTGGCCCGGGTGCCGTTTCGCGGTCGCGGCCTGCTGCGCGCGGTCGTGCTGCTCCCGCTGGTGCTGCCTCCCGTCGTGGGCGGCCTCGCGCTCCTCGCGCTCTACGGCAGGCGCGGCCTGCTGGACGGCGCGCTGAATGTGGCCTTCTCGACGCCCGCCGTTGTCATCGCGCAGACCTTCGTCGCCCTGCCTTTCCTGGTCCTCAGCCTCGAGGGCGCGCTGCGCACGGGCGGCGAGCGCTACGAGGCGGTGGCGGCGACCCTCGGCGCCCGCCCCTCGACCGTGCTCCTCCGGGTGACGCTTCCGCTGGTCGCCCCGGCCATTCTGTCCGGGGCGATCCTGTCGTTCGCCCGCGCCCTCGGCGAGTTCGGCGCAACACTCACCTTCGCCGGCAGCCTGCAGGGTGTGACCAGGACGCTGCCGCTGGAGATCTACCTGCAGCGTGAGACGGATCCCGACGCCGCCGTCGCCCTCTCGCTGGTGCTGATCGCGGTGGCGATCGCCGTCGTCGCCGTGGCGCACGGCGCGGGCGAACCGCTGCGGAGGAGGACCGCATGACCCTCCGCCTCCGCGCCTCCCTCGCCGAGCGGGGCGTCGACGTCGACCTCCGGCTGGCCGCGGGCGAGACGCTCGCACTGCTCGGGCCGAACGGCGCCGGAAAGTCGTCGGTGCTCGCGATTCTCGCGGGACTGTTGCGGCCGGACACCGGAAGCGCCGCGCTCGGCGATGATGTGCTGTTCGAGCTCCCGGCGTCCGGTCCCGCCCGATGGCTGCCCCCGCACCGCCGCGGCATCGCCCTGCTCGCGCAGGACGCGCTGCTCTTCCCGCACCTCAGCGTGCGCAGGAACGTCGAGTTCGCCCCGCGATCGGCCGGTGTCCCGCGCACCGAGGCGAGGGAGCGGGCCGACCGGTGGCTCGAGCGGACGGGGTGCGCCGCCTTCGCCGACCGCCGGCCAGGCGACCTCTCCGGCGGGCAGGCGCAGCGCGTCGCGATCGCCCGAGCCCTGGCGGCCGAACCCCTGCTCACGCTCCTGGACGAACCGCTCGCCTCGCTCGACGTGAGCGTCGCCGCCGAGCTGCGCGGGATGCTCTCCGACGTGCTCGCCGCGCGGACGGCGGTGATCGTGACGCACGACGCCCTCGACGCCTACCTGCTCGCCGACCGGGTCGCGGTGCTGGGGGCCGGGCGCGTCGTGGAGGAGGGACCGACCGCGCGGGTGCTCGCGCATCCCCGGCACCCGTTCACCGCAGAGCTCGCCGGGCTGACCCTGCTGACCGGACGCCGGACCCGGGATGGACTGGTGACGGACGACGGCTTCGCCCTGGCGGGGACGACGGCCGCGCCGGTCGCCGAAGGCGCGCGGGTGACCGCGGTGGTGCGTCCGTCCGCGGTCTCCGTGTCGATGCCGCGGACCGGCGGCCGCGAGCCGGACGCCGACGGCATCCCGGCCACGGTGACCGCGCTCGAGCCGCGCGACGACCTCGTGCGCATCCGCACCGATCGCCTCACCGCCCTGACCCCCGCCGCCCTGGTCGCCGAGCTCCGCCTCGCCCCCGGCACGCGCGTCCGGCTCTCGGTGCCCGAGTCGGACGTGCACATCACGCCCGTCTGAGGCGCGAGCGGGCAGGGGTCAGTGCGAGCCGAGCTGCGAGTCTACGAGCGCGAAGCCGCCGTTCGGGTTCTTCGAGGGCTGCGGCTCGTCGAACGCCGGGTTCGCCTTGCCCGGCAGGCTCTGAGGGGCGATGCGGCCGTGCGCGCGCACGGCGACGATGATGGCGGCGACGCACAGTCCGAGCAGCAGCACGCCCGCGGCCACGAGCAGCCAGCCGGCGGCCTCGCCGCGGGTCAGCTGCACGATCCCGAACGGGGCGGTGAGCCACGCGCCCGCACCGGTGACGACCGCCAGCACGATCAGCCAGGCGAACCGGACCCTGCTGCGGTGCACCCGATCGAATTCCGTCATGTACGCGCTCATGGCGACCCCCTTTTCGGAAGGCTACCGGACGATCATCCGCCCGCGAAAGGAGGCAGGACGTCGACACGCGAGCCGACAGGCCGGGTCACGTCGCGGGCGACGACCCCGTCGACCAGGAACGAACCGCCCGCGAGCACCTTCTCCATCGGGGCTCCGTACCGGGCGACCAGCTCGGCACGGAGCGCGCCGAGCGTCGCCTCCGGGATCGCGATGATCTCCTCCTCGCGGCCGGCGGCCTCCTCGGCCGCGGCGAAGTAGCGCACCAGGACGTCAGCCACCGATCGCCCCCATGCTCCGCACCGGAGGGCGGAAGCCCGCCCGCTCCATGCCGTGACCGCTCTGCTTGCCCCACATCGCGCCCCGCCACCAGCGCGCGATCTCGCCATCGTCCGCGCCGCCGCGCAGCAGCCCGCGCAGGTCCGTCTCGTCGTCGCCGAACAGGCACGAGCGCACGGTGCCCTCCGCGGTGATCCTGGTCCGGTCGCACGCGGAGCAGAACGAGCGGGTCACCGAGGCGATGATCCCCACGGTGTCGGGGCCGCCGTCCACCAGCCACTCCTCCGCCGGGGCGGACGGGTCGTCCGGGCGCCCGACGGGGGTGAGCGCGAAGCGGGTGCCGAGCACCTCCAGCAGCTCCGCCGCATCCACCATGTTCTCGCGCAGCCAGGCGTGATCGGCGTCGAGCGGCATCTGCTCGATGAAGCGCAGCCGGCAGCCGTTCGCGATCGCCCACGCCAGCAGCTCCGGCGCGTGGCCGACGGTCTGCCGCATCATCACGGCGTTCAGCTTGAGCGGGGTCAGCCCGGCCGCGTGCGCGGCGGCGACGCCGGCGAACACGGCGGGGAGGCGGTCGCGGCGGGTCAGCGCGGCGAAGTGCTCGCGGTCGACCGTGTCCAGCGAGATGTTGACCCTGGTCAGGCCCGCGTCGACGAGCGACCGCACCCGGTGGTCGAGGCCGATGCCGTTGGTCGTGATGCTGAGGTCGATGCCGGGCGCCGCCTCGGCGGACAGCCCGATGATCTCGGCGAGGTCGGCGCGCATCAGCGGCTCGCCCCCGGTGAAGCGCACCTCGCGGATGCCGAGGTCGCGCACGCCGATCCGCACCAGCCGCGCGATCTCGGCGGGCGTCAGCAGGTCGTCGCGCGCGATAGCAGGCAGGCCCTCCGCGGGCATGCAGTACGTGCAGCGCAATGAGCACTTCTCGGTGACGGACACCCGCAGGTCGCGTGCGACACGCCCGAACCGGTCGATCAGCCCGGGATGGTCGGGCCGGCCCGCGGTGTCGGGAGCGCCCGTGCTGCGTGCACGCGGCATCCCGAGGTCGACGGCGGTCATGTCCTCACCATAGACCTCCGGTTCGCCGCCCATTAGGCTCCCGCCATGGGAATCATCTCCTCCGGCTTCATGGGCCGGCGCAGGACGGACGACACCCGGCTCCCTCCCGGCCAGTACGAGACCCAGGGCTTCCCTGTGCTCTCGGCCGGGCCGACGCCGCGGGTGGCCAAGGACGCGTGGGCGTTCACCATCACGACCGAGACCGGCGTCGTGCACCGCTGGAGCTGGGACGAGTTCCTTGCGCTCCCGCAGGAGGACGTCGCCACGGACATCCACTGCGTGACCAGCTGGTCGAAGCTGGGCACGTCCTGGCGCGGTGTCGCCCTCGACACCCTGTTCGACGGCGTCGACACGAGCTACGAGTACACGATGGCGCACAGCTACGGCGGCTACACCACGAACGTGCCGCTGAAGGACCTGCTCGACGGCAAGGCCTGGATCGCGCACTCGTTCGACGGCTCCGACCTGCCGCCGGAGCACGGCGGTCCCGCGCGCCTGCTCGTGCCGCACCTGTACTTCTGGAAGAGCGCCAAGTGGGTGAGCGGCCTCCAGATGCTGCCGAACGATCAGCCGGGGTTCTGGGAGCAGAACGGCTACAACATGTACGGCGACCCCTGGAAAGAGGAGCGCTACTGGTGACGACCGCCTGGCGCGTTGCCGACGTCGTCGGCGCGAGGCAGGAGACCGCGAACGCGCGGACACTGCGCCTGCGCATCCCCGGACTCACCGGCCACCTTCCGGGACAGCACGTGGACGTGCGGCTGACCGCACCGGACGGCTACCAGGCGGTGCGCTCCTACTCGATCGCGTCCGCCCCGGGCGCCGGGGACATCGCCCCCGACGAGCTCGAGCTGACCGTCGAGGAACTGCCGGACGGCGAGGTCTCCCCGTACCTGGTGGAGGGCGTCTCCGTCGGCGACCAGCTGGAGGTGCGCGGCCCGGTCGGCGGCTGGTTCGTCTGGCGCCACGGCGACGCCGGCCCTGTGCAGCTGATCGCGGGCGGGTCGGGCGTCGTCCCCCTGATGTCGATGGCGCGCGCGCACGCCGCAGCTCACAGCACCGAGCCGTTCCGGCTGCTGTACTCGGTGCGCACTCCGGCGTCCCGCTTCTACGCGGACGAGCTGGAGCGGCTCGCCGCCGGCGCAGCGCCGCTCCGGCTCGACTACGTCTACACGCGCGAGACGCCTCCGGGATGGCCGCAGCCGCCCGGACGTCTCATGCAGGAGGCGCTCGCGGAGCTCACCCTCCCGGCGGCCGACTCCCCCACCTTCTACATCTGCGGCTCCACCCCGTTCGTCGAGACGGTCTCCGGCTGGCTCGTCGACGCCGGCCACGACCCGGCCCGGATCCGCACCGAGCGCTACGGCGGCATCGGAGGCGCGCAATGACCGGCCACGATCTCGACTACCTCGACGGCAACGCGGCCGCGGGACTCCTCGACGAGGTGTTCGCGGTCGACGTGACCACCGCGCGCGGCCGCTGCGCGAGCTGCGGGGACGAGGCGGTCGTCGCCCGGGCGCACGTGCGCCCTGTCTCCGGCGGGCTCGTGCTGTGCTGTGCGGTGTGCGAGGGGATGCTGGCTCGGGTGACCGAGGGCGCCGGCCGCGTCCGCATCGACCTGCGCGGGATGGTCTGGCTGGAGCTGAGCGCCGACGACCTCGACGCCACGTAGAATTCTCCGGTGCCTCCCGAAACCCCCGCCGACACGCCCGTCGCGCCCGGACTCGATCCGGACGATCTCGCCACCACCCTCCGCGTGCTCGCGCAGCTCCACGAGCTCGACAACGACCACCCCGATTTCGTGCGCGTGCGCCGGGCGACGGGCCACATGTTCAAGGCCGTCAAGCAGGCACGGCGACGCGAACTGCGGGATGCGGTGCTCGAGGCCGACCGCGCGGTGGTGGCAGCGACGGCCACCGGCGCCCCCGATCGGATCGACGACGAGACCCGCGGCCGCGAGCTCACCTCCTCCGTGACCGGGTCGGCGACCGCCGGCACGCTCCAGCGCGCCCAGGCCTGCTACATCTGCAAGCAGCCGTACACCGAGGTCGACTGGTTCTACCACCAGCTCTGCCCGTCCTGCGCCGCGTTCAGCCACGCCAAGCGGAACGCGCGCACCGACCTCACCGGTCGCCGCGCGTTGCTCACCGGGGGGCGCGCCAAGATCGGGATGCACATCGCGCTGCGGCTGCTGCGCGACGGCGCCCACCTGACCATCACGACCCGGTTCCCGCGGGACGCCGTGCGCCGATTCGCCCAGCTCCCCGACGCCGGCCAATGGCTGCACCGGCTGCGCGTGGTCGGCATCGACCTGCGCGACCCCGCCCAGGTGATCGCGCTCGCCGACTCGGTGGCGGCGAAGGGCCCGCTCGACATCCTGATCAACAACGCGGCACAGACCGTCCGCCGCTCCCCCGGCTCGTACGCCCTGCTCGCCGAGGCGGAGTCGCAGCCGCTGCCGGACGGCCCGCTGCCCGAACTGGAGACGTTCGGCCACACCGCGGACCCGCACCCGAAGGCCCTGGAGGCGTCGGTCGCCGCCCACCCGCTGCTCTCCGCCGCGGACGTGTCCGGCACGATCGCCGAGCTCGCGGGCGCGGGCGCCGCCGCACTGACCGCGGACGACCTCGCCTCCCTCGCGATGGCTCCCGGCTCGTCCTCCCTCGCCAAGCACGCCGACGGCTCCGCCATCGACGCGGGCGGCCTCGTCCCCGACGTCGCGCACGTGAACACGTGGACGCAAGGCGTCGGCGGAATCGACCCGCTGGAGCTGCTCGAGGTGCAGCTGTGCAACACGACGGCGCCGTTCATCCTCATCGACCGGCTGCGCTCGCCGCTCGCCGCCGCGGCCACAGCGGTCCCCGGGCGACGGTCCTACGTGGTCAACGTCTCGGCGATGGAGGGCGTGTTCGGCCGGGCGTACAAGGGTCCGGGTCACCCGCACACCAACATGGCCAAGGCGGCGCTCAACATGCTGACCCGCACCAGCTCCCGGGAGATGTTCGAGACGGACGCCATCCTGATGACGAGCGTCGACACCGGGTGGATCACCGACGAGCGCCCGCACTACACGAAGGTGCGGCTCGCCGAGGAGGGCTTCCACGCCCCTCTCGACCTGGTGGACGGCGCCGCGCGGGTCTACGACCCGATCGTGCGCGGCGAGGCGGGAGAGGACGTGCACGGCGTGTTCCTCAAGGACTACCGTCCCTCCGCCTGGTGACCGTACAGTGAGCCACGAAGGCACGAACGAAGGGTCCTCGATGGCCAGCTCCACACCGTCCGGCGGCGAGGGCTCCGAAGCCCGGGATCCCGCAGAGCTGACCGGCCAACGACCGGCTCGCGTCACGCCGCGGGAGCCGGTGCCCGTCCCCGGGCAGGCGATCCCGCTGCGTCCCGCCGATCCGGGAGGCTCCCGCTTCAAGCACTGGCTGCTGCGCGGCATGATCGACGAGCGCGGCACCCAGCAGGGCCCGCACGGCCGCAACCCGGAGCGCACGCACTCGTGGTGGCAGGTCATGTGCCTCACCGGTGTCGACTACTTCTCCACCCTCGGCTACCAGCCGGCCATCGCGGCCCTCGCCGCCGGGCTGATCTCGCCGTTCGCGACGCTGGTGCTCGTCGCGCTCACGCTGCTGGGTGCGCTGCCGGTCTACCGGAGGGTCGCCCGCGAGAGCTTCCGGGGATCCGGCTCGATCGCCATGCTGGAGCGGTTCCTGCCCTGGTGGGCCGGCAAGCTGTTCGTCCTCGTCCTGCTCGGCTTCGCCGCGACGGACTTCATGATCACGATCACCCTGTCCGCGGCCGACGCCTCGGCGCACGCGATCGAGAACCCGTACGCGCCATCCTGGTTCCACGGCAACAATGTCCTGATCACGCTGTTCCTGCTGGTGCTTCTCGGCGCCGTGTTCCTGAAGGGGTTCCGCGAGGCGATCGGCATCGCCGTCGTGCTCGTCGGCGTCTACCTCGCGCTCAACGTGGTCGTCGTCACCACCTCCATCATCGAGGTCTTCCAGCACCCCAGCGCCATCGACGACTGGTGGAGCGCGCTGTTCGCCTCGCACGGCAACCCGCTGCTGATCGTCGGCGTCGCCCTGCTGGTGTTCCCGAAGCTCGCCCTCGGCCTCTCCGGCTTCGAGACCGGTGTCGCCGTGATGCCGCAGATCACGGGCAAGCCGGACGACGACCCGAACCACCCCGAGGGCCGCATCCGCGGCGCAGGACGGCTGCTGACCACGGCCGCGATCATCATGAGCGTGTTCCTGATCACCTCCAGCTTCACCACCACGCTGCTGATCCCGCAGAAGGAGTTCCAGCCGGGCGGATCCGCCAACGGCCGTGCCCTCGCCTACCTCGCCCACGAGTACCTCGGCAACACCTTCGGGACCGTCTACGACATCAGCACGATCCTCATCCTGTGGTTCGCCGGCGCGTCCGCGATGGCCGGACTGCTCAACCTGGTCCCTCGCTACCTGCCGCGGTACGGCATGGCGCCGCAGTGGGCGCGGGCCGTTCGCCCGCTGGTGCTCGTGTTCACCGCCATCGCCTTCCTGATCACGCTGATCTTCGACGCGGATGTGGATGCGCAGGGCGGCGCGTACGCCACCGGTGTCCTCGTGCTGATCACCTCTGCGTCGCTCGCGGTGAGCCTGTCCGCGTGGCGCAAGAAGCAGCCGAAGCGCACGCTCGTCTTCGGGATCATCACCGCGATCTTCGTCTACACGACGATCGACAACATCATCGAGCGGCCGGACGGACTGCGGATCGCGACGCTGTTCATCCTCGGCATCCTGGTGGTCTCGATCGTCTCCCGCGTCGGCCGGTCCTTCCAGCTGCGCGCGACCAGCGTCACGCTCGACGTCTCGGCGCTCGACTTCGTGCTGGAGGACGCCGAGGAGGGCGAGATCCGCATCATCTCGCACGAGCCGGACGTGGACACCACCAAGGAGTACGCGGACAAGAACAAGGACGAGCGCCGGTTCAGCCACATCCCGCAGCGCTCGCGGACGATCTTCCTGGAGGTGCTGCCCTCCGACTCCTCCGACTTCGAGGAGGACCTGGTGGTGCACGGGGTCGTGAAGTACGGCTACCGGGTGCTGCAGGTCACGAGCGGCAACGTGCCGAACACGATCGCGGCCATCCTGATCGAGATCCGCGACATCACGGGCGTCGTGCCGACGATCTACTTCGAGTGGACGGAGGGCAACCCGATCTCGAACATGTTCCGCTACCTGATCACCGGCGTCGGAGAGGTCGCCCCGGTGACGCGTGAGGTGCTGCGCGAGGCCGAGAAGGATGTGAAGCGCCGACCTGCCGTCCACGTCTCGTGACGCCGCCGTGCCCTGTGCCACGATGAGCGCATGCAGACGCACGCCGTGTTCGAGTGGATCGGTGTGGCCTTCGAGTTCGTCGGGGTCGCCGCACTCGCGCTCGGGTTCCTCGCCGCGCTGGTGATCTCCGCCGTGGTGCTGGTGCGACGGCGGGACGGCGCGGCCGCGTTCCGCACGCTGCGCGAGGTGTTCGGCGGGGTCATCCTGCTTGGCCTGGAGATCCTGGTCGCCGCGGACCTCATCAAGACGGTGACCTCGAATCCGACGCTCACGGACGCGCTGGTGCTCGGGATCATCGTGCTGATCCGCACCATCCTGAGCTTCTCACTGCAGATCGAGATCGACGGCGTCGCCCCGTGGCGCCGTGCGCTCGTGACCGGCCCCGAGGTGCTGGCGCACTCGGTGCGGAAGGCGCGCGCCGACGCTACGGGGACCACCGCCGGTTCCTGAGTTGTTCACGCGTGGACGCGGCGTGTTGCGTGAAGAACTCCGGAAGCGATGGCGGTGCGGATGAACAGGACGCTCGAGGGCGGCGGGCGAGAAGGGACTGCCTAGTCCTCGGACGCGCGGCGGGCGGCGCGCTCGGCGTCGCGCTGCTTGACGCGCGCGTTCTCGGCGCGCACCTGGGCCTGCGTCGCGCGCTCGGCCACCAGCCACTCCGGCGGGGACGCGAGCAGCTCCTTGATCTCGGCGGTCGTCAGCGCCTCCGTGACGCCGCCGCGGGCCAGACCCGAGTTGCTCACGCCGAGCTTGCGGGCGACGACGTCGCGCGGGTGCGGGCCGTCCGCGCGCAGGGCGCTCAGCCACTCCGGCGGGTTCGCGGTCAGCTCGTCCAGCTCGGTGCGGCTGATGTCGCGGTCGCGGAACTCCTCCGGGGCGGCCGGCAGGTAGATGCCGAGCTTCTTGGCCGCGGTGGCCGCCTTCATGGTCTGGGGCTTCATGGATTCCAGGGTACCGTTCGCTACCCTGGCGTCATGACCTCGCGCTTCGTCCTCGCCTTCCCGCCCGGGGTCACGATCGGCAAGTGGACGCGGCTCTTCGCCGAGCGCCGACCGCGCGACGAGCTGGTGGTGCTGCCGAGCGCCGACCCGCTCGCCCTGCTGGCCGCAGGCGAGGCGGACATGGTGTTCGCGCGGGATGCCGAGCCGGACGACGAGCGTCACCTCATCCCGCTCTACAGCGAGGATGTCGTCGTCGTGATGCACCACGAGCACCTGCTGACCCTGGAGGAGAAGCTGCACCTGGCCGATCTCGAGGGCGAACCGCGGGTCGCCGGCGAGCCGTCGGAGGCGCTGATGCGCAGTGTCGCGAACGGAGACGGCATCGCCCTACTGCCGGCCTCGATCGCGAAGGCGCTGCGCCGCAAGGACGTGACGGCGATGCGCCTGGAGGACGGACCGGTGTCGCACGTGGGCCTCACCTGGCCGCGGGAGGGGCAGCATCCCCTCGTCGACGAGTTCATCGGCATCGTCCGCGGCCGCACCGCACACAGCTCGCGGAACGCCGACGTCGCCGCTGCGCAGGCCGCGACCGCCAAGCGCCCGCGTCAGGCCCCAGCCGCCAAGCGCCAGCGCCGGAAGCGCTGACCCGCTCCACCCCGTGCGTCCGGCGAGCGGACACGAGAGGATGGGGGCATGACGGCCAGCGTGGGCACGGCGGACAGGATCGCGACGAGCATCGGGAGGGCGGCGCAGAGCGCCGTCTACCGCGCGGGGGTGAGCGGCCGGAGGCCGGCCGTCCCTGTCGGCTTCCCCGAGCTGGAGCGGCTCGCCGAGCGGCGGATGTCCCGGGCCGGATTCGCCTACATCGCCGGGTCGGCGGGGCTCGAGCGGACCGCCGCGGCGAACCTCGACGCGTTCGCCCGGCGACGGATCGTGCCGCGGGTGCTCAGAGACGTCGCCGAGCGCGACCTCGGCATCGAGCTGTTCGGGCGACGCCGCGCGACGCCGCTGCTGCTGGCCCCCATCGGCGTCCTGGAGCTCGCCAGGCGCGACGGCGATGTCGCCGCAGCACGCGCCGCGGCGCGGCTCGGCGTGCCGGCCCTGCTCTCGAACCAGGCCTCGGTGCCGATGGAGCAGGTGGCGGTCGCGATGGACGCGGCGGAGCCCGGCGCCGCGCGCTGGTTCCAGCTGTACTGGAGCTCGTCGCGTGACCTCGTCGCGAGCCTGGTCACCCGGGCCGAGGCCAGCGGCTGCGAGGCCGTGGTGGTGACGCTGGACACCCACATCCTCGGCTGGCGTCCCCGCGACCTGTCCCTCGGCTACCTCCCGTTCAGCCGCGGGCTCGGCATCGCCCAGTACACCTCGGACCCCGTCTTCCGGCGGCTCGTCCGCGAGCGCGTGGCCGGGTACGAGCCACGGGAGGCCGCCGCGGTGACGCCCGCCGCGATCGCGGCGTTCGCGAGCATCCTCCGCCACCATCCGGGACCGCTGCGCGAGAAACTCGGCTCCGGCGAGCCGCTGGCCGCGGTCGAGACGTTCCTGGATGTGTTCGCCGACCCCTCCCTCGGCTGGGACGACCTCGCCTTCCTCCGCGAGCTGACCGACCTGCCGATCGTGCTGAAAGGCGTGCTGCATCCCGACGACGCGCGCCGCGCCGTGGATGCGGGCGTCGACGCCGTGTACGTCTCCACTCACGGCGGCCGCCAGATCGACGGGGAGATCGCGGCCCTGGATGCGCTGCCCGGCGTCGTGGACGCGGTGTCCGACCGCCTTCCCGTGCTGTTCGACAGCGGGGTACGCAGCGGCGCGGACGCCCTGATCGCATTGGCCCTCGGCGCCCGCGCGGTCGGGATCGGCCGCCCGTACGCGTACGGCCTCGCCGTCGCCGGCGAGACCGGCGTGCGCGAGGTGCTGCGCAACATCCTCGCCGAGCTCGACATCAGCCTGGGTCTCGCCGGCCTCCGCACGCTCGACGAGCTCAGCCCCGACGTCCTCACCGACGCCTGACGGCGGGTCAGACGACGGCCGCGCCGATCAGCGCGAGCAGCGCCTGCGCGTACGCCGTCGCCGCGTCCGGCTCCTCGAAGTAGCGCTCCTGATCGGCGACGACGATTGTCACGCGGTAGCCGTCCGGCGTCCTCGCGAGGTGCCGGAACGCGCCGCCGAGCAGCTCGCGCAGCTGGTCCTCGCGCGGGATCCACAGCGCGTCCTCCACGGCGAGCGAGTCCAGCGCCCACTCGGTGGTGCCGTTGAAGCCGAGGATGGTGCCGGTGTCGAAGTGGTGCGGCTCGATCGTCATCTCGCTGACGGTGAAGTGCTCGCCTGCCATGTCCGGCCGGTCCACGGCGAAGGTGTCGCCGGAGGCGGGCTGCCAGCGGAGCCCGGCCGCCCGCAGCAGGCGGGCGAGGTTCTCGTCGATCATGATGGCTGCTCCTCCCCTCAGTCGGTGACGACCACGATCTTGCCGCGGACATGGCCGGCCTCCAGCCGGCCGTACGCCTCTCCGACGCGCTCGATCGGATAGATGGAGTCGACCGGGAGCACCAGCTCGTTCTCGGCGAGCAGCTCCGCCACCTCGGCGAGCTCGTCGTTGCCTGCGGCGTACCCGCCGACGGTCTGGGCGCCCTGCGCTTCCGGACCGAAGGTCGCGATGGTGTTGATGCGCTCCACCGGCACCCCGAGCTCGATGCCCGCCTCGATCGTGTCCGGACCGTGGTTGTCGAGCACAGCGGTGACCCGGTCGCCGTCGTCGAGCGCCTCGCGCACCCGGTCGGCCAGCCCGTCGCCGTAGCGAACAGGGATGATGCCGAGCGTCTCGAGGAACTCGTGGTTCTCCTCGCTCGCCGTCCCGATCACGGTCGCGCCCGCGCGCACGGCGAGCTGTGCGGCGAGGATGCCGACACCACCCGCAGCGGCGCTCACGAGCACGATGTCGTGCTCGCCGAGGCCGAGCGAGCGGCTGCTGGCCACCGCGGTGCGGGCGACGACCCCGAGAGCGCCTGCCACCTCGAACGTGAGCGCCTCCGGCTTCTCGATGACCTGACCGTCCGCCGGCACGACGACGAAGTCCGCGATGGCGGCGAACGGCGCGGTGCCGAGCACCGCGTCCCCGCTCCGGAACCGGGTGACGCCGTCGCCGACGTCCTCGACGAATCCGGCGAAGTCCTGGCCGATGCCGCTCGGCAGGGTGACACCCATGCGCGCGGCCGCCTGTTCGCTGCGGTACGCCTTCACGTCCATCGGGTTGAGCCCGGCGGCCATCACCCGCACCAGGATCTGGCCCGGTCCCGGCCACGGCCGTTCACGGTCCACCACCTGCAGGTAGTCGCGGGAGCCGAACTCCTCGAACTGGACGAATCTGGGCATGCAGCGCTCCTTTCCTCCGTAGGAAGGAGCCTACGCCCGCGCGCGGGCCGACATTTGGCACAAAGGTCGATTCCGACCGCAGCGGTGACGGACATTTCGCACAAATGTCTCGTGGGAAAGGGGCCACCTGGGCGCGGGAGCGATCGCGAAGATTTGGCGCAAATGTCGATTCCGACCGCAGCGGTGACGGACATTTGGCACAGATGTCTCGTGGGAAAGGGGCCACCTGGGCGCGGGAGCGATCGCGAAGATTTGGCACAAAGGTCGATTCCGACCGCAGGGATGACGAACATTTGGCACAAATGTCCGGCCCGGGAGGCGGCGGACGGCGTCGCGCGTCAGCCGAAGAGGAGGGCCGCTTCCTCGTACCGTGCGTCGGGCACCGTCTTGAGACCGCCCGTGGCGTCGGCGATGGAGACGTTGACGACGTCGGTGCCGCGCAGCGACACCATCGAGCCCCAGCGTCCCTCGTACGCCGCGTCGACCGCCGCCATGCCGAGGCGGGTGGCGAGTACCCGGTCGTACGCGCTCGGAACGCCGCCGCGCTGCATGTGGCCGAGGACCGTCGCGCGCGACTCGATGCCGGTGCGCTCCTCGATCATCGGCGCGAGCATCTCGCCGATGCCGCCCAGGCGCGGCCGGTTGAACGCGTCGAGGCCCTTGTGCGAGTGCGCCTCCTCCATCGTGTTCAGGTGGAAGCCCTCGGAGACGACGATGACGGGCGCGCGGCCGCGGTCGCGCACCGACTCGACCCACTCGCAGATCTGCTCGATCGACTGCGGCTGCTCCGGGATCAGGATGGCGTGCGCGCCGCCCGCCATGCCCGAGTGCAGCGCGATCCAGCCGACGTGGCGGCCCATGACCTCCACCACCATGCAGCGCTGGTGCGACTCCGCAGTGGTGCGCAGCCGGTCGATCGCCTCGGTCGCGATCTCCACCGCCGTGTCGAAGCCGAACGAGTAGTCGGTCGCGGCCAGGTCGTTGTCGATGGTCTTCGGGACGCCGACGATGCGCAGGCCGGCGTCGGTGAGCCGGCGGGCGGCGGTCAGCGTGCCCTCGCCGCCGATCGCGATGATCGCGTCGATGCCGTTCTCGTCCATCATCCGCTGGATGTTCTCCGGGCCGCCCGCCTCACCCTCGAACGGGTTGGTTCGGCTGGAGCCGAGGATGGTGCCGCCCTGCCGGGAGAGCCCGCGCACGCTGTGCCGGTCGAGCGGCATGATGTCGCCCTCGACGACGCCGCGCCAGCCGTACCGGAAGCCCGCGAACTCGGAGCCGTACACCCGGTCACCCTTGAGGACCGCGCCGCGGATGACCGCGTTCAGTCCCGGGCAGTCGCCGCCACTGGTCAGGATGCCGATCTTCATGCTGCTCCGTTTCTCGTTCGCCCCTACGAATCATGCCGACTCGGTCCGCCGTGCACAAATTCACTCTGGACGACCCCCGCCGTCCGGTGGTATTGGCAGGCGCGCGGTGCCGGATCAGAGGCCGAGCGCGCGCTGGAGCTTCGAGGCGGAGGCGGCGTGGCGGGCGCCCGCCTCCAGCAGGCGCGCTTCGATGCCGTCGAGCAGCGCTGTCCGTCCCTCGCGGGTGTCGGGGGCGCCGCTCAGCAGCTCCACCTCCCACTCGCGCCAGGCGTCCCGGTGGCCGGTGCGCAGGTTCTCGCTGCTCACGTGGTCGTCGCACAGCTCGGCCAGGTCGAAGCCGGCGGCGTCCTGCAGCAGGACGGTGACGCGGGTGTTCCGGACGCGCGCGATCGGCGCCAGCTCCAGCGTGCGCTCCGCGCGCGTGTGCTCGCGGACGGCGTCCAGGAGCTCGGACGGCGGTGTCCGCCCGTCGCCGAGCGGCCAGTGCAGCTCCCGCCGGCCCTCCTGCTCCGGCGGCAGCTTCACGTGCCAGCCCTCGTCGCCGCCGCCGCTGCGGGCCCGAACGGCGATGTGCGCGCGGGCGAGGTCCAGGTCTGCGGTGTCGAAGTACGTGGCGACGAGCTCGTCCGTGGTCGGCTCGCCCTCGACCGCGATCGCGCCGACGCCGACGAGCGCGGGCGGGAGGGTCTCCTCGTCCACGTCGTACTTGCGTTCGATCTCGACCTGGGAGGTGTGCGGCATGTCCCCTGTCTAGTCCACTTCCGCGCTGTCGCGAAATTACAAGCGGACGCGGCGACCGCTCCGTAGGCTGCGGGGATGGACACCGCCACGACGATCATCGCCCGCTTCGAGGTCACCGGCTGGGAGCCGGTCGAGCTGCCGGGCATCAACGGCGACTGGGTCGGCGCCGTCATCATGCGCAAGACCTACACCGACGGCCTCGTCGGCGACTCCGTCGCCCACTTCGTCTCCTCCGGCACAGAGGAGGACGGACGCGGCTACCTGGCGGCGGAGCGGGTCACCGGGCGCCTGGAGGACGGCCGCAGCGGTTCGTTCACCGTCCACCACGGTGCGCTGCAGCACCCGGGCGATTCGTCCGCGTTCGGCCACATCGTGCCGGGCACCGGAACGGGCGACTTCGCCGGTTTCGCGGGCGACGCGCGCATCCACCACGACGAAACCGGACCGTTCTTCGTCTTCACCCTGCGCTGAGCCGGCCCGCAGGAGCGCACCTTAGGCTGGCGGAGTGAATCACTCCGCCCTGACGCCGGTGTTCACCGCGCTGCGGGTCGGCCTGCACGCTCTCGTGATCGGGCTCGCCGGTTACGTCCTCGTGCGATCCTGCGTCTCCGTCGCCGCCACCGGCCGCTGGGCGCCGGAGGGCGTCGTGATCGGCGTCTCCGTGCTCTTCGTGGCGACCTATGCCGTGGCCGGCCCGCTGCGGTCGCGGCTGCGCGGGCCGTTCCGGCTGGTCTGGCTCGCGGCGCTCACCGTGGAGTGGATCGTGCTCGCGGCGCTGACCCCGGACGCCACCTTCCTGGTCTTCCCCCTCTTCTTCCTCGCGCTGCACCTGCTCCCCGTGCCGTGGAGCGTCGTCGCCGTCGGGTGCCTCACGGTCGCTGCCGTGCTGTTCTTCGCCGGGCACTCGGGGTGGACCGCCGGCGGCGTGCTCGGTCCGCTGATCGGCGCGGGCGTCGCCGTCGCGATCGGGCTCGGCTACCGGGCGCTGTTCCGGGAGGCGCAGGAGCGCGAACGACTCATCCGTGACCTGGTGGCGACCAGGGAGCAGCTCGCGGCGAGCGAGCGGCAGGCCGGCACCCTCGGCGAGCGGGAGCGGCTCGCGCGCGAGCTGCACGACACGGTGGCGCAGGGACTGTCGAGCATCCAGCTGCTGCTGCACGCCGCCGAGCGGTCGACGACGGACGCGTCCGCGCTGGACGCCCTCCGGCTCGCCAGGGAGACCGCGGCGACGGACCTGGCGGAGACCCGCCGGTTCATCCGCGAGCTCAGCCCTCCCGCCCTGGATGACCGCTCCCTCCCCGCCGCGCTGGAGCGGCTGGCCGAGCAGACGACCCGGGCGAGCGGCGTCCGGGTGGATGTGCGGGTGAGCGGCGATCCCGCTCCCCTGCCGATGCCGGTCGAGACCGCGCTGCTGCGGGCGGCGCAGGGGTCGCTGGCGAACGTGGTGCAGCACGCCGGGGCCCGCAGCGCCGGGCTCACCCTGAGCTACATGGAGGACGCGGTGACGCTGGACGTGGTGGACGACGGCGGCGGCTTCGACCCGGGGTCCGCCGGGGACGCCGCCCGACATCCCGGCTCCTTCGGCCTGCGCGCCATGCGCGAGCGCGCGGCCGCCCTCGGCGGCGCCGTCGTCGTCGAGTCGGCGCCCGGTCACGGCACAGCGGTCGCCGTCACCCTGCCGATCGGAGGCGGTGCATGATCCGGCTGCTGCTCGCCGACGACCACCCGGTCGTCCGGGCCGGTCTGCGCGCCCTGTTCGCGACGGAGCCGGACATGGAGGTCGCCGGCGAGGCCGCGACCCCGGAGGAGGCCGTCGCGCTGGGGCGGACGCTGCGGCCGGACGTGGTGCTGATGGACCTGCAGTTCGGCGCGGGCGCGGCGGGCGACGGGGCAGCCGCCACCCGGGAGCTCCGCCGCCTCGCGGAGCCGCCGACGGTGCTCGTGCTCACGAACTACGACACCGATGCGGACATCCTCGGTGCCGTCGAGGCCGGCGCCAGCGGCTATCTGTTGAAGGACGCGCCGCCCGCGGAGCTCGTCGCCGGCGTCCGGGCGGCCGCGGCGGGCGAGACCGCGCTGGCTCCCGCGGTCTCCGCACGCCTGGAGGAGCGGCGGGACGAGCAGGGCTCGCGCCCGAGCGCGCGTGAGATCGAGGTGCTCGCACTGGTCGCCGCCGGGCGGACGAACGCGCAGATCGCCAGGGAGCTCTTCCTCAGCGAGGCGACCGTGAAGTCCCACCTGGTGCACATCTTCACCAAGCTCGGGGTCTCGTCTCGGACGGCGGCGGTGGCCGCGGCCACCGAGGCGGGCCTCATCCGGCGCTGACCAGCGACCCGTCCGGATCACCCTTCACGGCCGTTCGGCCGCGCGGTACCCTCGTGCCATGAGCGACACCGAACGCGAACCGGAGGACGACGACTTCCGCGAGGCGCAGGAGGGCGACTACGAGCCGGAGCCGGTCGTCCACGACCCCGACGACCTCCCGGTCGACGAGGACGAGGACGAGGACGACCGCATCCTCCCGGACGACGAACGCCCCGTCCCGCTCGACCCCGACGACGCCGAGATCGCCTAGGCGGTCACTCGGCGCACACCGGCTCAGGCCAGCGCGTCCTCGAGCAGGTGGATGAGCGCGTCCAGCTGCACCGAGTCCGCCGAGCCGACCTCGACGTCGCTGCCGTCGAGGGCGCGCGCCGCGAGTCCCTGCTTGGCGTCGATGAGCTCGGCGATCTTGGAGTCGATCGTCTGCGCGGCGATGATCCGCCACGCGGTGACCGGCTCCTCCTGACCGATGCGGTGCACGCGGTCGATCGCCTGCGTCTGCTCGGCGGCCGTCCACGACAGCTCGGCGAGCACGACGTTCGACGCCGCCTGCAGGTTGAGCCCGACTCCGGCCGCCGTGAGCGAGCAGACCGCGACCGAGACCTCCGGGTCGTTGTTGAAAGCGTCGATCTCCTTCTGCCGCGCGATGGCGGTCTGGTCCCCGCGGATCGAGATCGTCTTGAGGTCGCGGGCGGCGAACGCCTCCTCCGCCGCATCCATCACGTCGATGTGCTTGGCGAAGAAGACCACCTTGCCGACCGAGCGGGCGAGCTGCGCCGTGTAGTCGGACGCCAGCCCCGCCTTCGCCTGACCGATCTTGCGGACCATCGTGAAGACGTTGTCGCCGGTCTTGGCCGACTTCGACTCCTCCAGCTCCGACTGCGCGACCAGCCGGATGAGGTGCCTGCGGTGCGCCTCGTCGTCGCCGTCGAACGAGTCGGGACGCCCGGCCGCAGCGGCGCGGTGGAAGCGGGCCACCAGGCGCGCGGCCAGCTCCTTCTCGGCCTGACGGACGGAGCGACCGAGGTCGTCGTCCAGCTCGACCGGCAGGTCGACGACGCGCCGGCTCGGCAGGTCCGCTGCCACGTCGAGCTTCCGGCGACGGACGATGCCCATGTCGATCACGGACTCGCGCGCCGCGGCGTAGAAGCCGAAGTCGGCCGGGGTGAGGCCGGACTCCTCCAGGCTCTCCATGAGCTCGGCGGTGGGGCGGTCCCCGTCGATCCAGCCGAGGAACTGCCAGATGGCCTTGAAGTCGTCGATGTCGTTGATCAGCGGCGTGCCGGTCAGCGCGATGAGCAGCGGGTCCACGGTCTTCTCGCGGATCGCGTCCGCGAGGCCGAGCACCAGGCGGGAGCGCTGCGAGTGCAGGTTCTTGATGAAGTGCGCCTCGTCGACCACCATGCCCTTGAATCCGAGCGTGCTCAGCCAGGACAGGTGCCGGTCCAGCACCTCGTAGTTGACGACGACGATGTCGGCGAACGCGTCCAGTCCCTCACCGTCGCCGTGGATGACGGTGGCCCGGCGGTGCGGCGTCCAGCGCTCGACCTCGCGCGCCCAGTTCATCTTCACGACGTTGGGGACGACCGCGAGCAGCGGGTACGCGCCGGCGACGGAGGCCGCGAGCACCGACTGCGCGGTCTTGCCGAGCCCCGGCTCGTCGGCGAGCAGGAACGTGCGGTGGCCCTGACGGACGCTCTCCAGGAACCGCGACTGGTGGTGCATGAGCTCGAGACCGGGAGGCGAGTAGCGGTCGATCACGGGAGCGGGCGGAAGCTCCATGCTCGCCGCCTGGCCGCCCGCGCCGTACTCGAACGACTTGAACAGCGGCCCGAGCAGCTCCCACGAGTCCAGCCGCCGGCGCGGCGTCGGCGCCGCAGGGGCCAGCCTGCTGAGGTCGGGGGCAAGGAACGGGTTGGAGAGCTGGCGCGCCTTGACGGACTGCGGCACCACCTGCTTCTGCGCGAGCTCGGGGGGCAGCACGCTCTCCTGGGCGACCGGCCGCTCCACCGTGATGATCAGGTCGTCCGGGCTCAGCTCCGTGCCGGACTCGAGGAGCCAGTCGCGGCGCATCTTCTGCGCCGTCGCGGTGGGCGGCGACTCGCTCTCCAGCAGCGAGATGAGGGAGGTGTCGCGGGCGGCCGTCTTGGCGAGGATGGTCGCGATGCCGTCCAGCCGCTTCAGCTGCTCGGCGCGGGCGGCGTCGGTGAGGTCGGGGTCGGACTTGGCCCGCGCCCGCTCCTCGCGCATGAGGAAGGCGATGACCTGGAACTTCGTCCGGTTGGTCGGGCCGAGCTTCTTGCCGTCGGTCGCCTTCGCCTCCACCTCGCGCACCTTGCGGGCGAGCACGGGGATGAGGCCGTCGTTGTTGGCGTGACGGTTGCGACGCTGCGGTGGGCGGGACGCGCTGCGCTGACCCGAACGAGACATGGTCCTCCAGTGGATGTACCGCGAACTGGCCATCAGGCGCGGCGCCGGTGGGGCGTGAGGGCCGGCGCAGGCGGCGGGAGGGGCACCGAGCGGGCCCGCCCGCGCGTCGTGGAACGCCGGGGACGCGGCACAGGACGGCCGCGCAGCACCCATTTTATCCCACCGCGGGCCGTTCGGGGTGCGTCAGCGACGAGTGTCGGTCGGCACCTTGATGCGGAGCCCCGCGACCACGAAGACGACGGCCGCGGCGAGGCTGATGAGCGGCAGCACGGGAGTCAGTCCCGGGATCGGCCAGATCGGGTTCCAGAGCACCGCGATCGGGATGAGTCCGGCCAGCCACCAGCGCTTCTTCGCCTGCCACGCGAACACGCAGAGGATCAGGGCGAGGATGCTGACGGCGTACAGCACCCAGGTGTACCAGCCGGCGAGAGCGAGTCCGAACAGCAGCACGAGCGCTCCGAGCATCCCGGGCGCCAGTGCGGCGCGGCTGTATGCGGGTTGCTGGGGCGTGTACGGCACCCCTCAACCCTATCCGGCCCCCGGACACGCGTTCGCCGCCGGGGCGGTGCACCCCCGGCGGCGAACGTGTGCTGCTAGAGCGCGCCCCGTCTGAACAGGAATGCGCAGGGCGGAGCGTCCGATCCGACGCTGACGAACACGGCGGATCGGGAGGCGAGCTCGACGAACGGGTCGAGCTCCAGGCGGGTCATCGGGATGCGGCGCAGTTCCGCGTCGGACGCGATGCCGTTGACGGCGAACGCGACATCCGGGACCTCGTACGGCTCGTCGGCGAGGTCCAGGAAGACGATCGGCGACGGGTCGGCGGTGGCGAGCGGGAAGACACTGAGGATCGCTTCGGCTGCGGCCTCCGTGGTGACGTCCTCCCCCAGGTGGACGAGTGGTGCAGTGAGTGCTTCTTCCGGATACCCGCTGCCGACGAGGGTAAGCGTGTCGCCGTCTTTCATGGCGTCCAGGGCGCTCAAGAGCGCACCGGACAGCAGCGGGCTGAGGTTCTTCAGCAAAGTCGGGCCTTTCCTGTAAAACGAATATTTCTCAACCCCTGTTGAGGAGGATAGACCCGACGGTATGTCCTCCCCCACCCCCCGTTAGGGGGAGGGGGATCGACGCGCCGCGGAGAATCCCGCGCGCGGCATACCGATTCTGATAAGCGAGCGTGTCGCTTCCAGAATATGACGATTCGTCATGTATACCAAGGCGAGATGCGGCTACCCCAGAGGGGTATACGCGTATCCGCGGTATCCTGAGGGGGTGATCGCAGACATCAAGAAGCGCGCCATGCACCGCACGCGGATCCTCGAAGGACAGCTGCGCGGGCTCGAGAAGATGATCGAGAACGAGGACTACTGCGTCGACATCATCACCCAGTCGCTGGCCATCCAGAAGTCGCTCGGCTCGCTCAACAAGCTGCTGGTCGAGAACCATCTGAAGACCCACGTCTCGGAGATGTTCGAGGAGGGCGGCAGTCAGCGCGACGACGCGATCCTTGAACTGCTCAAGGTCTACGAGCTCTCGAACAACCGGGGCTGAGGATGTCGGACCCGATCGAGATCGTCCGTGGCGACATCACCGACCAGAGCGTCGACGCGATCGTCAACGCGGCCAACAGCTCGCTGCTGGGCGGCGGCGGGGTCGACGGTGCGATCCACCGCCGCGGCGGGCCGGCCATCCTGGAGGCCTGCCGCGAGCTGCGGGCGACGACGCTGCCCGACGGGCTGCCGACGGGCCAGGCGGTCGCGACGACCGCCGGCGACCTCGACGCGCAATGGGTCATCCACACCGTCGGGCCGGTGTACGCCGAGCGGGAGGACCGCACACCGCTGCTGCAGAACGCGTACCGGTCGTCCCTCCGTGTCGCGCGCGAGCTCGGCGCCGTCACGGTCGCCTTCCCCGCCATCTCCGCCGGGATCTACGGCTGGCCGATGGACGACGCCGCACGCGTCGCGGTGAGCACCGTGCGCGCGGTGCTCTCCTCCGGCGTCGGCTCGGTGGAGCTGGTGCGGTTCGTGCTGTTCAACGAGGACGCGCTCCGCGCCTTCCGCACGGCGGCTGGCGAGTGAGCGACGCGCGGGACGAGGCCGCGCTCGAGCGCTTCCGCACGCTGCTGCGCATCCCGACCATGTCCCGCAACGACGTGGACGAGACGGACTGGGCCGCGTTCGACCGGTTCATCGAGACTCTGCCTGCGCTCTACCCCGCCCTGCACGGTGCACTCGAGCGCGAGCAGCACGGGCACTCCCTGCTGTACCGCTGGCCGGGCAGCGGCGACGGCGCGCCGACCGTGCTGATGGCGCACTACGACGTCGTTCCCGCCACCGACGACGGCTGGACGCATCCCCCGTTCGCCGCGGAGCTGACCGGCTCCGGCGCCGAACGGCTGCTGTGGGCACGAGGCACGCTCGACGACAAGGGCGCGGTCGTCGCGATCCTGGAGGCGGTGGAGGCGCTCGTCGCCGACAGCTTCGTCCCTGCGAACGACGTCTACCTCAGCTTCGGGCACGACGAGGAGACCGTCGGCTCGGGCGCTCAGGCCCTCGTCGCCGCCCTCCGCGACCGCGGGGTGCGGCCCGGGTTCGTTCTTGACGAGGGCGGCGCCGTCGTCGAGCGAATCTTCCCCGGCGTGGCCGCGCCGATCGCGGTCGCCGGGGTGAGCGAAAAGGGCATCACGAGCGTGCGGCTCACCGTCGAGCAGCGCGGCGGGCACGCCTCCACTCCCCCGAGGATGACCGCGACCGTGCGACTCGCGCGCGCCATCACCCGTATGAACGCCAAGCCGTTCCCCGCGCGCCTGAGCGAGACGAACCTCCGCATGGTCGAGACGCTCGGTGCGCACGCGACCGGGCCGCTCCGCGCCGTCTTCGTGCGCGCGCGGAGGCTGCAGCCGCTGCTGCGCGCCGTCTTCGCGCGGCTCGGCGACGAGACACGGGCGATCGTGCGCACGACCACGGCTGTGACGCAGCTGAGCGGCAGCCTCGCCGCGAACGCCCTGCCGGAGACCGCGGAGGCGGTCGTGAACGTGCGCATCGCCGTCGGCTCGTCTGTCGCAGAGACGCTCGAGCACTTGCGGAAGGCGATCCGCGACCCGCAGGTGCGCATCCAGGCCGTCGACCCGAGCGAGCCCTCGCCGGTCTCCCCCAGCTCCGGGCCGGAGTGGGACCGGCTGGCCGGCGCGATCGCAGCGGTGCATCCCCGGGCGATCGTGACGCCATACATCATGCTCGGCGCGAGCGACGGCCGGCACTACACGGCGATCGCCGACGCGGTGTACCGGTTCACCCCGTTCGAGATGAGCGCCGAGGAGCGCGGGACGCTGCACGCGCGCGACGAGCGCATCCACGTCGCCACGTGGCTGCTCGGCATCCGCTTCTACGAGCGTCTGCTCCGCGCGTCCTGACGCGCGCTGCCACGATCGAGGGGCACGTTGTTGTCGGCTTCGGCCCTCGAAAGTGACAACAACGTGCCCCTCGACGGATGGCGGACTACGCGGCGCCGCCGAGGTCGGGCAGCTGGATGGCGCGGCTGGAGGGCGGCAGCTGGCGCACGCGCTCGATCGCGGGAGCGAGCTCGGCCGCCCAGGCCCGGTAGCCCGCCTCGTTCAGGTGCAGACGGTCCTCGGTGAATGCGGGGTTCAGCTCGCCGTCCGGGAGCGCCATCGCCGGCCAGAGGTCCAGCCAGCCGGCGTGCACCGTGGGCGCGAACTGCCACAGGTGCCGGTTGATGTCGCGGATCTGATCGGCGAACTCGTGGCCGCGCGGCAGCACCGACTGGGCGAGGATCCGGCCCTCCGGCAGCTCCTTCCGCAGCGTCACGAGCATCGTCTCGACGTTGCGCACCACGTGCTCGACGGAGCGCCGCCAGGCGAGGTCGTTGGTCCCCACGAGCAGAGCGACCGTCGCGGGTCGCGCCTCGATGACCTCCCACAGCCGGGCGATGACATCGTCGGTCGTGTCACCGGCGACGCCGAAGTTGCGGATGTCCTCCCCCGGCAGCAGCGTCGCCCAGTCGCCGCCCTGGGTCAGACTGTCCCCGACCAGTGCGAGCGCTCCCCGTCCCGAACCGCCGTCATCAGTCATGGCTCCATCCTCCCCCGAATCGGGGGTTCGGGGAAGGACGGCACAGCGGACTCTAAAGGAGCGACTTGGTGTGCCAGACCGTCTTCGTCTCGGTGAAAAAGGCGATCCGGTCGAGCGACGGCGCCGCCGCGTCAGGGCCGTTCTCCGGCGGCAGGACGCGCTTCAGCGTGTCCGCCGCCGCGATCTGCAGGTCGATCCACTCCAGCGCGCCGGCACCGACGAGGTCCAGCGCGTTGACGTCGGCGTGCGAGGCGAGCCACGGCGCGACCTCGGCCGACGAACCGGTGAGGATGTTGACGACACCTCCCGGCACGTCGCTCGTCGCGAGCACCTCGCTCAGGCTGATCGCCGAGAGCGGGAAGCGCTCGCTGGCGACGACGACGACGGTGTTCCCCGCCACGAGCGCCGGGGCGACAGCACTCACGAAGCCGAGCAGGCTGGAGTCCTGCGGGGCGACGATCGCCACGACGCCGGTGGGCTCGGGCACCGAGATGTTGAAGTACGGTCCCGCGACGGGGTTGGCGTTGCCCGCGACCTGCGCGAACTTGTCCGCCCAGCCCGCGTACCAGACCCAGCGGTCGATCGCCTCGTCCACCTGGGCACCGGCAACAGCCGCGGAGACGCCCTCGGCGTTCTGGATCTCGTCGACGAACTGGGCCCGGCGGCCCTCCATCAGCTCCGCGATGCGGTAGAGCACCTGGCCGCGGTTGTAGGCGGTGGCGCCTGCCCAGCCGGACAGCGCGCCGCGCGCGGCGACGACCGCATCCCTGGCGTCCTTGCGCGAGGCCTTGGCGGCATTGGCGAGGAACGCGCCCTTCGCCGAGACCACCTCGTAGCTGCGGCCGGACTCGCTGCGCGGGAACTTCCCGCCGATGTAGAGCTTGTAGGTCTTGGGCACGGCCAGGCGGCTCATTTCGTGGCTCCCTTGCGGGTGGAGGTGCGGGTGGAGGAGGTGCGCGCGGAGGTGGATGCGGTGACCGCCGTGCGCGCCGCAGGCCGCGCGGCCGGAACGGAGCGACCCGGCACCAGGTACGCGCCGAGACCGTGGCGGCCGCCCTCGCGTCCGTAGCCGGACTCCTTGTAGCCGCCGAACGGGCTGGCCGGGTCGAACCGGTTGAAGGTGTTCGCCCAGACGACGCCCGCACGGAGCTTGTCGGCGACGGCGAGGATGCGGCTGCCCTTGTCGGTCCAGATGCCGGCGGAGAGACCGTACGGCGTGTTGTTCGCCTTGGCGATCGCCTCGGCCGGCGTGCGGAAGGTGAGCACCGAGAGCACCGGGCCGAAGATCTCCTCGCGGGCGATCCGGTGGCTGGTGGAGACGTTGTCGAAGATCGTCGGCGCGAACCAGAAGCCGTTCTCCGGGATGGCGCAGTCGGGACTCCAGCGCTCCGCGCCCTCCGCCTCGCCGATGTCGGACAGCTCGCGGATGCGCTGCAGCTGCTCCGCCGAATTGATGGCGCCGATATCGGTGTTCTTGTCGAGCGGGTCGCCCAGGCGCAGCGTGGAGAGCCGGCGCTTGAGGCGCTCGACGACCTCGTCGTGGACGCTCTCCTGCACCAGCAGGCGGCTGCCCGCGCAGCAGACGTGACCCTGGTTGAAGAAGATGCCGTTGACGATGCCCTCGATGGCCTGGTCGATCGGGGCGTCGTCGAACACGATGTTCGCCGCCTTGCCGCCGAGCTCCAGGGTGAGCTTCTTGTCGGTGCCCGCGACCGAGCGCGCGATCTCGCGGCCCACCGCGGTCGATCCGGTGAAGGCGACCTTGTTGACGTCCGGGTGCGAGACGAGGTCGCGGCCGGTCTCGCCCGCACCGGTCACGATGTTGACGACACCGGCAGGCAGGTCGGCCTGCTGCACGATCTCGGCGAACAGCAGCGCGGTCAGCGGCGTGGTCTCGGCCGGCTTCAGCACGACGGTGTTGCCCGCCGCGAGCGCCGGGGCGATCTTCCACGCGAGCATCAGCAGCGGGAAGTTCCACGGGATGACCTGCGCGGCGACGCCGAGAGCGCGCGGAGCAGGTCCGAGGCCCGCGTGCTCGAGCTTGTCTGCCCATCCCGCGTAGTAGAAGAACCAGGCGGCGACGAGCGGGACGTCCACGTCCCTGCTCTCCTTGATCGGCTTGCCGTTGTCGAGGCTCTCGGCCACGGCGAGCTCGCGGGCGCGCTCCTGGATGAGGCGCGCGATGCGGAACAGGTACTTGCCGCGGTCGCTGCCGCTCATCCGCGACCAGACGCGGTCGTAGGCGCGGCGGGCGGCGGCGACGGCCGCATCCACGTCGGCGGAGTCGGCCGTCGAGATCGTGGCGATCCGCTCCTCCGTCGCGGGCGAGATGGTCTGGAACGGTGTGCCACGGCCGGCGACGAACTCGCCGTCGATGAACAGGCCGTACTCGTCGCGCAGGTTCAGGATCGACCGCGACTCGGGGGCCGGGGCGTATTCGAGGAAACTCATTGTCGTCTGCTTTCGCTCAGTCGATCGTCACGTAGTCGGCGCCGGAGTAGTGCCCGGTGCGCAGCTTCTGCCGCTGCAGCAGCACGTCGTTCAGCAGGCTGGAGGCACCGAACCGGAACAGGTGCGGCTGCAGCCAGTGCTCGCCGACCGTCTCGGCGACGGTGACGAGGTACTTGATCGCGTCCTTGGAGGAGCGGATGCCGCCCGCGGGCTTCACACCGATCTCCTCGCCGGTGAGGCGGTGCCAGTCGCGGACGACCTCCAGCATCAGCAGCGTCACGGGCAGCGTCGCGGCGGGCGACACCTTGCCGGTGGACGTCTTGATGAAGTCGGCGCCGGCCAGGATGCTCAGCCAGGACGCGCGGCGGACGTTGTCGTAGGTGTTCAGCTCGCCGGTCTCCAGGATCACCTTGAGGTGGGCGTAGCTGCCGTCGTCGCGGCGGCAGGCCTCCTTGACGGCGACGATCTCGTCGAAGACGAGGCCGAACCGGCCGGAGAGGAAGGCGCCGCGGTCGATGACCATGTCGATCTCGTCCGCGCCGGCCGCGACCGCGTCCGCGGTGTCCGCCAGCTTGACGGGGAGGGAGGCGCGGCCGCTCGGGAACGCCGTCGCGACGGCCGCGACGTTGACGCCGCCGGGTGTCCGCGCCGCGTGGGATGCGCCGAGCGCCTCCACCGCGTACGGCACCATGTCGCCGTAGACGCAGACCGCTGCGGGCCGCGGCGTCGCCGGGTCGCTGGGGTCGGGTGTGAGCGCCTTGGCGACGAGCGAGCGCACCTTGCCGGGGGTGTCCGCACCCTCCAGGGTGGTCAGGTCGATCAGCTCGATCACCTTGTCGAGCGCCCAGGCCTTGCTGGAGGTCTTGATGGAGCGGGTGCCGAGGCCGGCGGCGCGCTGCTCGAGGCCGACCGCATCCACACCGGGGATGCCGTTCAGGTAGCGGCGGAGCGAGCCCTCGGTGAGGTCGCCGCCGAGCACCTCCACGGCGCGGGCGGCCGGTGCGAGCTGGCGCACCGGCGGCGTTGTCTCGATGGTCATCTTCGGTCTACTTTCTGTCGTTCGGCGCGGTGCGGCCGAGCAGGTCGTTCGCGGTCGACTCGTCGGTGATGAGGATGGTGCACAGCCCGCTCGCGACGACGGCGTGCGCGACCTGGTGCTTCGCGTCGCCGGCGATCACGGCGATGCTCGTGCGTGCGGAGCGGAGCTCGTCGAGGCTGAGGCCGAGCGTGCGGCTGTCGAGCTCCGGGTCGGCGACCTGGCCCTCGTCGGTGATGAAACGTCCGACGACGTCGCCGACGGCGCCCTTGTCGGCGAGCGCCTGGACGTCGTCCGGCGACAGGTAGCCGGAGTCGACGTGCACCGAGCTGGTGTCGACGACGCCGGCGCTGAAGAGGTACGCGCTCGCGTCGCGCGCGAGTTCGAGCACGGACTGCACCGACCGGTCGGCCTCGATCGCGCGTCGGGTGGCGGCGTGCTCGAAGATGGCGGGGCTCGGCAGCAGGGTCGCGGTGCCCTGCGCCTTGCGGGCGATGACGACCGCCGTGTCGGCCGCGGCGGTGGCCTGCCGGGTGCTGGAGACGCTGCCGTTGATCTGGACCGGGTTGACGCCGACCGCCCATCCCGGGCGCAGCCGCGCGGCGACGGCGTGCAGGGTGCGGCCCCAGCTCACGCCGAGCGTGCGCGGCACCGGCCGCAGGGTGGTCAGGTAGTCGGCAGCGGCCTGCGCGACCCGCGCCTGCGCGTCGGAGTCGGACTCGGCGGCGGGCACGACGACGGCGTCGGCGAGACCGTAGAACCCGCAGAGCTCGCGCTCCAGGGAGAACCGCCGCGCGCTCGGGTGCACGATCTCGATGCGCACGAATCCCTGCTCCCGCGCCGCCACCAGCAGCCGGCCGACCTTCCACCGCGACACGTTGAGCGCGACGCCGATCTCGTCCTGGGTCTTGCCCGCCTCGTAGTACAGCTCTGCGGCTTTGACGGCGAGGATCTCGTCGGTATCGTTCAGGGCCACCCGTCCAGGATAGAGCGCGTCGCAACGGTTGCGCGGAGTCTGCTCAAATGAGCGGACCCGCTTTCGTTTATCGTTGGGACGTGCCAACTCCCCTCGCTCTCGCCGTCGATTTCGGCGGAACCAAGGTCGAAGCCGCGCTCGTCGACGCCGACGGCCGACTCGTCCCCGACTCCCGCTTCCGCCGGCCGACCGGCCGCACCGCCACGGTCGCGGACCTCGAGGCCTCCGTCGGCGGCGTCGTCCGCGACGCGCACGCCGCACTTCCGCCGGGAGCCGAGATCGTCGGCGTCGGCATCGGCTGCGCCGGACCGATCGACCGCAGGCTCGGGCTCGTCTCGCCGCTGAACGTACCGGACTGGCGGGACTACCCGCTCCGCGACTTCATCGGTTCCGTCGTCGCTTCGCTCGGGCTCGAGGTGCCCGTGACGCTGGAGATGGACGGCGTCGCGATCACGATGGCCGAGCACTGGGTGGGAGCTGCGCAGGGCGTGGACAATGTCATGGGGATGGTCGTCTCCACCGGCATCGGCGGCGGCCTCATCGTCGGCGGGCGCGTGATCACCGGCCCGACCGGCAACGCCGGCCACATCGGCCACGTCGAGGTGGGCGAGATCGTCGGCGAGAACACGTTCGGCAACCCGTCGGCGCTGGAGGCGATCGCCTCCGGCCCGCACACGGTCGCCTGGGCGCGCAGCCAGGGCTTCACCGGCAGCACCGGCGAAGAGCTCGCGGCCGCGTACGCCGCTGGCGACGAGGTGGCCGTGGCCGCGATCGCGCGAACCGGCGAGGCCGTCGGCCGCGCCATCGCCTCGGCCACCGCCCTGCTCGACCTGGAACTCGTCGCGATCGGCGGCGGGTTCTCGCACTCGACGCCCGACCTCTTCACGCACATGCGCGAGGTGATCGAGCACCACTACTTCCCGTTCGTGCGCAAGGTGCGCATCGTCCCCTCCGGCCTCTCCTCAGAGGGGCCGCTCATCGGCGCAGCCGCCCTCATCCACCGCGCGCACCTCCTCCCCGCCTGACGCGCAGGCCTGCCTGCCGGCGCGGCCCCGCAGCGGGGTTCGGAGGCGTCAGCGGTCCTCGAGGGGGACGGGGCGGGCGACGACCGCACCCGCGGCCGCGGCGGCGAGGGCGGTCGCGGTGAGGACGATCAGGGCGGGCGTCCACTCGCCCGTCAGCTGGTGCAGCAGGCCGACCACGAGAGGGCCGAGCGCGCCGAGCGTGTATCCGATGCCCTGCGTGAACCCGCTGAGCGCGACCGACCCGGCGTGCGTCCGGGTCCGGACGTTGATGAGCACGAGGCTCAGCGGGAACAGCAGCGGGCCGAGTCCCGCGAAGGACACCCAGAGCCAGGTCGCCGTCTCCGGCACCAGGATCAGGCCGAGGTAGCCGACCACGAAGAACGCGACCCCGGCGTAGATGAGCACGGCGACGTTGCGCATCCGGGCGGCAAGCAGCGGCACGAGCAGCCCGGCCGGGATACCCATCCCCGCGTACACCGACAGCAGCGCGCCCGCCTCCGCGGGAGGGGTGCCCGCGACATCGTGCAGGATCTGCGGCAGCCACGCGAACAGCGCGTACGCGTTCAGGCTGGACACCGCGAACACGACCGCCATCGCCCAGGCCAGCCCCGAGTGCCAGATCCGGCCGACCGTCGCGCGGTCCGCCTCCTCCACCTCCACGTCGTGCGCGGGATGCGCCGGCCGATGGGTGATCAGGATGCGCAGCCACGGCAGGATCGCCAGCACGCTGACCAGCGCCCACATCCCCACCGACACGTGCCAGTTCGCGGCGTCGGCGACCGGGACGGCGATCAGCGGGGGCAGCAGCGTACTCACCGACATGACCGTCGCGTAGAGCGAGGTGACCAGCCCGATGCGGTCCGGGAAGTAGCGCTTCACGAGCGGCGGCAGCAGCACGTTGCCGACGCCCATCCCGGCGAAGGTGATCGCCGAGCCGATGGCGAGCACCGCGAACGAGCCTGCGGCGGCGCGCACGATGTGGCCGAGCAGCATCACCCCGAGCGCGGCGAGGAGCACGGACTCCAGGCTGAGCCGGCGCGTGAAGGTCGGGGCGAGCAGGCCGAACAGCGCGAAGCAGACCGGCGGCAGCATCCCGAGCAAGCCGACGCCGATGCTGGAGACGGGGAACTCCGCACGGATCTCGGCGAAGATCGGCGAGAGCGCCGCGACGGCGGTGCGCAGGTTCGCCGCCACCAGCAGGATGCCGACGAGCGCGATGGCACGTCCGTGCCAGAGCGGGCGCGCGGCCGCGCCGCCGGCCGTCACGCGGTCTCGGCCGTCAGGATGGCGCGCGCACGGTCGACGTCGGCCGCGATCTGCGCGATCAGCGGGTCGACGCCCGCGTACGCGACCATGCCGCGGATCCGCTCGACGAACGCGACCTCCACCGTGTGCCCGTAGAGGTCGAGGTCCTCGTCGAGCACGTACGCCTCCACCTGCTTCTGCGGCACGCCCTCGAACGTCGGGTTGTTGCCCACCGAGATGGCCGCCGGATACCGGGTGCCGCCGTCGGTCAGCCAGCCGGCGTAGACGCCGTCCGCGGGGATGAGCCCCTCCGACTCCGGCGACAGGTTCGCGGTCGGGAAGCCGAGCTCGCGGCCGCGCTTCGCGCCGTGCACGACGACGCCGGCGACGGTCGGCACGTGACCGAGCAGCTGCGTCGCGTGCGCGACGTCGCCCTCGGCGAGCAGCTCCCGGATCCAGGTCGAGGAGACGCGGCGGCCGTGCTCGGGGCGCACGTCGTCGATCAGCTCGACGGTGAATCCGTACTTCTCGCCGAGCGTTCGCAGCATGGCAACGTCGCCCGCGCCGCGCGCCCCGAACCGGAAGTCGCTTCCGACGAGCACGGCGCCGGCGTGCAGCCGGTCGACCAGGATGCGGTGCACGAAGTCCTCGGGAGAGAGGTCGGCGAGCGTGCGGTCGAAGGTCACCATCAGGGTCGCGTCGATGCCGGTCTCGGCGAGCAGGCTCAGCTTCTGCCGGTTGCTCACCAGCGCGGCCGGGCACTTCTCCGGTGCGAGCACCTCGAGCGGGTTGCGGTCGAAGGTGATGACGGTGGCGGCGAGACCGCGCTCGGCAGCGACCTCGCGCAGGCGCCCGATCACGGCACGGTGCCCGCTGTGGACGCCGTCGAACTTGCCGATCGTGACCGCGCTCGGCCCGTAGCCGTCCGGCACGTCGACGACCGAGGTGAAGACCTTCACGAGGCGTCCTCGCGCGGGTGGTGCCTGCTCAGGTAGAACAGCCCGAGGATCGGGAGGGCAAGCGGGATGAACAGGTAGCCCATCCCGTAGACGGACCAGACGGTCGCGTCCCTTCCGAAGGGGTCGATGTCGTGAAGTCCGAGCGCCGCCGGGGCGAGCAGGCTCAGGGTGCCGATGACGAGCACACCGGCCAGCTCGAAGCTGATGGTGATCCACGCCACCCGGTACCAGACGCGTCCCGGCGCGATCAGCGCGACCGTGGCGACGATGTAGACAACGGCGGCGACGGCGGAAAGCGTGAACGCCACGGGCGCCTCGTGGAACCGGTCGATGATCTGGAAGACGCTGCGCCCGGTCGCGGCGAGCGCGAGCACGCCGTACACGAAGACGAGCACCCGGCCGACGCCGGAGATGCGGCGCTTCGCGGCGGGTTCCCCGGAGTGCTCGCGAGCGGACATGGTGTGGTGGGACATCCCTACGATTCTATTCGCGTCGCACCGGCGGCCCGCACGCTCCGGCTCACCGCTCAGGCGCCCTGGACGAACCAGATCTGGCCCATCCGGTAGACCATCACCGCGATGGCGAGGCAGACGCCGCCGAGGATGACCGTGCTCCACCTGTTGCGCTCGATCAGCGCCCAGAACCCGCCCGCCAGCGGCAGGATCAGCGCCGAGATCAGGTAGATGTAGAACTCGGCGAGGCTGCCGCTCGGCTCGTTCCCCGCAAGCGGACCGACGATCGCCATCACCAGCTGGACGATGAGGAGCAGCTCCACCAGCGCGACGGCACCCATGGTCGTGTCGCCCGGCGCGCGGCCGATGAGCCCCATGACGATGCAGAGCAGGCCGGCGAGGACCGCGACGGCCACCTGGACCGTGACGAACCAGTCGATCATGCGGTGGCGATCTCGTCGGTCGGGAAGTTCACGAGGGTCCTTGCTTCCTTTCCGCGGAACTCGATCAGTCCCACCAGATGCCCGGACGGCGCGATGGCCGCGACCGGCTCACCACCGGGCACCTCCCGGTCGGCGACGTGGATGCGCCTGCCGTGGGTCAGGTCGATCGCCTGCTGCTCCGTGAGCTCGAACCGTTCGAAGAGCCGGGAGGCGGCGTCGGCCGCCGGGATGAGCGCCGTTCCGGGATCGAGCGTATCGAGGTCGGCCGCGTCGCGCACGTCGTACGCGCCGACGCGGGTCCGGCGGAGCGCGGTGAGGTGACCGCCGACGCCGAGCGCCGCGCCGAGGTCGCGCGCGAGCGAGCGGATGTAGGTGCCGGACGAGCAGACGACGCGCACCTCCAGATCGACGGCCTCGGCCAGGCGGTGCGTCCCGAGCAGTTCGAAGGCGCTGATCGTGACCGCGCGCGGCTGCAGCACCACCTCCTCCCCGGCGCGGACGCGCGCGTAGGCGCGCTTGCCGTCCACCTTGATGGCGCTGACGGCGCTGGGGACCTGCTCGATCTCGCCGGTGAGCGCGGCGATGCCGTCGCGGATCCCGTCGTCCGCGACCGCGGCGAGCGCCGCCGGGTCGGCGCGCTGGAGGATCTCGCCCTCCGCGTCGTCCGTCGTCGTGGTCGCACCCAGCCGGATGGTGGCCAGGTACTCCTTGTCGGCGCCGACGATGTAGGTCAGGAGCCGCGTCGACGAGTTGATCCCGAGGATGAGCAGCCCGGTCGCCATCGGGTCGAGCGTGCCGGCGTGCCCGACCTTCCTGGTGCCGGCGAGCCGGCGCACGCGGGCGACGACGTCGTGGCTCGTCCACCCGCCCGGCTTGTCGACGAGGATGAGCCCGCTCGCGATCATGCCCGCTCGCCCGTGACGTCGAGCACCAGCTGCAGCTTGGTGCGGAAGGTGGACTCGAGGATCTCCGTCGCGCAGGCGTCGTGGCCGTACTCGTCCGGGAGGCGCAGGCCCAGCAGGGTGTTCAGCAGCATCCCCTCGGCGAGGAAGGTGCGCGCCTCGTCCGGCGAGAAGCCGACCTGGTCGCGGATCATCTTGTAGATCGCGATGAACCCCTGCCGCGCGCGTTCGCCGATCACGGCGTCGTTGCCCATCCCGAACGCCTGCATCAGCGAGAGCAGGATGCCGCGGTCCTCGATCAGGTTCACGTACGCGAGCCCGAGTCTGCGGCCGATCTCGTGGTGCTCACCGACCGAGCCCTGCTCGCCGGCGGGCGAGCCATCGGCCTTCCAGGCGTCGATGGTCTCCTGGAAGCTCGCGAGCAGCTTGTCGAGCGCCCGCTGCAGGACCTCGACGAACAGGTTCTCCTTGCTGCCGAACATCCGGACGACGTAGGGCTGGCTGATCCCCGCCGCCTTCGCGATCTGGTCGGTGGTCGCGCCGAAGTAGCCGCGCTCCCCGAACACCAGGCTCGCGGCGCCGAGGATCTGCTCGCGCCGCTCGGCCGAGGGGATCCGTTCGCTGATCGCCGAAGTCATGCTTGACAGGTTATCAGTCGATTACTAAAGTGCGATGTAATCATTCGATTACTAACAAAACGATCAGGAAGCGGTGCGCCCCATGACCACAGTCCGCCCCGCAGGCACCGCGCGACGCGTGCCCGTCTGGCTCGCCATCGTGGCGGCCTCCCTGCCGATGTTCATGGCCACCCTGGACAACCTCGTCGTGACCAGCGCCCTCCCCGTCATCGCCCGCGACCTCAGCGCCTCCATCGAGGAGCTGCAGTGGGTCGTCAACGCGTACACGCTGAGCTTCGCCACGCTCATGCTGATGGCGGTCGGCCTCGGCGACCGGTTCGGCCGTCGCTCGGTGTTCCTCGGCGGGATCGCCGTCTTCACGCTCGCGAGCGCGGCCAGCGCACTCGCGACGGAGCCGTGGATGCTCATCGCGGCCCGCGCGATCCAGGGCGCGGGAGCAGCGGCCCTGCTGCCGCTCTCGCTCACCCTGCTGGCGGGCAGCGTGAGCGAGCGCCTGCGCCCGGCGGCGATCGGCATCTGGGGAGGCATCTCCGGACTGGGCGTCGCGCTCGGCCCGCTCATCGGCGGAGCGGTGGTCGAGGGCTGGAACTGGCAGGCGATCTTCTGGCTGAACGTGCCGCTCGGTGTGATCGCGGTGCCGCTGGTGCTCCTCGCCCTTCCCAACAGCTTCGGTGCGCGGGTGCGCGCCGACATCGTCGGCCTGCTGCTCGCTGCCCCCGGTGTGCTCGGCGTCGTCTTCGGAATCGTGCGCGGCAACGACGCGGGCTGGGACAGCCCCGAGGTGCTCATCCCGCTCGTCGCCGGTGCGCTGCTGCTGGTGGCGTTCGTCCTGTGGGAGTCCCGGACCAGCGCTCCCCTGCTGCCGCTGCGGCTGTTCCGCGACCGCAGCTTCACGGTCGCGAACCTGGTGGGCGCCACCTTCAGCTTCGGCATCTTCGGGGCGATCTTCATCCTCATCCAGTTCCTGCAGGTGGTGCAGGGCCACACCCCGCTGGAGGCCGGCGTGATGACCATGCCGTGGACGCTCGCCCCGATGGTGGTCGCGCCGCTCACGGGCCTGTTCTCCTCGCGCACCGGCACGCGGCTCCCGATCGTCGCCGGCCTGGTCCTGCTGACCGTGGCGATGGGCTGGATCGCGCTCACGCTCTCGGCGACGCTCGCCTACTCGGCGATGTGGCCGCCGTTCCTGCTCGCGGGAATCGGGATGGGCCTGGTGTTCGCGCCCTCGTCCACCGCTGTCCTCGCGAACATGCGGGCAGCCGACCACGCCAAGGCGTCGGGGGCCAACTCGACGCTGCGGGAGATCGGAGTCGCCCTGGGCGTCGCGGTGCTGACCGCGGTGTTCACCGGCGCCGGCGGCACCCTGACCCCGACCGGCTACGTCAGCGCAGCCATCCCGGCCGTCTGGGTCGGCGCCGCCGCCCTCGCGGTCGCCGCGCTCATCGCCCTCGCCCTGCCGCGCGGCCGGAGCGCCGGCGCACCGTCCGCCCCCGACGCGGTCGCGGAGGCGGCCGCCACCGCCGAGCCCGCCCCGATCCTCGCCGACTGACCACAACGCACGCTCACGATTCGTCACGAGTCCACGGGGTTCCTCACGACCGGCACGCACTCGTGACGAATCGTGAGCGGTGCGCCGCCTAGGCTGGGGGCGTGCGAATCGGCGTGATCGGAGCGGGGGCCATCGGCGGAGCGATCGCCGCCCTGCTCGAGAAGGCCGGGCACGAGGTCGCGGTCACCGCTCGTGGCGAGCAGCTCGCCGCGATCCGCGCCGGAGGCCTCCGCCTCGACGGCGGCTGGGGTGAGCACACCGCGCACGTGAGCGCGGCGACGACCCTCCTCGAGACACCCGAGCTCGCCTTCCTGTGCACCAAGGCGCAGGATGCGGAGGCGGCGATCCGCGAGAACGCCGCCCACCTGGCCGGCATCACCGTCGTCGTGGTGCAGAACGGGCTCGCGGGGCTCCGCCAGGCCACCGAGCTGCTCCCCGGCTCGACGTGCGTCGGGGCCCTTGCGCTCTACGCGTCGAGCTTCCTCTCCCCCGGCCGCATCACCGTCACGACCACCGCGAACACATACATCGGCGCGGGAAGCGGCCCCGCTCCCGCCGAGGCGGTCGCGGCGGCGCGCATCCTCGACGCGGCGATGCCGAGCAGCGCCGTCGCGAACTTCACCGGCTGCCAGTGGACGAAGCTGATCGTCAACCAGGTCAACGCCATGCCCGCGATCACCGGGCTCAGCGTGCAGCAGACCATCGCCGATCCCCGGCTGCGCCGCATCATCACCGCGAGCATGCGCGAGGCGGTCAGGATCGGCTACGCGCGCGGCATCCGCTACGGGAGCATCCAGGGGCTCAGCGACGGCATCCTCCGGTTCGTCGCCTCCGCTCCGCTGTGGGCGGCGCAGGTCGTCCCGCTGCTGATGAAGCGCAGGATGGGCGCGCGGCCGAACCCGGGGTCGACGCTGCAGAGCATCCGCCGCGGCCAGCGCAGCGAGATCGACTTCCTGAACGGCGCCGTCGTCGCCGAGGCGGAGGCCGCCGGCCGCACCGCGCCGGTCAACGCCGGCCTCACCGCGCTCGTGCACGAGGTGGAGCGCACCGGCGTGTTCCTCCCCGTGGATGCGGTGATCGCGCGGATGAGCACGGCCGCCTGAGCGCCGCCTCGCGGGCGCCGCGGACTCAGGTCGTCTGCCGCGCCGCGAAGACGGGGCGCTCGGGCTCCGCATCGTCGACGAGGATGTCCGCGACCTCCCGCGGGCGCGCATCCTCCTCGTACACCGGCCGCGCCGGCGCGTTGACGAGCAGCACCGAGGCATCCCACTCCCGGCGCAGCTCCGGGCGCAGCAGGAACTCGCCGTCGAGCACGAGGACGGCGTCGGGGCCGGCCGTCTGCCAGCGGCTCTCGACCGGGACGTCCCGCACCTCGTCGAACGCCGCCGTCTGGAAGCCGGCGCTCCCGGCCAGCCGGAACGGATCGAGCAGGACGCGTCGCAGCGTCACGTAGTCGAACGCGTCGCGGTAGTAGCCCTCCGGCGTCTCGGCGCCGTGCCGGGTCCGGTACGCGCGGGAGGTGTGGAAGTCCCCGATCGACGCGCGGAAGGTGTCGGAACCGGCCTCCCGGAACACTTCGGCGAGGTCGTCGGCGAACGCGCGCGTGCCCCCGCCGCCGTCGATCGCGACGACGACCCTGCCGAGCGGCGCGATCGCGTGGATGCGCCCCACGATGCTGCGCATCAGCAGCACGCGCCGGGTCGGAGGCAGCCTCATGCCACGAGCCTAAGCCTCCGGGCGGCTGGCCGCAGAGGCGGCCACCAGCTCCTCACGACTCCCGTGCGCCGGCGGAGCCGCATCGCGCGACCGGCGACGCGGCGCAGGAAGCACCACGAGGGCGGTTCCGGCCAGCGTCACCACGACCCCCACCACGAGCGTCAGGCTGAGCGGCTGGCCGAGGAACGGCACGGCGAGCACCACCGTGAACGGCGGGATGAGGTTGCTCCAGGCGCTCAGCGTTGCCGCGGGATGATGACGCAGCATCTGCCCGAGCAGCCACATCCCGAGTACCGAGTTGGCGAGGACCAGCCAGGCGAGCGGCGCAAGCGATTCGGCGGTGAGCGGGATGCCGACCCCGCCGGTGAACTGGGCCAAGACGAACGTGATCGGAGCCGCGACGAGGAACTGGATGCCGACGCTGACCCAACTGTCCACGTCGCGCAGACGCCGACGCTGCAGAAGCGATCCGCCCGCGTAGCCGAGAGCAGCGCTGAACGCCGCGAACACCCCGACCGGCCCGCTCGGGATGCCGAGATGGTCCGCCAGCGCGACGGCCACCCCGACGAAGCCGATGATCACACCGGCGAGCCGCCACCCGGTGAGCCTCTCGTGCAGAATCGGCACGGCCCCGATCGCGATCATCAGTGAGGAGCTTCCCGCGATCAGCGAGGTCAGACCCGCGGGCATCCCGAGCCCCATCGCCGTGTAGTTGCCGCCGAACTGCACCACCTGGATCAGCAGCCCCACCACCAGGATCGGCCACCACTGCCGCCAGCCGCGCGGCCAGCGCGCCCGCCGCACGAGGACGATGACGAGCACCACGATCCCCGCGAGCGCGAACCGCCAGAAGGTCATGGCGAAGGGCCGCATGGTGTGCAGACCGAGGCCGCCGGCGATGTACCCGGAGCCGTACACGGGCAGGAACACGAAGGGCAGGATGCGCGTCCACACGGTGGAAAGCGGGATCTCGTAACGGTTCACGTCGTTACACTCCCATGCCTCGCGTAACGTGTCAAACCGTTACACTTGGTCCATGGCCGAACTCGACTTCGTGTACAACACGGGTGCCGTGTGGAGCGACCTGCTCGGCACGCTCCGCTACCCGCACACCGAGGACCCGCTCGAGCGGCTGGACACACCGGACCGCCTGGCCGAATGGCTGGACGCGGTCGGCCTCGCCCCCGCCCAGAGACCCCTCGAAGCGGATCTGAGGCTGGCCCGGTCCGTCCGCGACGCGCTCCGCGTGCTCTCCGCGAGCCTTCTCGGCATCCCCGCTCCCCCGGGCGCCCCCAGCGCCGAGGAGGCCGCGCGCGTCCTCGGTGCGCTCGGCCCTGCCGATCCCGCCTTCGACGGCTCGACGGCGTCCGTTCGTCTGCAGGCTCCCGCAGACACCCGCAGCGCGCTCGCGCGGATCGTCGTGACGGCCGTCACCGACCTGGGACATCACGCTCACGACTTCGGCCAGTGCTCCGACCCCGGCTGCCGCAAGATCTATCTGGACCCGAGCCATGTGCGCAAGGCGTGCTGCGACACCTGCTCGACCCGCCTTCGGGTGCGCGCCTACCGCGAGCGGACGAAGAAGGCGTGACCCTCGCAGAGACCGTCGTCGACTGGTACCACGCCAACCGTCGCGACCTCCCCTGGCGTCGGAACGGCTTCACGGCGTGGGGGACGCTGGTCAGCGAGTTCATGCTGCAGCAGACGCCGGTGAGCCGGGTCATCCCACGGCTCGAGGAGTGGTTGACGCGCTGGCCGACGCCCGCAGACCTCGCGGCGGTGCCGCCCGGCGAGGCGGTGCGCGCGTGGCAGTCCCTCGGCTACCCGCGGCGGGCGCTCTGGCTGCACGCGGCCGCCGTCGCCATCACCGAACGGCACGGCGGCGAGGTGCCGGACGACGTGGATGCGCTGCTCGCGCTCCCCGGCGTCGGGGACTACACCGCCCGCGCCGTCGCCGTGTTCGCGTACGGCCACCGGCATCCCGTCGTCGACACCAACATCCGGCGGGTGATCGCGCGTGCCGTCGACGGGCAGGGCGAGCCGGGACCACCGAGCGCCCGCCGTGACCTCGCGGCGATGGAGGCGTTGCTCCCGGACGACCGCCCGGCCGCCGCCGCCTTCAACGCCGGGATGATGGAGCTCGGCGCGATCGTGTGCGTCGCGCGGTCGCCGCGCTGCGACGACTGCCCGCTCGCGAGCCGGTGCGCCTGGCGGGCCGCCGGCTACCCGGCCTACGCCGGGCCGCGGAAGGCGGTGCAGAAGAAGTACGAGGGCAGCGACCGGCAGGTGCGCGGCCGCATCCTCGCCGAGCTGCGCTCGTCGCACATCCCGGTCACCGCCGCCGAGCTCGAACAGGTGTGGCCGGACGCGCCCCAGCGCGAGCGCGCGCTCGCCGGCCTGCTCGTCGACGGCCTCGCCGTCGCCGCCGAGGGCGGCTACACCCTCCCCTGACGCACCGAGGGCGGGACGATCAATGGGCCAAACTCACGCGCGCCCGCGCGTCCGGCAATGCGAGTTGTTGCGTTGCAACGAGGGCATCGGAGACGAATAGATCCACGTGCGCTTGCGACGTGTCGGCAGGAATATCGACCTCGAACCACCATGGAATGCGAGCATCCGTTCGCTCTAAGTCGGTCGCGAGGGGGCCGTCTACAAGCGAATGAGCAGTGAGAACAATCCGGGAGGCGTCAGACACAATTCGAAGTGCAAACCTGTCGGGGTATCGTCGCGCCTCGAGGACGTGCGCGATGGCTGGCTTAGGATCCATGAAATTCGGGTAGCGATTGAGTTGCCACGCATAGAGACGTTGGACCGCGTCGATGAACGCCAAGTCTCCGTTATGAGGTGCTACGGCGCGCCAGATGGCAGCATCGGCTACATTCCAACCCCATTCCGAACGTGCCACGCCGGATTGGCCTGCAATCTGAGCAGCAGAGAGTTCGAGCGACTCTAAGTCGCTAAGAGGCTTTGGTGAGCGCTGCTGGGTGACGCCATACGTTCCCTCTCTCAGAACTGCACCTGCCGCACGTTCCAGTCGTCGCACCCACTTCGGCCGCTGGAGTACTTCTGCATACATCAAGGAGCGCAGCAGCAACGGGTCTGCGCCAGCCTGAGTTGCAATCGAGAATGAAGCGTCAATTAGGTCTATGCCGACGTCCCGCTCTGCGCGCCAAACGTAGTACTCCTCCTGGCTGGCCGGGCTCCGCTCGTCGCGCTTGCGGACGAACGAATACAGGACACCCCCCGCGACGGCTATGAATAGGGCGACCCAGAGGTTCTCGAGAAGCACTCTTGGCTGCGGTACGACCTGAGAAAGAAAGCGTCCGCTCAGCAGGACGCCGACGCCGGTTATGCCTAGTAGGGCAATAGCGGAAAAATGATAGGTTGCGTGGTTGATCTGGAACGTTCGACCGCCGTTCCTATGCAAGAGAGACTCCGTGAGCGCACGCCCGTTGGTTGCTACGGCGTGCACCGCAAGGGCGACCCAAAGGGCCAGAACACCATCGAGACTGAGACGATTCGTCGTCACGAGCGTCGCCAATCCAATTACGAACACGGGAACTACTCGATACGCCAATAGACGCCACCAGTGTTGAGCAACAGAAAGGCCAAATGTGTCGTTCAGCGAGGAATACGCATCGGGCCACCTAACCTCGAGCGCGCGATAGACGCCCCAGAGAGCGGTTGCCCCAACAAGCCCGGCGAGCGCCGACCACGCCGAAACTAACCAGCCCAATTTGCACTGCCTTTCACGCGCCAATCGAGAATCGGTGCCCAAATCAAATCCTCGGGCGCTTCGGCGTATGGGCGCACGTAGCTTTGGCGCGTTCGATCTACCATCTCGGGGGCGTCGTCCGCCTGTCCTTCGACCCGAGGCCCAGGACCTTCGCCTTTCGCCCAATCCGCGAGCAGGTGCGCGCGAACCGGCACAAAGGTCAGAGCGCTGCCTTCGCCGATTGGGACGTCGCCAGCAACTAGCCGGCGGCTTGCGTCCATAAACGCGCCGTACAGTTCCACCTGAACCCACCAAGCCACGCCCTCTTCGCCGGGCTGCAAGAGTTTGAGCGCGCCTTCCGCAGTTTCCGAGTATGTCCGATGTACGTCTGGTAAGGCCGACTTGCCTCTTCGGACGTCCTGGTTCCACACGCGAGCCAACTTGAGGTTGGCTTCTTCGAGTCGGACTACGAGCTCGCGACGGCGCGCCAAGTTCTCCGAATTAGTCACACGTACATACTGGCGCAACTCGCGCCGCGAGCACGGCCGCCCCGTATTACTCGCGAACACGCTATCGCCAGCGTTAGCACCGGCGACGCGCTTAGGGCCCGGCGAACACCAGCGGGTCCCAGTCCTGAATGCGGTGCCGGAACACCAGCCCCTCGGTCACGAACGGGTCCGCCGCGACGAAGCGCTCCGCCGCCGCCCGTGACCGGAAGATCGCCATGGAGCCTTGCGTCGCCGGGTCGCCGAACGTGCCGATCATCAGCACCTCGCCACCGCGGGCGAAGTCGTCGAGGTACGCGCGGTGTCGCGGGTAGGCTTCGACGATCCTCCGGAAGTCCTCCGGAACCGCGTCGGGGTCGGCATCGTAGAAGCAGACGGCGTACATGCCGTCAGGCTAGTCCTCGCGGGCGTCCTCGTCGTCCAGCTCGCGCGGCTTGACGTAGGGGTCCTCGTCGCCCGCGTAGGCCGCGCCGGCGGCCAGGCCTGCCACCTCGGTGTCGCGCTCGTGCGCCTGGCGCAGCAGGTCCTCGATGTGCGCGGCGTTCTCCGGGATCGCGTCGAGCTGGAACTCGAGCGTCGGCGTCAGCCGGGCGGTGATGTTCTTGCCGACCTCGCTGCGCAGCATACCGGTCGCCGCCTTCAGCGCCGCCGCAGTGTCCGCGCGCTCCTGGTCGGTGCCGTACACCGTGTAGAAGACGGTGGCGTGCTGGAGGTCACCGGTCACCTGGACGTCCGTGATCGTCACGAAACCCAGGCGCGGGTCGCGCAGGCCGCGGTCGAGCCGCTTGGCGATGATGACCTTGATTCTGTCCGCGAGCTTCCGCGCGCGTGCCGGATCCGCCATTACTGGTCCTCCTCCTTCGTGAAGCCGCGAGGCCCGGCGGGAAACCGCCGGGCCTCGCGAGCATCTGACTCAGACGCGGGGCTTCTCCCGCAGCTCGGTCGTCTCGATCTCGTCGCCGATCTGGATGTCGTTGTACTTACCGAGGCCGATACCGGCCTCGAAGTCCGTACGGACCTCCGTGACGTCGTCCTTGAACCGGCGCAGCGACTCGATGGCGAGGTTGTCCCCCACCACGACGCCGTCGCGGATGACGCGCGCCTTGGCGTTGCGCGTGATCGTGCCGGAGCGGACGATGACACCGGCGATGTTGCCGAACTTCGAGGAGCGGAACACCTCGCGGATCTCGGCGACACCCGACTGGACCTCTTCGAACTCGGGCTTGAGCATGCCCTTGAGCGAGTTCTCGATGTCCTCGATGGCGTTGTAGATGACCGAGTAGAAGCGGACGTCCACACCCTCGCGGGCCGCACGCTCGCGCGCCTTCACATCCGGGCGGACGTTGAAGCCGATCACGATCGCGTTGTCGATGGTCGCCAGGTCGATGTCCGACTCGGTGATCGCGCCGACACCGCGGTGCAGGATGCGGAGGCTGACCGACTCGTCCACCTCGATCTTCATGAGCGACTCCTCCAGCGCCTCCACGGCACCGGACACGTCGCCCTTGATGATGAGGTTGAGCGCCTCGACCTTGCCCTCTTCCAGAGCGCGGGTGAAGTCCTCGAGCGAGATGCGCTTGCGGGCCTTGGCCAGCTGCGCGTTCCGCTCCGCGGCCTCGCGCTTCTCGGCGATCTGGCGGGCGGTGCGGTCCTCCTCGGTGACGATGAAGGTGTCGCCGGCGCGCGGGACGCTGGAGAGACCCTGCACCTGGACCGGACGCGACGGAGCCGCCTCCAGCACCGGGTCGCCGTTCTCGTCCGCCATGGCGCGCACGCGGCCGTAGGCGGTGCCCGCCACGATCGCGTCGCCCACCCGGAGCGTTCCGGACTGGATGAGCACGGTCGCCACGGCGCCGCGGCCCTTGTCGAGCTTCGCCTCGATCGCCACACCGCGCGCGTCCTTGTTGGGGTTCGCACGCAGGTCGAGACCCGCGTCCGCGGTCAGCAGCACGGCGTCGAGCAGGTCGTCGATGCCGATGTTGTTCCGCGCGGACACGTCGACGAACATCACGTCGCCGCCGTACTCCTCGGCAACCAGGCCGAACTCGGTGAGCTGCTGACGCACCTTGGCGGGGTTCGCCTCCGGCTTGTCGATCTTGTTCACCGCGACCACGATCGGCACATTGGCCGCCTGTGCGTGGTTCAGCGCCTCGATCGTCTGCGGCATGATGCCGTCGTCGGCGGCGACCACGAGGATCGCGATGTCGGTCACCTGCGCACCACGGGCACGCATGGCGGTGAACGCCTCGTGACCAGGGGTGTCGATGAAGGTGATCGCGCGCTCGATGCCGTCGTGCTCTGTCCACACCTGGTAGGCACCGATGTGCTGGGTGATGCCGCCGGCCTCGCCCGCGACGACGTTCGCGTTGCGGATCGCGTCCAGCAGTCGCGTCTTACCGTGGTCGACGTGACCCATGACGGTGACCACCGGCGGCCGGATCTCGAGGTCCTCGTCGGACTCGCCCTCCAGCTCGGCGTCGAGGTCGATGTCGAAGCCCTCGAGCAGCTCGCGGTCCTCGTCCTCCGGGGAGACGACCTGGATCTTGTAACCCAGCTCCTCACCGAGGATCTGGAACGTCGCCTCGTCGAGGGACTCTGTCGCTGTCGCCATCTCGCCCAGGTGGAAGAGCACGGTGACCAGCGACGCGGGGTTCGCGTCGATCTTGTCGGCGAAGTCCGAGATGGACGAGCCGCGGCGGAGCCGGACGGTGGTCTCGCCGTTGCCGCGGGGAACCGTCACGCCGCCCAGCGACGGGGCCTCCCGCATCTCGAATTCCTGGCGCTTCGCGCGCTTCGACTTGCGAGCCTTGGACTTGCCGCCACCGCGGCCGAACGCGCCGGCCGTGCCGCCGCCCGGTCCACGACCGCGGCCACCGCCGCCACCGGGACGCGGACCGCTGAAGCCGCCGCCGGTCCCTGCGCCGCCGGGACGCTGGAAACCGCCGCCGCCACCGGCGCCGCCGGGGCGCTGCTGGAAGCCGGGACGACCGCCGCCGCCACCCTGACGCTGACCGGGGCGGTTGCCGCCCTGGCCGGGGGCGCCGATGCGCGGCGAACCCGGGCGCGGCGGGGCCGGACGCGGGATGTTGCCGGGCGACGGGCGCTGGCCCATGCCCTGCGAGCTCGAGAACGGGTTGTTGCCCGGACGCGGGGTGCTGGGCCGCTGGCCCATGCCCTGGTTGCTCGAGTACGGGTTGTTGCCCGGACGCGGCGCGCCGGGACGCGGGATGCTCCCGCCGCCGGGACGCGGGGCGGCCGGCTTGGTCGCGTCGCCCTTCGCGCTCTCCGCGGGCTTGGCCGCGGACGCGGCCGTCTCTGCTGCGGCCTTTTCAGCCGCGGCCTTCTCCGCCGCCGCCTTCTCGGCAGCGGCTTGACGCTCGGCCACCGACATCGGCGCCTGCGGCTTCGGCGATGCCGAGCCGCTCTGAGCGGCCGGGGCGCCCGGGGCAGCTGGACGCGGCGAGCCGGGACGCGGGGCGTCGCTCTTCGGCGCCTCCGCCTTCGCACCCGCCTTGTCGGCGGTGAATCCTTCGGCCTCGAGGGCGGCGCGGAGCTTCCGCACCACCGGGGGCTCGATGCTCGAGGACGGTCCCTTGACGAACTCGCCCATCTCCTTGAGCTTCGCGAGCGCGACCTTGGTGTCGACGCCGAGCTCGCTCGCGACCTCGTGTACGCGTGGTTTTGCAGCCACAATTCTCCTGTCTGGGGCCCACCCCGGACAGGGCAGGCGTTAGTTGCGGACGGCACTCATTTCGAGCCGCTCATCGGTTGTCACTCATGTGAAGTCACTGCTTCTTCAGCCTGTTCTCGTAAGTAGGCCCTTCAGGGCCGTCGGGTCGGGCGTTCCCTCCACCCGCAGCGCGCGCCCGAAGGCACGGCGTTTGAGGGCGATGTCGAGACACCCGTCGACCGGATGCAGCCACGCGCCCCGCCCGGGGAGTGTGGCGGAGGGATCCGCCACGAGTTCCGAATTCCGGACGACGACCCTCAGAAGTGAGGACCGGGGAGCGCGAGAACGGCATCCGACGCACGTTCTGACAGCTTCCATCTTACCCCTCCGGCGCGCGAGCGCCGAACCGGCGGCGCGGCGCTCCATCCAGGCTAGCGGGTGACGGCGGCCCCTCGCGGTCGTTCGATCGGTCCTGGGGGCTAGGCAGGAGTGCCCGTCGGACGCACACTGTCCGGGGAGGTCTCATGTCTGCATCGGATCGGGATCCGTCCGGGGGCCACGCGGCGGGATCACGCCGCACGCACTCCCGGCTCGCCGTGCTCGCGATCGGCGCCATCGCCGCCGTCGCGCTCGTGCCGCTCGGTGAGGCTCCTCCCCCCGCGTCCGCCGCCACGATCGCGTGGACGCAGTTCGGCAACGGGCCCTCCCACACGGGCGTCAACGACGCCGAGACGCAACTGGTCCCGTCGACGGTCGGCTCGCTCTCGGCGCTCTTCACGGCGACGCTCCCCGGGGTGTCCGACGGGCAGGCCGTGCTGCAACCGGCCGTGGCCACCGCGGGCGGCACCAGGGATCTGCTCTTCGTCACCACCAAGGACGGCTGGATCGTCGCCCTGGACGCCGCGACGGGTGCGAGCGTCTGGTCCCACCAGAACGGACCGGGGTCCTGCAGGATCAACAACGGATCCAGCACCTGCTTCACGACATCCTCCCCCGCGATCGACCCGAGCGGCGCCTGGGTCTACAGCTACGGGCTCGACGGCAAGGTGCACAAGTACGCGATCGGCACCGGGACCGAGGTGCGCTCTGGCGGCTGGCCGGAGACGACGACGGCCAAGCCGTGGGACGAGAAGATGTCGCCTGCCCTGACGATCGCCACGGTCGGCGGCCACAGCTACCTCTACGCGTCGAACGGCGGCTACCCCGGCGACCGCGGCGACTACCAGGGCCACGTGACCACGATCGACCTGGGGACGGGCGCGCAGCGCGTGTTCAATACGCTGTGCAGCAACCTGACCGTGCACTTCGCCCCCGCCCCGGCCACGGACTGCGCCACGGTGCAGTCGGCGGTGTGGGCGCGCCCGAGCGTCGTCTACGACGCCGGCACGAACCGCGTGCTGTTCTCGACCGGGAACGCGACCTTCGATGGGACGCACAACTGGGGCGACAGCGTCCTGGCGATCAACCCGGACGGCACGGGCGCCGGAGGCGGCCCCGTCGACAGCTACACGCCGACGAACCAGCAGCAGCTCGACCAACAGGACCTCGACCTCGGAAGCACGGCGCCGCAGGTGGTGACCGCCCCGTCCGGCTCGTCCGTTCCGCACCTGGCGGTGCAGTCCGGCAAGGACGCGAAGATCCGGCTGCTGAACACCGCGAACCTCAGCGGAACGGGCCACGCGGGTGCGCTCGGAGGGGAGCTGCAGTCCATCGCCGTCCCGCAGGGCGGCCAGGTCCTCACGCAGCCGGCGAACTGGGTGGATCGGGCGACCGGCACCTCCTGGGTCCTGGTCGCCAACGGCAACGGGATCGCCGGTCTCAAGCTGCAGGCGGGAACGGGCGGGAAGCCCGCGCTCGTCCCGGTCTGGACCTCCGCGACGGGCGGCACCACGCCGATCGTCGCGGGCGGGGTGCTGTACTACCTGTCGAAGTCCGGCGTCCGCGCCCTCGACCCGACCACGGGGAAGCAGCTCTGGACCGACCCGGCCGGCGCGTCCGGACTGCACTGGCAGAGCCCGATCGTGGCGAACGGCCGCCTCTACTTCCCCGATGGAGGCGGCAAGCTCCGCGCCTTCGCCCTCCCGGCCGGCGCCCAGACGGTGACGCGCCTCGCCGGGTCGGACCGGCACGCCACCAGCGCCGCGGTCTCCGCGGCGTCCTTCCCGCCCGGCGCTCCGGTGGCCTATGTGGCGTCCGGACTGCAGTTCGCCGACGCCGTGTCCGGCTCCCCGGCAGCCGCCCGCGCGGGCGGCCCGATGCTCCTCGTCACCCCGACCTCCGTTCCGGCGAGCATCCAGACCGAACTGACACGGCTGCATCCCGGCCGCATCGTCGTCCTCGGCGGCACCGGCGCGGTCTCGGACGGCGTGCTCTCCGCTCTGCGCGGCTTCACGACGGGCACCGTGACGCGGATCTCCGGGACGGACAGGTACGCGACCAGTGCGGCGATCTCCCGCGCGACGTCGGCGACGGGCACGGTCGCGTACATCGCATCGGGCGATCTGTTCCCCGACGCGCTCTCGGCCGGAGCCCTGGCCGCACGGACGGCGGGAGCGCCGGTCCTGCTGGTGACGGCGTCCGGCATCCCCGCCGTCGTCGGGACCGAGCTCGCGCGGCTGAAGCCGGCCTCGATCGTGGTCGTCGGCGGCGCGGGCGCGGTGTCGGACGCGGTGCTCGCGTCGTTGAAGGGATACACGGCGGGCACCGTCACGCGGCTCGGCGGCGGGGACCGCTACGCGACCAGCGCCGCGGTGGCCACGCGGTTCGGGGCCGGGCCCGCGAACGCGTTCGTCGCCTCCGGCGCCACCTTCGCGGATGCGCTGTCCTCTGCCGCAGCGGCGGGAGCGCAGGGCGCCCCCCTCCTGCTGACGACGCCGACCGCCGTGCCGTCGACGATCGGATCCGCGCTGCAGCGCCTGGCCCCGCGCCACATCACCCTCGTCGGCGGCACCGGCTCGGTCAGCGACGCGGTGCAGAGCGCCCTCGCCGCCTACGTGCGCTAGGCCGCCGGGCACAGGAAGAACGCTCCGAATCGCGAGGATTCGGAGCGTTTTTCCTGTGCTCGTCGGCCTGCCGACGCGCGGCCCTAGTCGCGGTCGAGGATGGAGTCCGGCTGGATGTCGATCTTCGCGCCGGTGAGCTTCGCGGCGAGGCGGGCGTTCTGGCCCTCCTTGCCGATCGCCAGCGACAGCTGGTAGTCGGGGACGAGCGCGCGCACGGCCTTGAGATTCTCGTCGATGATGAAGGCGCTCGTCACCTTGGCGGGCGAGAGGGCGCTGGAGACGAACGTCGCAAGATCCGGCGAGTAGTCGACGATGTCGATCTTCTCGTTGTTGAGCTCCGCCGTGACCGCGCGGACACGCTGGCCGAGCTCTCCGATGCAGGCGCCCTTCGCGTTCACGCCCGGCTCCGTCGCGCGCACCGCGATCTTGGTGCGGTGACCGGCCTCACGGGCGAGCGACACGATCTCGACGACACCGCTCGCGATCTCCGGCACCTCGAGGGCGAACAGCTTGCGCACGAGCGCCGGGTGGGTGCGGGACACGGTGATCGACGGACCCTTCGGCCCCTTCGCGACGCTGGTGACGTACACGCGGATGCGCGACCCGTGCGTGTACTCCTCGCCCGGCACCTGCTCCTCGGGGGGCAGGATGGCCTCCACGCTGCCGAGATCGATGTGGATCATCCGCGGGTTCGGCCCCTGCTGGATGACACCGGCGACGATGTCGCCCTCGCGGCCGCGGAACTCGCCGAGCACCGCGTCGTCCGCGATGTCGCGCAACCGCTGGTTGATCACCTGCTTGGCCGCGAACGCCGCGATGCGGCCGAAGTCGCTCGGGCTGTCCTCGGCCTCGCCGATGACGTTGCCCTCCTCGTCCCGCTCGGGGACGTAGACGGTGACATGCCCCGTCTTGCGGTCCAGGTGCACGCGTGCGGCGGGCGGCGTGTCGCCGTGCCCGTGCCGGTGGTCGGCCTGGTTGGTGTGCTTCAGATAGGCGGTCAGGATGGCCTGTTCGATGATCTGCACCAGCTCGTCGAACGGGATCTCCTTCTCGCGCTCCATCAGACGCAAGACGCTGAGGTCGATGTCCATGCCGGCCTCCTCTATTCAGATCTCGCCGCCGCGCGATGGCGCAGCGGACTCGACTATCTACGGTACCCGAGTTTCGGATGGGGTGGGAGCCGCGGCCGACCCGGGGGCGCGATTCCGCCCGCTGAAGCGTACGGTGCAGGCATGACCTCCCCGTCCCGGGCAGCCGCCCGCGTCGAGAACAGCACGACTGTCCGCGTCCTCGCGCGGGTCGGGCTCGCCTCCATCGGCATCCTGCACATCCTGATCGGCGGCCTCGCCCTCGCCGTCGCGTTCGGCTCCGGCGGCAACGCCGACCAGTCCGGCGCGCTGCAGGCGCTCGTCGCCGTGCCCGGCGGCCTGTTCGCCGTCTGGCTGATCATCGTCGGGCTGATCGCCCTTTCCCTGTGGCAGATCCTCGTGGCTGTCACCGCGCACGGCGCGGGGACCAGGGCACTGGAGGTCATCAAGTGCGTCGTCTACGCCGCGCTCGCGGTCGTCGCCGTCTCCATCGCCTCCGGCGGCGGGCACGATGCGTCGTCGTCGGAACGCTCACTGAGCGGCCGGCTGCTCGGCATGCCGGGAGGCGTCTTCGTGCTGGCGATCATCGGCCTCGCCATCGTCGGCACCGGCGTCGGCTTCATCCGCAACGGCGTTACCCACCGCTTCGAGCGGGACCTGCGGCTGCCGCCCAACCAGCTGGCGGGCGTCATCACGGTGCTCGGGCGCGTCGGCTACATCGCGAAGGGAATCGCGCTGCTCCTCGTCGGCGGGCTGGTCGTGACGGGGGCGATCACCTACGACCCGTCGAAGGCCGGCGGCCTCGACGGCAGCCTGAAGGCGCTCACGCAGGTGCCGTACGGCGTTGTCCTGCTGGTGCTCATCGCCCTCGGGCTGATCGCGTACGGCGCGTTCTGGTGCATCCGGGCCGTCGGCGCCCGCCTCTGACGGCCACTCGCGCCTCCCCGCTCACGCCTCCTCTTCGGCGGGCGCCGCGAACTGCGCGTTGTAGAGCGAATAGTAGGCGCCACCGCGCGCGAGCAGCTCCGCGTGCGTCCCCTGCTCGACGATCTGCCCGGACTCCATCACCAGGATGAGGTCGGCGTCGCGGATCGTGGAGAGCCGGTGCGCGATCACGAACGACGTCCGGTCCGCGCGCAGCGCGCTCATCGCCTTCTGCACCAGCAGCTCCGTCCTGGTGTCCACCGAGGACGTCGCCTCGTCGAGGATGAGGACGCTCGGCCGGGCGAGGAACGCGCGGGCGATCGTCAGCAGCTGCTTCTCGCCCGCCGAGACGTTCGACCCCTCGTCGTCGAGCACCGTGTCGTAGCCGTCGGGGAGGGAGTGCACGAAGCGGTCGACGTAGGTCGCGCGCGCCGCGTCCAGGATCTCCTCCTCGCTCGCGTCCGGCCGCCCGTAGGCGATGTTGTCCCGGATGGTGCCCTTGAACAGCCAGGTATCCTGCAGCACCATGCCCATCCGGCTGCGCAGGTCGTCGCGCGTCATGGCTGCGATGTCCACGCCGTCGAGGGTGATCCGGCCGCCGTCGAGTTCGTAGAAGCGCATCATGAGATTGACGAGGGTCGTCTTGCCCGCGCCGGTCGGGCCGACGATGGCGACGGTCTGGCCGGGCTGCGCGACGAGCGACAGGTGCTCGATGAGGGGCGTGTCCTCCACGTAGCGGAACGACACGTCCTCGAAGGCGAGCCGGCCCTTCGTGCCCTCCGGGCTCTCCGGTTCGGCCGGGTCCTTCCGCTGCTCCTCCGCATCGAGCAGCTCGAAGACGCGCTCGGAGCTGGCGACGCCGGATTGAAGCAGGTTGGCCATCGAGCCGAGCTGGGTCAGCGGCTGCGTGAACTGGCGCGAGTACTGGATGAACGCCGTCACATCTCCGAGCTGCATGGCGCCCGTCGCCACCTGCAGGCCGCCGACCACCGCGATGGCGACGTACATCAGGTTCCCGACGAACATCATCGACGGCATGATCAGCCCCGAGATGAACTGCGCGCCGAAGCTCGCCCGGTACATCTCCTGGTTCTTCTCGCGGAACCGCTCCTCCACCTCGCGGTGGCGGCCGAACACCTTGACCAGGGAGTGGCCGGTGAAGGCCTCCTCGATCTGGCCGTTCAGCTCGCCCGTGTTGCGCCACTGCGCGACGAACAGCTTCTGCGAGCGCTTGGCGATCACGGTCGTCACGAGCAGGGTGAGCGGGATCGTGACCAGCGCGATCACCGCGAGCAGCGGCGAGATCACGAACATCAGCACCACCACGCCGATCACGGTGAGCAGCGAGGTGAGCAGCTGGCTCATCGTCTGCTGCAGGGTCTGCGAGATGTTGTCGATGTCGTTCGTCACGCGGCTGAGCAGCTCGCCGCGCTGCATCCCGTCGAAGTACTTGAGCGGCAGACGGTGGATCTTGTCCTCGACGTCCGCGCGCAGCCGGTAGACGGTGCGCTGGGTCACTCCGTTGAGCACGTACGCCTGCAGGTAGCTGAACAGCGATGACGCGACGTAGAGGGCGAGGACCCACAGCAGGATGGTGCCGACGGCGGTGAAGTCGATGCCGGCTCCCGGTGTGAACGTCATCCCGGAGAGCAGGTCGGCGAACTGATTGTTGCCGGACGCCTTGACCTCCGCGATGACCCGCGCCTGCGTCATCCCCTTCGGGAACTGCGAGGAGATCGCGCCAGCGAAGACGAGGTTGATGGCGTTGCCGAGCAGCTTCGGGCCGAGCACGGCGAACACGACGCTCACGACCGCGAGCAGCGTGACGACGACGATCGGGAGCGCCTCGGGACGGAGGCGCGCGGCGAGCCGCTTCGCCGACGGGCCGAAGTTCATCGACTTCTCCCCCGGCATCGCCATGCCGCCGAACGGACCGCCTCCGCCGGGGCCGCGCCTCACGGGCGGACGGGCGGGCGCTGACGTGTTCCGGCTCATGCCGCCTCCTCCGCGGTCAGCTGCGACGAGACGATCTCCGCGTAGGTCGCGTTCGTCTCCACGAGTTCCTCGTGCGTTCCGCGCCCGACGACTCTGCCGTCCTCGAGCACGATGATCTGGTCGGCGTCCACGATCGTGGACACCCGCTGCGCGACGACGATCATGGTCGCACCCGCCGCGTTCCTGGCGAGCGCGGCCCGGAGCCGCGCATCCGTCGCCGTGTCGAGAGCCGAGAACGAGTCGTCGAAGATGTAGATCTCCGGCCGTCTCACCAGGGCCCGCGCGATCGCGAGGCGCTGGCGCTGGCCGCCGGAGACGTTCGTCCCGCCCTGCGCGATGGGACCGTCGAGCCCCTCCGGCATCGCCGCCACGAAGTCCTTCGCCTGGGCGATCTCGAGGGCGTGCCAGAGCTCGTCGTCTGTTGCGTCGGGGTTGCCGTAGCGGAGGTTGCTCGCCACCGTGCCGGAGAACAGGTACGGCTTCTGCGGGATCAGGCCGATCCGCGACCAGAGCAGTTCCGGCTCCAGTTCGGCCACGTCGACGCCGTCGACGAGCACGAGCCCGCTCGTCGCGTCGAACAGCCGCGGGATGAGGTTGATGAGTGTGGTCTTGCCCGCTCCCGTCGACCCGATGATCGCCGTCGTCTTGCCGCTCTCGGCGTAGAAGGTGACGTCGCTGAGCACCGGCTGCTCCGCGCCGGGGTAGGAGAAGCTGACATCGACGAACTCCACCGTGCCGTGCGCGTCGACCTCGGTCACCGGGTTCTCGGCCGCGCGCACGGACGGCTCCGTGCCGAGCACCTCGCCGATGCGGTCGGCGCACACGGCGGCCCGTGGCACGAGCACCGCCATCATCGTGGACATCATCACGCCCATCAGGATCTGCATCAGGTACTGGAGGAACGCGGTCAGCGTGCCGATCTGCATCGATCCGTCGGCGATCCGGAAGCCGCCGAACCAGATCACGGCGACGCTCGAGACGTTCAGCACCAGCATCACGATCGGGAACATCAGCGCGAAGAGCCGGCCGGCACGGAGGGCTGTGTCCGTCACCTCGTCGTTCGCGGTGCGGAACCGGTCCGTCTCGACCTTCTCGCGGACGAACGCCCGCACCACCCGGATACCGGTCAGCTGCTCGCGCAGCACCCGGTTCACCCGGTCGATCCGCTCCTGCATCATCCGGAACAGCGGGACCATCCGGACGATGATCAGGCTCACGGCGATCAGCAGGACGGGGACGCTGACCGCGATCAGCCAGGACAGCTGCAGGTCCTGCTGCATCGCGAGCACGATGCCACCGATCGCGAGGATGGGCGCGGACACCAGCAGTGTGCAGGTCATCAGCACGAGCATCTGCACCTGCTGCACATCGTTCGTGTTCCTGGTGATCAGCGAGGGCGCGCCGAACCGGGCCACCTCCCGCTCGGAGAACTCGCCGACCTTGTGGAAGATCGCGCCGCGCAGATCGCGACCGACGAGCATGGCGACCTTCGCCCCGAAGTACACCGCCGTGATGGAGCAGGCGATCTGCACCAGCGTCACGCCGAGCATCTCCGCGCCGACGGCGAGGATGTAGCCGGTGTCGCCCTTGGCGATGCCGTTGTCGGTGATCTCCGCGTTCAGCGTCGGCAGCCAGAGCGAGAGCAGCGACTGAGCCAGCTGGAAGACGACCACCCCGATCAGGAGCGGCCAGTGCGGCCGCAGCGAGCGGCCGAGCAGTTTCAGGAGCATGGTTCCTCCGGTCTCAGAGGGTGCGGGTGGGGATGGGCGCGTCCTCCGACCGGCCGGCGAGACCGGTGAGGACGACGCGGGAGAGCTCGTCGACGCTGAACTCCACGCCCTCGTTGAGCGCGGGGAACGAGGACGCGAACGAGATGAGGCGGAGGATGTACGCGGCCCGGCGCGGCGGCCAGTTCAGCCGCTCGGCCTCCGGGGCGAGGATCCGCTCGATGATGGATGCGAACTCGGCGCGCTCCTGGGGAACCGGCGGCCGCTCCGCGCCGACGACGGCGAGCATCCGGAACACGCTGCGGAACCGCTCCTGCATGAGGACGATGATCGCCCTCACCTTGTTCTCGAGCGGCAGTGCGGGGTCGATGCAGCGCAGCGCCTCGCGCAGCGGCTCGGGGTCGAGGTGCTTCTCGATCGCCGCCTTCACGAGCGTGTCCTTGTCGGAGAAGACCCGGAAGATGGTGCCCTCGGCGATGCCGGCCGCCTCGGCGATCTGCCGGGTCGTCACGTCCCGTCCGTTCGCCACGAGGAGCGGGATGACGGCGTCGATGATCATCGCGCGGCGGTCCTCCGGAGAGAGCGGCTGGGCGCGGGTCTTCGTCGTCGGTGCGGCGTCGGTCACGGTGGCGAGCCTACGCGGAGTGAGCGCTCACTCACAACGCCCCGCCCGTTCGCTCTGAGCGAACACTCGCGTGCGCTCACGGCGCGAGTACGCAGACAATCGCACGAAAACCGCCGAGTACGCAGACTTTCTCCGTACTCGGCGGTTAGCCGCCCACGCTTAGGACTCGCGCGCGAAGATCTCGGAGATGGCGGCGACATCCTCCGCGGTCGGTGCCCACGCCGTCGCCGCCTCGGCGTTGGCGACGATCTGCTCCGGCTTGGTGGCGCCGGCGATCACACTGGTCAGTCCGGGCTGGGCGAGCAGCCAGGCGAACGTCGCCGTGAGCATGCTTACGCCGCGCTCGTCGCAGAACGCCTGGTAGCGCTCGATGCGGTCCCAGGGCGCGTTGTCGAGCAGGTGCTTGCGGATCATCATGATGCGGCTGTCCGCCGGACCGCCCTGCCGGCTGAACTTGCCGGTGAACAGCCCGTTGTAGAGCGGGAAGAAGGGCAGGAAACCGAGGCCGTACGCGTTCACCGCCGGCAGCACCTCGTCCTCCGCTCCGCGCACGAGCAGGCTGTACTCGTTCTGCGCCGAGATGAACTTCGGGTGGTTGTGGATGCGCGCGGTGAACTCCGCCTCCGCCACCTGCCAGCCGGCGAGGTTCGAATGCCCGATGTAGCGGATCTTGCCCTCGGCGATCAGGTCGTCGAGCGTCTCCAGCGTCTCCTCGATCGGCGTCTTCGGGTCGGGGTGGTGCAGCTGGTAGAGGTCGATCCAGTCGGTGCGGAGCCGACGCAGCGAGGCCTCGACCGCCAGGCGGATGTACCGCCGGGATGCTCGCGCGCCCCAGTCGGGTCCGTTGGTGCCCGCCATGTCCATGCCGAACTTCGTGGCGAGCACGATGCGGTCGCGCTTGCCCTCGAGCGCCGCGCCCATCAGCGTCTCCGACAGCCCGCGCTCCTTGCCGTAGATGTCGGCGGTGTCGAAGAAGGTGACCCCGGCGTCGATGGCGGCGTCGATGACGGCGTCCGTTCCCTCCTGGGTCTCCGTCGCCGTGCCGGCGCGGCCGAAGTTGTTGCAGCCGAGGCCGATGGTGGAGACGACAAGGCCGGAGTCGCCGAGGGTGCGGTATTCGATGTTCGCCATGTCTCGAGTCTAGGCACCGCGGCGCGGGCGAAGTCCTCCACCGCCGGGCGCCCGAAGGGAGTTGTCCCCAATGTCCGATTTCCGCGAGTAGGTGTCGGGGGCCGCCCGTAGAGTCGACCCATGAGCAGTTCCATCGCCTACCTTCTCCGGACGCCGAGCCCCATCGGCCGTATCGAGCTGACGAGCGACGGCGAAGCCGTCACGTCGCTCGCCATCGCACGCGGCGGCGTGCTCCCGAACGACGAGCACCCCGAGACGAGCACCGCCGTCCTCGACGACGCCGCGGCTCAGCTCGCCGAGTACTTCTCCGGCGAACGGCGCTCGTTCGACATCCCCGTGCACCTGCAGGGCACCCCCTTCCGCACGGCGGTCTGGGAGCGGCTCGCCTCGCTCGAGTACGGCAGCCTCACCACCTACGGCGAACTCGGCCTCTCACTCGGTCACCCGGGTTACGGCCGCGCGATCGGAGGGGCCGTCGGAGCGAACCCGGTCCCGATCATCATCGGCTGCCACCGGGTGCTCTCCTCCAGCGGCAAGATCACCGGCTACAGCGGCGGCGACGGCATCCCGACCAAGCTGTGGCTGCTCGAGCACGAGGGGATCACGCTGGCCGCATGAGCACGACCGACACCGACGCCGCTTCCCCGGCGTCCGCCTCCCCCACCGCCGAATCGCGCACCCGCGACGCCCTCGTCGTCGGCGAGGACGGTCTCGCCCGGTGCTCGTGGTCCGCGAGCGACGCCGAGTACCGCCGCTACCACGACGAGGAGTGGGGCCGGCCGCAGCACGACCCACGCGCGCTCTACGAGAAGATGTGCCTCGAGGGCTTCCAGGCGGGGCTCTCCTGGATCACCATCCTCCGGCGGCGCCCGGCGTTCCGGGAGGTCTTCCACGGCTTCGATCCCGAGTCCGTGGCTCGCATGACGGAGCGGGATGTCGAGCGCCTGCTGCAGGACGAGCGGGTCATCCGGCACCGGGGCAAGATCGAGGCGACGATCTCGAACGCGCGCGCGGTGCTCGCGCTCGACGTACCGCTGGAGGAGTTGATGTGGGGCTTCGCGCCGGCCGCCACCCCGACGCGTCCACGGGCCTGGTCCGAGGTCCCGGCGGTGACGCCCGAATCCACCGCGATGAGCAAGGAGCTGCGCAAGCGGGGCTTCCGTTTCGTCGGCCCGACGACCATGTACGCGCTCATGCAGTCCACCGGAATGGTCGACGACCACTTCGAGGGCTGCTTCCGCGCCTGAGCGCACAGCCCGGGGCGCATCCGCCTGCCGCCGAGGTGCACGTCGCTGTCGCTTCCGGAATCCGAAAACGTCACCGACGTGCCCCTCGACGGAGGAAGAACCGAGAGAGCCGGGCCGACGTCGCTGCAGCTCGTCCTGGACCGTTCTCGCTGGTGACGACGCGTTCCGCTCGTGCCCGACCGCAGGCGGATTCGCTGTGTGCCGTCACACCGGTCCCGACTGCGGCGCATGGGGATGACGCGCCGGCTATCACGGCGTCGGCCCGACTGGTGCGGCGAGAGATCCCGGGCGTATGGCGCTCGGCCCCCTCGCAGAACATCCTCGCTCTCTCTTGGGGTGAGCTTACCTCACTTTTGCCTCACCCCGCTACACCATCAGCGGATTCTCGGACTTCGCCTGCCCCGGAGCGTGGGATGGCTCCCCCTTGGTCGGGCGGTCGGCCGCACCCAGCCCAGGCCGCTGGCCCAGCCGGTCCCGTTGACCGGACGAGGACGCCTCAGCGGGCGGAGCGCAGCACCGCCATCAGCTTGCCAGGGGCGCCGGCGACCTCCGGCACGATGAGCTCGAGGTCGCGTCCGCCGTCGGCGGCCGGCCCCAGCTCGTAGCCCTCGGCCTCCGCCCAGGCGAGCAGAGCATCCGTCGACGGCAGCGCCGTTCCCGCCTCGATGAGTGCCCGGGCGAGCAGGCCCTTCGCCTGCTTGTTGAAGTGGTTCAGCGCACGGACATGGCCGCTCTCGTCGCGAGCCAGGACGCGCACGTAGTGGGCGCCGGCCCGATCGGGCAGCGGCGCAAGCGCCGCGTATCCCTCCGAGCGGAGGTCGAGGATCAGCCCGTCATGCTCGGACAGCGCGGCCGCGCCGGCGGCGCGCCAGCGCCTCTTCAGCGAGGGAGTCAATCGCGAGTCGAACGAGAGCCGATAGGCGGGGATGGGATCGGCCGCCCCGACCAGTCCGAACAGCGCGGACTGCACGGCGACGGTCTCGCCGGCGAACCGCCACTGCTCGTCCGTGAGGGACTCGGCGTCCAGCGCGTCGTACAGCACGCCGGTGTACCGCAGCAGCGCGGGCATCGTCGGCGCGGTGTGCAGCTCGCGGTTGCGGTCGACCTCGGCCGCCTGCTTCGGGCCGAGCTTCAGGGCGCGCACCGCGGCGTCGTGGTCCGCCGACAGGGCGACCGCATCGGCGAGCACGGCCGAGCGGACCTCGGCGAGCGACCCGAAACGGAGGCTGTCCAGGGCGAGCGGGGATCCCGCTCCCCCGGTCCGCTTGGTCTCGGAGGGCGGGAGGAGGATGAGCACGCTAGTGCTCCAGGAAGGCGAGGGCCGTGTCGACGTTCTCGCCGAGGGGACGCGCGGTGTCGAGAGTGACGCGGGGAAGGGCCGCGCACGCGCCCTTCCACTCGGCGTAGTCCTCGATGCTCTGCTCGACCGCGTACTCGGCGACGATGCCGGTCCGCTTAGCGAGCCGCTCGGCGTGCAGTTCCTCATCCGAGCAGACGGTCTCGATCACGCGCAGCTTCACACCGCAGCGCTCCGCCAGCTCCCGCCACTGCAGGCGGGCCGGCTCGACGGCGTTCACCGCGTCCACGACAACGGAGTGCCCGCCGAGCAGTGCCTGCTCCGCCATCTTCTCCGCCACCAGGTACGCGGCGAGGCCGGTCGGCTGGTCGGCGTCGATGCCGGCGCGGAGGATGGCCGCCTCGATCGGGTCCACCGAGATCGCCGTCGCGCCGAGGCGACCGGCGACGATCTCGGCGATGGTGGACTTGCCGGAGCCGGGCAGCCCCGCTGTCACGACGAGCATCGGGACGCGGACGTCACCGAACTGCCGGTCCAACGGGGCTGCCTTGTCCGCCATATCAGACGAGTTCCGCCTGACGGGCCACGATGGTGACCGTGTTGTTCTCGACGGAGAGGAAGCCGTCGTCGGCCTGCGCCGCGATCGACTCCCCGCCGTTCAGGGTCACGCGAACCTCGCCCTCGGCGAGGATGGCGAGCAGCGGCTCGTGGCCGGGCAGGATACCGATCTGCCCCTCCACGGTCCGTGCCACGACCATGCTCGCCTCGCCCGACCACACTTCGTGGTCGGCGGCGACGACGCTGACGTTGAGGACAGCCATTTCAGCCGTTCTCCTTCTGGATCTGCGCCCACTTCTCCTCGACGTCGGTGATCGCACCGACGTTGAAGAACGCCTGCTCGGCGACGTGGTCGAACTCGCCCTTGGCGATCGCGTCGAACGACGCGATCGTGTCCTTCAGCGGAACGGTCGAACCCTCGACACCGGTGAACTTCTTCGCCATGTAGGTGTTCTGCGAGAGGAACTGCTGAATGCGGCGCGCACGCGACACCGTGATCTTGTCCTCTTCGGAGAGCTCGTCGACACCGAGGATGGCGATGATCTCCTGCAGCTCCTTGTTCTTCTGGAGGATCTGCTTGACCGTGGTGGCGACGCGGTAGTGGTCGGCGCCCAGGTAGCGGGGGTCGAGGATGCGCGACGTCGAGGTCAGCGGGTCGACGGCCGGGTACAGACCCTTCGACGCGATCTCACGGGAGAGCTCGGTCGTGGCGTCGAGGTGCGCGAACGTGGTCGCGGGCGCCGGGTCGGTGTAGTCGTCGGCGGGCACGTAGATCGCCTGCAGCGAGGTGATCGAGTGACCGCGGGTCGAGGTGATGCGCTCCTGGAGGAGGCCCATCTCGTCGGCGAGGTTCGGCTGGTAGCCCACCGCGGACGGCATGCGGCCGAGCAGCGTGGAGACCTCGGAGCCGGCCTGCGTGAAGCGGAAGATGTTGTCGATGAACAGCAGCACGTCCTGCTTCTGCACGTCGCGGAAGTACTCCGCCATCGTCAGCGCGGAGAGAGCGACGCGCAGACGCGTCCCCGGCGGCTCGTCCATCTGGCCGAAGACGAGGGCGGTCTTGTCGAAGACGCCCGCCTCCTCCATCTCGTGGATGAGGTCATTGCCCTCACGGGTGCGCTCGCCGACGCCGGCGAACACCGACACACCACCGTGGTCCTGCGCGACACGCTGGATCATCTCCTGGATGAGGACCGTCTTGCCCACGCCCGCGCCACCGAAGAGGCCGATCTTGCCACCCTGCACGTACGGGGTGAGCAGGTCGATGACCTTGATGCCGGTCTCGAACAGCTGGGTCTTGGACTCGAGCTGGTCGAACGACGGCGGCTGACGGTGGATCGGCCAGCGCTCGGTGATCTCGATCTTCTCGCCCGGCTCGGCGTTGAGCACGTCGCCGGTCACGTTGAAGACCTTGCCCTTGGTCACGTCGCCGACGGGCACCGAGATCGGAGCGCCGGTGTCACGGACCTCGCCGCCGCGGACCAGGCCGTCGGTCGGCTTGAGGGCGATGGCGCGGACCAGATCGTCACCGAGGTGCTGTGCGACCTCGAGCGTGATCTCGGTCGACTGCTCGCCGATGGTGATCGTGGTCTTGAGGGCGTTGTAGATGCCCGGGATCGAGTCGTGCGGGAACTCGATGTCGACGACCGGACCGGTGACGCGGGCGATGCGTCCCACGCCGGCCGGCTGCGCGGTCGAAGCCTGGGCTTCGGCGGTAGCGGTAGTCATGATTCTTATCTCTCTCGTTAGGACGTCTATTTGGCCGAGCTCAGCGCGTCCGCGCCGCCGACGATCTCGGAGATCTGCTGGGTGATCTCCGCCTGTCGTGCGTTGTTCGCCAGTCGCGTGTAGTCGGTGATGAGCTTGTCGGCGTTGTCGCTCGCCGCCTTCATCGCCTTCTGCGTCGCGGCGTGCTTGGAGGCGGCCGACTGCAGCATGGCGTTGAAGATGCGGCTCTCGATGTAGACCGGGAGCAGCGAGTCGAGCACCGTGCCGACGTCCGGCTCGAACTCGTACAGCGGCAGGACCTGCGTGCGGTCCGGCTCCTCGACGCCCTCGACGACCTCCAGCGGCAGCAGGCGGATGACCTGCGGCTCCTGGGTCAGCATGCTCACGAAGCGGTTGTAGATGACGTGGATCTCGTCCACACCGCCGTCGGACGCGTCACGCAGGAACGACTCGAGGATCGCGTCTGCGATCTCCTTCGCCTGCTCGAACTCGGGGTTGTCCGTGTTGCCCGTCCACACCCGCTCGAACGCCCGGCGCCGGAAGCTGAAGTAGCCCTGCGCCTTCCGTCCGACCAGGAAGTAGACGACCTCCTTGCCCTGGCTGCGCAGCAGCTCCGCGAGCTTCTCCGACTCCTTCAGCACGTTCGAGTTGAACGCGCCCGCGAGACCGCGGTCCGACGAGAAGATGACGATCGCTGCGCGCTCGATCTTCTCCGGCTCCGTGGTGAGGACGTGGTCGACGTTCGAGTAGGTCGCCACCGCCGACACCGCGCGCGTGATCGCGCGGGCGTACGGCGAGGAGGCGGCCACTCGAGCCTGCGCCTTCTGGATGCGTGAGGCGGAGATCAGCTCCATGGCACGGGTGATCTTCTTGGTCGTCTGGGCAGACCTGATCTTCTGCCGGTAGACCCGAAGCTGTGCTCCCATGTGTCTTCCTCAGTACCTATCTGCGCTTCAGCGCTTCGCCTTGACGATGCGCTCCTGGTTGACGTCCTCTTCGGCGATGGCCTCGAACTCCTCGCGTCCGACCGAGGCGAGCGGCTTGCCCTCACCGGTCTGGAACTCGAGCTTGAACTTGTCCACCTCGGCGGAGAGCTTCTCCACCGTGTCGTCGTCGAGCACGTTCGTGTCGCGCAGCGTGTCAAGGATGTCGGTGTTGCGGCGCAGGTGGTCCAGCAGCTCCGACTCGAAGCGCAGGATGTCCTCGACGGCGACCTCGTCCAGCTTGCCGTTGGTGCCGGCCCAGATCGAGACGACCTGCTCCTCCACCGGGAACGGCGAGTACTGCGGCTGCTTGAGCAGCTCGGTCAGGCGCGCGCCACGGGCGAGCTGGCGGCGGCTCGCCGCGTCCAGGTCGGACGCGAACATCGCGAACGCCTCGAGCGAGCGGTACTGCGCCAGCTCCAGCTTCAGCGTGCCGGAGACCTTCTTGATCGACTTCACCTGCGCGTCGCCACCGACTCGGGAGACCGAGATGCCCACGTCGACGGCGGGACGCTGGTTGGCGTTGAACAGGTCCGACTGCAGGAAGATCTGGCCGTCGGTGATCGAGATCACGTTGGTCGGGATGTACGCGGAGACGTCGTTCGCCTTCGTCTCGATGATCGGCAGACCGGTCATCGAGCCGGCGCCCAGCTCGTCGGAGAGCTTGGCGCAACGCTCCAGCAGGCGGGAGTGCAGGTAGAAGACGTCACCCGGGTAGGCCTCACGTCCCGGCGGACGACGCAGCAGCAGGGACACGGCTCGGTACGCCTCGGCCTGCTTCGACAGGTCGTCGAAGATGATCAGGACGTGCTTGCCGCCGTACATCCAGTGCTGGCCGATGGCCGAACCGGTGTAGGGGGCCAGGTACTTGAAGCCGGCCGGGTCGGAGGCGGGGGCGGCGACGATGGTGGTGTACTCCATCGCGCCGGCGTCCTCGAGCGCGCCCTTCACCGAGGCGATGGTCGAGCCCTTCTGGCCGACGGCGACGTAGATGCAGCGGACCTGCTTGTTGACGTCGCCGGACTCCCAGTTGGCCTTCTGATTGATGATCGTGTCGATCGCGATGGCCGTCTTACCGGTCTGGCGATCGCCGATGATGAGCTGGCGCTGGCCGCGGCCGACCGGGATCATGGCGTCGATCGCCTTGATGCCCGTCTGGAGCGGCTCGTGCACCGATTTGCGCTGCATGACGCCCGGCGCCTGCAGCTCGAGCTCGCGGCGGCCCTCGGAAGCGATCTCGCCGAGACCGTCGATCGGGTTGCCGAGCGGGTCGACGACGCGACCTAGGTAGCCGTCGCCGACCGGGACGGAGAGGACCTCGCCGGTGCGGGTCACCTCCATGCCCTCGACGATCTCGTCGAACTCGCCGAGGACGACGACGCCGACCTCGTTCTCGTCGAGGTTCTGCGCCAGGCCGAGGGTGCCGTCCGCGAAGCGGATGAGCTCGTTCGCCATCACGCCGGGGAGGCCCTCGACGTGCGCGATGCCGTCGGAGGCGTCGAGCACGTGTCCGACCTCGGTGGTCGAGGCCTGAGCCGGCTCGTACTTCGAGACGAAGTCCTTGAGCGCGTCCCGGATCTCATCGGGGCTGATCGAAATGTCTGCCATCGTTTGTTCCCTAAGTTGGGGCGGTCAGCCCGCCAGCTGAAGTCGGAGTTCGGTGAGGCGCGTGGAGACGCTGCCGTCGATGACGTCGTCGCCGATCTGCACGCGCAGTCCACCGAGGATCGCCGGGTCGACGACCTGATTGAGCTTGAGGTCGCCGTACTTCGCGGCGAGGCTCGCGCGCAGGCGCTCCGCCTGCGCCTCGGGCAGCGGCGTCGCCGTCACGACCGTGGCGATCGTCTGCCCGTACTGGGCGGCCACGATGCGGGCGGCGTCGCGCAGCGCCTCGCGGATGCTGCGGCCGCGCGGCTGCAGCACGAGCTGACGCGCGATCGCGACCGTCTGCTCCGACGCCTTCCCGGCCAGCAGACGCTCGACCAGGGCCGCCTTCGCGGCCGGGTCGGCGAGCTTGCTGCGCAGGGCGAGCTCGAGCTGCGAGTCGGAGGTCACGGCGCCTCCGAATGCGAACAGCTCCGCCGGGATGTCGACGTTCCGCGGCGCGGAGGCTGCGATGGAGCGGATGCCGAGCTCCTCGATCGCGGCCAGGACGTCGTCCTGGCCCGACCAGCGCTCGCCGGCGACGACGCCGAGGAGCTCGACCGCGGGTGCCGACAGGGAGCCGAAGACGCGCTGCACGAGCGCGGCCTTGCCCGCCTGGTCGGCCGAGGGGTCGCTGAGGACCGCTCGGAGCTGGGCGGAGTCTGCGACGACTCGTCCTGCGGCGAACAGGTCTTCAGCCGTCGCCAGATCTGCCTTGGCTCCGAGGCCGGCCAGAGCCGAGACGGACCGGGCCAGTGCTTCTCTGGTGGCGCTTCCCATTAGTTGGTCGTCCCTGCCTTCTCGCTGGCTTCCAGGTCGGCCAGGAACCGGTCCACGATCGCCTGGGCCTTCTTGTCCTCGGTGAGGACCTCGCCGACCACGCCGGAGGCGAGGTCGATCGCGAGCGAGCCGACCTCGCTGCGCAGCGAGACGAGTGCCGTCTGGCGCTCGGCCTCGATCTGGGCCTGGGCGTTCGCGGTCACGCGAGCGGCCTCGACCGCCGCGTTGTCCTTCGCCTCGGCGACGATCTTCGCGCCGTCGGTGCGGGCCTGCTCGCGGATGCGGCCGGCCTCGGCACGCGCGTCGGCGAGCTGAGCCGTGTACTCCTCCAGCAGCGCCTCGGCCTTGTTCTGGGCCTCGTCCGCCTTCGCGATGTTGCCCTCGATCGCCTCCGCACGCGCGTCCAGCATCTTCTTCATGCGCGGGAGCGCGTAGATCCAGAAGAAGATCAGGATGACGACGAAGCAGATCAGCGACCCGACGATGTCATACCACTGCGGGACGAGCGGGTTGATCGTCTCGCCCTCCGTAGCGGCGCGGATCACACCGTTGATCATCGTTCCTCCTTACAGAGTGATAAAGAGGTGGGAATCAGGCGGTGAAGATGAAGTAGGTCGCGATACCGATGAAGGCGAGCGCCTCGGTGAACGCGATACCGATCCACATCAGGACCTGCAGACGGCCGGCCAGCTCAGGCTGGCGGGCGACGCCCTCGATGGTCTTGCCGACGACGATGCCCACGCCGATGGCCGGGCCGATAGCGGCGAGGCCGTAACCGACAGTGGCGATGTTGCCGGAGATAGCAGCGATGTCCACGTTATGTGTTTCCTTCCGTGATGGCGATCCGTGCGGTTGCGCGGACCGTTCTTAGTGTTCCTCGGCGACTGCGAGCTGGATGTAGACAGCGGTGAGCAGTGCGAAGACGTAGGCCTGGAGGACAGCCACCAGGATCTCGAACAGGGTGAAGACGAAGCCGAACCCGAGCGCACCGATGCCGAGGACGATCCAGCCCTGGCCGAGCGCGAAGGTGAAGAAGACCGAGGCGCTGAAGAAGAGCACCAGCAGCATGTGGCCGACGATCATGTTCATCATGAGTCGGAGGGTCAGCGTGACCGGACGCAGGATGAAGGTCGAGATGAACTCGATCGGCGTCACGATGATGTAGATCGCCTTCGGCACACCCGACGGGAACAGCGCGTTCTTGAAGAAGCCCTTCGGGCTCTTCTTGACGCCGGCGTAGATGAAGGTGATGTACGCCACGACCGCGAGCACGAGCGGGACGCCGATGACCGAGGTGCCCGCGATGTTCAGGAACGGGATGATGCCCGTCAGGTTCATGAACAGCACCATGAAGAAGATCGTGGTGAGGATCGGGAGGAACCGCCGCCCGTCCTTCTTGCCGAGCAGATCCTCGGCGATGTTCACGCGGACGAGGTCGAGACCCATCTCGACCAGCGACTGGAACCGTCCGGGGACGATCTTCATGCGGCGGGTGCCGAGCCAGAAGACCAGGAGGAGGGCGACGACGGCGATGAACCGGACCAGCATGATCCGGTTGACCTCGAAGCCACCGATGGAAAAGATGGCCGGTGGGAAGAACTCGTCGATCGACGGGCCGTGGAAGGTGGCTCCGTCATCGGAGCTTGCGGCCTGGACCAGCAGGTTCACAGCGTTAGCTAACAGCGCTATCTCCTGTTTCGGGGCGTCGAGCTGAAAGCTCTCGCGACGGCGAACGGTGGACACCCGCGCTCGCGCGCCGGTGAAGCAGGGGCGCGTACGGGTGGGGGATCACCATTACTCTACAAGAGTTTTCAGCGGGTAACGAATCGATATATGCCTCAACGCTTATCCCCCGGAAGCGTGGCATCGCTGACATACGGGATGCGCGAGCGGAACACCACGATCATGTCGACCACCAGGGAGCCGATCACGCCCGCGATCAGGCTCAGGAAGAGCACAACGGGGTTGATCCACGGCTGATCCTTGAGCACGATCGCGAGCACGATGAACAGCACGAACTTGACGATCCAGCCGCCCAGGACGATGCCGAAGAACAGCCCGACGAAGAGGTCGGAGCCGATGAACCGGTTGGCGATCAGGATGCTGAGCGCCGTGATGCCGAGGAACACCGCCGCGATCGCCGTGCCGATGAGCGCGCTCGTGACGCCGATCCAGCCGGCGAAGACGCCGCCGAGCACCATCCCGACGACCGCGATGGCCACCGCGAGGATCAGCCCGTAGCGGAGCGCGTCCCTGAGGACGGGATTCGAACTCGGCTGCTGGGGCGCTGGTTCGTCCGGCCCGGCGGCGGAAGCGCCGTCCTGGTGGTCGGTCATCGGATCTCCTTGCTGGTGGTGGGGTCTTCGGGGACGGCCGGCGCCCGCGCGGGGACGCGCTCGCTCGCCGCGTCGAGCTGGTCGTAGCGGGCCGTCTCCGCGGCCTCCGGCGAGCCGGCGGGCGCCAGCTCGGCCGCGGCCTCCTTGGCCTTCTTACGGCTGAGCGGGGCGAGCGTGAGAGCGGTGCAGACGACGAGGCCGATCGCGACGAAGACGATGGCGATCCAGTACGAGTCGACGACGAAGAACAGCAGACAGCCGATCGACAGCACGGCCGTCCACGCGTAGAAGAGGAGCACGGCGTGCAGGTGCGAATGTCCCATGTCGAGCAGCCGGTGGTGCAGGTGCTTGCGGTCCGCGCTGAACGGCGACTTTCCCGCCCGGAGCCGCCGGATCACCGCGAGGCCGAAGTCGAGCAGCGGCACCACCAGCACCGCGAACGGCAGGATGATCGGGATGAACGCGGGCACCAGGGACGACTTTCCGAGGGTCTGCAGTTCCTCCGGGTTGATCGTGCCGGTGACCGAGATGGCCGAGGTCGCCATGAGCAGCCCGATGAGGAGGGCACCAGCATCCCCCATGAACATCTTCGCCGGGTGCCAGTTCAGCGGCAGGAAGCCGGCGCAGGCGCCGACCAGGATCGCCGCGATGACGCCGGCGAGGCTGAAGTAGTTCTGCGGGCTGATCTCGCGCTGCAGCAGGTACGTGTAGATGAGGAAGGTGCCGTTGGCGATCAATGCGACGCCGGCGACAAGGCCGTCCAGACCGTCGATGAAGTTGATCGCGTTCATCACGAGGACGATCGCGAACAGCGTGATGACGATGCTCATCACCGGGGAGCCGACCGTCAGGCCGCCGATCGGCAACGAGTAGATCTGGACGCCGAACCAGGCGACGAGACCGGCCGCGACGAACTGCCCGGCGAGCTTGGTCATCCAATCCAGGTCCCAGATGTCGTCCGCGACACCGATCACGACGATGAGCAGCGAGGCTCCGAGGACGGCCAGGATCGGCCCGGTGTCGGAGAAGATCAAGGTCAGCACGCCGAACTGGCTGGAGAGAAGCCAGGAGACGGCGAAGGCGACCAGGATCCCGAGGAACATCGCCACTCCCCCGAGCCGCGGCGTCGGCCGGGTGTGCACGTCGCGGGCGCGGATCTTCGGGTACAGCTTGTAGCGCATCGCCAGCTTGTAGACCACGAAGGACATCCCGAACGTGATCACGGCCGAGATGAGCGCGAGGGCGAGGAGGAGGGTCACGGCTCAGGCGTCCGAGGGGGTCTCGGCCGGCTCCGGGTCCGCGAGCGCGTCGCCGACGACCTCGCGCAGCTGCTCGGCGGAGATGACGCCGTGGCGCAGGATGCGGAGCTTTCCGGAGCCGGAGGCGAGAGCGGTCGCGTCCACGATGGTCGAGGAGGAGTCCTTGCCCTCAACGCGCTCGTAGCCGGTGCCCGCCTCTCCCCCGTCGAGGTAGACCGAGATCGAGTCGCCGAGCATCCCCTCCGCCTCCGCTGCGGTGCGGGCGGCCGGATGTCCGGTGAGATTGGCGGAAGAGACGGCCAGCGGGCCGGTCTCGGAGAGCAGTTCGAGGGCGATCCGGTCCTGCGGCATGCGCAGCGCGACCGTGCCGCGGGTCTCGCCGAGGTCCCAGACCAGGGAGGGCGCCGCCGGCAGCACGATGGTGAGACCGCCCGGCCAGAACGCCTGCACCAGCGCATCCACCTCGGCGGGCACGTGCTCCGCCAGCGCGGCGAGCGTGGGGATGCCGGGGACCAGCACGGGAGGCGGCGACTGGCGTCCGCGGCCCTTGGCGTCCAGCAGCCGCTGCACGGCGGCGGGGCTGAACGCGTCGGCGGCCACTCCATAGACCGTGTCCGTGGGGATGACCACCAGCTCACCGCGGCCGATCGCCGCGCGGGCGAGACGCATACCGGTGAGGAGGTCGGATTCGACGGAGCAGTCGTAGATGGTTGCCATGACGCACCAATGATAGTTGAGGGAGCGCACGGTTCCCTGACCGCGTGTCCCGGCGTCGCCTGGTCGATACTGGAGGCGATGGACGTCTACTTCTTCGACTGCGACAAGACCCTCTACGACTACGACTTCCACAAGCGTCTCCCGAAGCTCGCCGAGCTGGGCGGTGTGAGCCAGTACCGGCTCGCCTCGACCTGGTGGGCGGGCGGACACGAGCGGGCGGCCGAGATCGGCGAATACTCGACGAGCGAGGAGTACCTGGCCGCGTTCGCCGAGGTGACCGGCGCGCGGCTGACGCTCGCGCAGTGGCAGGAGGCGCGCAAGGCGGCCATGACGCCCATCCCCGGCTCGATCGCGGCCCTGAAGGAGGCGGCGACGCTGGGCACCGTCTCGCTGCTCTCGAACAACCCCATCCCGTTCAAGGACTCGCTCCCGGTGCTCACCCCCGAGATCGTCGACACGCTGCGCGACAACGACCTGGTGTCCGCCGTGCTCGGCGCGCGGAAGCCCGAGCGCCGCATCTACACCCGCGCGCTCGGCCGGTTCGGCGCGCGACCGGAGGACGCCATCCTGTTCGACGACTCGCTGCCCAACGTGGAGGGCGCCCGCGCGGCCGGGATGCACGCCCACCACTTCACCCGGCGCGAGGACGGCGGTTTCGACACGGACGCGATGCTGGACGCCATCCACGCGTTCGCGGAGCGCGAGAGGTGAGCGCGCCGCTGTTCGTGTTCGACATGGACAACGTGCTCTACGACTACGACTGGCGGCGCCGGACGGCGGCGATGGCTCGGCTCACCGGGCTGAGCGCGGAGCAGCTGCGCGAACGCTGGTTCAACCTCGACGGCGAGGGCTCGGCGGAGGCGGGCGCCTTCCGGACCGGCGAGGAGTACCTCGACGCCCTCTCGACCGCGCTCGGCGTCCGGGTCGCGGAGGAGGACTTCCTGCGGATCCGCGGCGAGGCGATGACGCCGTGGCCGGTCTCCCTCGCTGCGGTCCGCCGCGCCGCGGAGGCGGGGACGGCCACGCTCCTGACGAACAACGGCCCGCTCGTGGCCCGGAACCTCCCCCGGCTGGCGCCGGAACTCGCGGAGATCCTGCCCGTCGAGCACCTGTGCGCTTCGTCGGACTACGGGGCGCGCAAGCCCGACCCCGTCGTGTTCGAGCGTGTCCTCGACCGCTACGGGTTCGCCGCGGAGGACACGTTCTTCGCCGACGACCTGCCCGAGAACGTGGCGGCGGCGGCATCGATCGGCATCCGCGCGCACCTGTTCGAGACGCCGGACCGCCTGCTCGACGCCGTCGAGCAGGCCGTCGCGGTGCGCGCCTGAGACCGCCCGTCAGCGGCGGCCCGCCTTGCGGCGGAACGAGAAGGCCGCCCAGGCGTACGCGCCGACGATGATCAGGGCGCACCAGCCGAGGGCCCACCAGAGGTCGCTTCCGGGGTCGCGGCCGAACAGGAACGCCCGGATGGTCTCGATGATCGGTGTGATCGGCTGGTTCTCCGCCACCCACTGCAGCCAGCCGGGCATCGTGTCCGTCGGGACGAACGCGCTGGAGAGGTACGGCAGGAAGAGCAGGGCGAACCCGTAACCGCTCGCCGCGGCGGGCGTGGCGGCGACGAGCCCGATCGCCGCGAACAGCCAGGTGATCGCGAGGATGAAGAGGGCGACGATCCCGAGGGCGCCGAGCCACTCGAGAACGTTCCCGGTCGGCCGGAAGCCGACGGCCAGCGCGACCCCGATGACCACGCCGGTCGCGAGCAGGTTGCGCACCAGGCTCGCGACGACGTGGCCGGTGATCACTCCGTTGGCCTGCAGCGGCATGGTGCGGAACCGGTCGACGATGCCGTTGGTCATGTCCTCCGCGACGTCGACGGCCGTGCTGGAGGCTCCGAATCCGGCGCAGAGCAGGATGATGCCGGGCACGACATAGTCGACGTAGCCGCCCTCCGCATCCAGCGCGCCGCCGAACACGAACGTGAACAGCAGCATCAGCATCACCGGCAGCACGATCGCCATGGTGAGCGCCTCGACGTTGCGCAGCGAGTGGGTGAGGCTGCGGCGGATGAACACCGCCGTCGAGGTCAGCCGTCCGGCCGGGGCCGGGGCTGTCGCGGGGACGGTGGACGGGATGGTGAGCGCGGTCATCGGACGGCCTCCTCGCGGGTGCGGGCGGACGGGGTGGCCTCCGAGCCGGTGAGGGCCAGGAACACGTCGTCCATGGACGGTTTGCGGATCGCGATGGATGCGCCGGGAACGGCCAGCTCATCCAGCGCGTCGATGGCGTCGCGCAGCCCGTCGACGGAGCCGTCCGTCGGGACTTCGCGCACCAGCTCGTCGGCCGCGTCGCGCAGCTCGACGACCTCTCCGCCGACCCGTGCCTTCAGCTCGGCGGCCGTGCCCTCGGCCACGATCGTGCCGTGGTCGAGAACGGCGATGCGGTCGGCGAGCTGGTCGGCCTCCTCCAGGTACTGCGTGGTGAGCAGGATGGTGGTGCCTCGCGCCGCCAGGTCGCGGATGATCGCCCACAGCGTCTGCCTGCTGCGGGTGTCGAGACCGGTGGTCGGCTCGTCGAGGAAGATCACCGGAGGGGTGGAGACCAGGCTGAGCGCCAGGTCGAGCCGGCGGCGCATCCCACCGGAGAAGGTCTTGACGCGCTTGCGCGCCGCATCCCCGAGGTCGAACCGGTCGAGGAGCTCGCGCGCCCGCGCCGCCGACTGCTGCGCGGTGTAGCCGGCGAGCCGTGCCATCATGCGCAGGTTCTCCTCCGCGGTGAGCACCTCGTCGACGGCGGCGGACTGGCCGGTGAGGCTGATGGAGCGCTTGACGCCCTCCCTGTCCCGCTCGACGTCGTGGCCGCAGACGCTGACCGTGCCGCCGTCGGGCGCGACGAGGGTGGCGAGGATGGTGATGAAGGTGGTCTTGCCGGCGCCGTTCGGGCCGAGCAGCGCGAATACGCTGCCCCGCTCGACGCGCAGGTCGACACCGTCGAGGACCGTCTGGGAGCCGAACGACTTCCGCAGTCCGGCGACCTCGATAGCCGCTGTCGTCATGGTGGATCCTTCCTGTGTATCCAGCAAACTGTTTATGACGTATACGCTTCGTTTAAGTGATACACAGTTCTAGGATGGGTGTCAACAACCGGATCGGAAAGGCGACGCGATGGCGGACGAAGTCGAGGAGGCGCTCCCCCGCGCCGTCGCCCTGAGCTGGGGCGTGGCCGAGCGGCCGCAGCGCGGACCCAAGCGCGAGCTCAGCATCGAGCGCATCGTGGACACGGCGATCGGCATCGCGGACAGCGACGGACTCGCCGCCGTGTCGATGAGCCGCATCGCGAGCGACCTCGGCTTCACGACCATGTCGCTGTACCGCTACGTGACGAGCAAGGACGACGTGCTCGCCCTCATGCAAGACGCCGTCTGCGAAATCCCCATCCCGGCGGAGGGCGAGGAGGGAGAGGACTGGCGGGCCGCGCTGCGGCGTTGGGCGATGGCCAGCATCGAGGTGATCCAGGAGCACCCCTGGTACCCCGACATCCCGATCTCCGGCATCCCGCTGATGCCGAACAATCTGGCCGTTCTCGACTGGGGGCTGCGCGCGATGCGTGATCTCCCGCTCACGGACGCCGAGAAGATGTCGACGGCGCTACTGCTGTCCTCGTACGCGCGGGCGGTCGGCGTTGTGGAGCGGGACGTCGGCCGCTCACGCGGCGACCAGGCGCCGCCGCAGAACGGCGAGGCGTTCACCGCCGCCCTCGCCGAGCTGGTGACCCCGGAGCGCTTCCCCGACCTCGCGCCGCTGGTGCGTTCCGGCACCTACGCCGACGCCGACGGCGGGGACGACCAGGACGACTTCGCGTTCGGCCTCGAGCGCATCCTCGACGGCATCGAGCGCTACGTGTCGGCCCGCGCCGCCGGCGAGCCGGTCACGGCGTTCGAGGAGCGCCCGGAGCCGATCCCGAACGACAAGTCGGTGCGCGAGGCAGCCAAGCAGCGCCGCGAGGCGGAGAAGGCGCTGCGCGAGGCGCGCAAGCGCGAGCGCGAGGCGATCGCCCGCGCCCGCGAGCGCGTCGCCCGCGGGCGCTGAGACGGTCGCCTGCCGCCGAGCGTCGGGCCGGGCCGGATCGCACCGCTTCAGCGGAGTGCGGTGGTCGCGCGATCCCGCGTGGTCAGGTCGCGGTGGGTCGCGGCGGCGCGCCAGCCGTCCGCGGTGAGGATCGCGCGGATGTCGGCGCCCTGCAGTTCGCCGTGCTCGAGCACCAGAGTGCCGCCCGGGCGGAGCAGCCGCTGGGCGACGCGCGAGATCACGCGCACCACATCCAGACCATCCTCGCCGCCGTAGAGGGCCGCCGCGGGGTCGAACAGCCGCACCTCCGGGTCGCGGGGCACCGCGGCTGCGGGCACGTACGGCGGGTTCGAGATGACGACGTCGACGGTTCCGTCGAGCTCCGGGAAGGCATCGGCGAGGTCGGCGAACGCCCCGCTGATGTTGTCCCCGCCCAGCTCCTCGATGTTGCGCCGGGTCCACACGAACGCCTCGCGGGAATTCTCGACGGCGTAGACGCGGGCGTGCGGCACCTCGGTCGCCATCGCCAGCGCGATCGCGCCGCTGCCGGTGCCGAGGTCCACCGCGACGGGCTGCTCGGAGGGCACGGCGCGGAGCGCGTCGATGGCGAACTGGACGACCTGCTCGGTCTCCGGGCGTGGCACGAAGACGCCGGGGCCGACGGCGAGCTCCAGCGATCGGAACGGGGCGACGCCGGTGATGTGCTGCAGCGGCTCGCGGGCGGCCCGCCGGGCGGCGAGCTCCCGGACGCGTGCGACGTCCTCGTCCCCTGCCGTCGCATCCATCACGACGAGCGCCTGCACCCGGCCGCGCGGGACGCCGAGCACGTGCCCGATCAGCAGCTCCGCATCCACCTCGGGGTCGGGGACGCGCGCCGTGGCGAGCAGGGCGACGGTCTCGTCGCGGAGCGTGCGGACGGAGACGGGGGCGGGTTCGGTCATGGCCCGACGAGCTTACCGTCACACACGCCACGCACCTTCTGCGCGCGGTTAGAGTTGGACCCATGCCAGCACAGGTTTACGAGAACATCACCGAGGCCGTCGGCCGCACTCCCCTCGTCAAGCTCAACCGACTCGCCGCGGACACCGGCGCGACGGTGCTGGCGAAGCTGGAGTTCTACAACCCCGCCGGGAGCGTCAAGGACCGGATCGGCGTCTCCATCATCGACGCCGCCGAGAAGGCGGGGGCGCTGCGCTCGGGCGGCACCATCGTCGAGGGCACGAGCGGCAACACGGGCATCGCGCTCGCGATGGTCGGCGCGGCCCGCGGTTACAAGGTCATCCTCACGATGCCGGAGACGATGAGCAAGGAGCGCCGCGTGCTGCTGCGCGCCTTCGGCGCCGAGATCGTGCTCACCCCGGGGCCGGAGGGGATGCGCGGCGCGGTCGAGAAGGCCAAGGAGATCGTCGCGTCCACGGAGAACGCCATCTGGGCTCAGCAGTTCGCGAACGAGGCCAACCCCGCCGTGCACCGCGCCACCACCGCCGAGGAGATCTGGGCGGACACGGACGGCGGCGTCGACATCTTCGTCTCCGGGGTCGGCACCGGCGGCACCATCACCGGCGTCGGGCAGGTGCTCAAGGAGCGCAAGCCCGAGGTGAAGGTGATCGCGGTGGAGCCGCTGGATTCGCCGATCCTGAGCGGTGGCAAGCCCGGCCCGCACAAGATCCAGGGCATCGGCGCCAACTTCGTCCCCGAGATCCTCGACACCACCGTCTACGACGAGGTCGTCGACGTGTCGTTCGAGGACTCGATCGAGACCGCGAAGCGGCTGGCGAGCGAGGAAGGCATCCTGGCCGGGATCTCCTCCGGCGCCATCGTCTGGGCGGCGCTCCAGGTCGCCTCGCGGCCCGAGAACGCCGGCAAGACGATCGTGGCGGTCGTGTGCGACACCGGCGAGCGCTACATCTCGACGGCGCTCTGGGCCGACCTCCTGGACTGACCTCGGTGCCGATCTTCCGGGCGCGGGAGGACATCCGCAACGCGCGCACGCACGACCCCGCAGCGCGCGGCTCCTTCGAGGTCGCCGCCGTGTACTCGGGTCTGCACGCCGTGTGGGCGTATCGGGTCGCGCACCGGCTGTGGCGCTCCGGGTTCCGGATGCCGGCGCGCTTCCTGTCGCAGTTCGCCCGCTTCCTGACCGGGATCGAGATCCACCCCGGTGCGCGGATCGGGCGCCGGTTCTTCATCGACCACGGGATGGGCGTCGTCATCGGGGAGACCACCTGGATCGGCGACGACGTGATGCTCTACCACGGCGTGACGCTGGGCGGCCGCGGCAGCGGGCACGGAAAGCGACATCCCACCATCCACGACGGGGTGACAGTGGGCGCGGGCGCGAAGGTGCTCGGCGCCATCACCATCGGCACGCGCACGGTCATCGGCGCGAACGCCGTCGTCGTGCACGACGCCCCGCCGGACTCGGTCCTCACCGGCGTACCCGCCCGGGCCCGCCCCCGCTCCGGCCACGAGCAGATCGCCGGCGACGACTACCTCGACCCCGCCCTCTACATCTGACCCGCGAACCCGAACCGCCGAGTACGCAGATTCTCTGCGTACTCGGCGGTTTTCGCTGGATTTGGTTCGGACTCGCGGGGTTCAGTCGTTGGCCAGGTCGGCCAGGCGGGCCTCTTCATCGGCGAGGATGTTGGACCCGATGACGGGGTCGAGCGCGCCGTTCATCACCGCGTCGAGGTTGTAGGCCTTGTAGCCGGTGCGGTGGTCCGCGATCCGGTTCTCCGGGAAGTTGTACGTGCGGATGCGCTCCGAGCGGTCCATCGTGCGGATCTGGCCCTTGCGGAACTCCGCGGCCTCGGCGTCCGCCTCCTCCTGCTGCTTCGCCAGCAGCCGGGCGCGCAGCACGCGCATCGCCGCCTCGCGGTTCTGCAGCTGGCTCTTCTCGTTCTGCATCGAGACGACGATCCCGGTCGGCACGTGCGTGATGCGCACCGCGGAGTCGGTCGTGTTGACCGACTGGCCGCCGGGGCCGGACGAGCGGAACACGTCGATCTTGAGGTCGTTCTGGTTGATGTCGACCTCCTCCGGCTCGTCAACCTCCGGGAAGACCAGGACGCCGGCGGCGGAGGTGTGGATGCGTCCCTGCGACTCGGTCGCGGGCACGCGCTGCACGCGGTGCACGCCGCCTTCGTACTTGAGGTGCGCCCAGACGCCCTCCGCGGGGTCGCTGGAGGAGCCTTTGAAGGCGACCTGGACGTCCTTGATGCCGCCGAGGTCGCTCGAGGTCTGCTCGATGATCTCGGCCTTCCAGCGCTTCGAGTCGGCGTAGTGCAGGTACATCCGCAGCAGGTCGCCCGCGAACAGCGCAGACTCGGCGCCGCCCTCGCCCATCTTGATCTCCATGATGACGTCGCGGCTGTCGTTGGGGTCGCGCGGGATGAGCAGACGACGCAGGCGCTCCCCCGTCTCCTCCAGCGACTGCTCGAGCCCGGGGATCTCCTCGGCGAACGCCGCATCCTCCGCCGCCAGCTCGCGCGCCGCCTCCAGGTCGTCGGACAGCTGCTTCCACTCGTTGTACGCGGCGACGATGCGGGAGAGCTCGGCGTAGCGGCGGTTCACCTTCTTCGAGCGGACCGGATCGCTGTGCAGCTCGGGGTCGGAGAGCTGCTGCTGGAGGTCGTCGTGCTCGGCGATGAGGCCGCTGACCGACTCGAACATGCGTGTCTTCTTTCTTGGGGTGCGTCGTGCGGAAACGTGAAAGTGCCCGCCCGGTGCGCACGGTGGCGCGCCGGACGGGCACTTCGTCAGCTAGCGGTGGTCGTTCTCGTGGCCGTGCGAGTGCGCGGTGCCGTGGCCGTTGGCCGGCTGCGGCATCGACTTCTGCACCTGCATGAGGAACTCGACGTTGCTCGAGGTCTCCTTCAGACGGCCGAGCACGATCTCCAGGGCCTGCTGCTGGTCGAGGCCGGCGAGGGCGCGACGCAGCTTCCAGGTGATCTTGACCTCGTCCTGACCCATCAGCATCTCCTCGCGACGGGTGCCGGAGGCGTTGACGTCGACGGCCGGGAAGATCCGCTTGTCGGCGAGCTGACGCGACAGGCGCAGCTCCATGTTGCCGGTGCCCTTGAACTCCTCGAAGATCACCTCGTCCATCTTCGAGCCGGTCTCGACGAGGGCCGACGCGAGGATGGTGAGCGAACCACCGTGCTCGATGTTGCGCGCGGCGCCGAAGAAGCGCTTCGGCGGGTACAGCGCGGACGCGTCGACACCGCCGGAGAGGATGCGGCCCGAGGCCGGAGCCGTGAGGTTGTACGCGCGGCCGAGGCGGGTGATCGAGTCGAGCAGCACGACGACGTCGTGACCGAGCTCGACCAGGCGCTTGGCGCGCTCGATCGCCAGCTCCGCGACGGTGGTGTGGTCCTCCGCAGGGCGGTCGAAGGTCGAGGCGATGACCTCGCCCTTCACCGTGCGCTGCATGTCGGTGACCTCTTCCGGACGCTCGTCCACCAGGACGACCATCAGGTGCACCTCGGGGTTGTTCGTGGTGATCGCGTTCGCGATCTGCTGCATCACGATCGTCTTGCCGGCCTTCGGGGGCGCGACGATGAGACCGCGCTGGCCCTTTCCGATCGGCGCGACCAGGTCGATGATGCGCTGGGTGACCTTGGTGGGCTCGGTCTCCAGGCGCAGGCGGTCCTGCGGGTAGAGCGGGGTCAGCTTGCCGAACTCGACGCGGGTCGCCGCCTCCTCGACCGTCTGGCCGTTGATGGAGTCGACCTTCACCAGCGCGTTGTACTTCTGGCGGCTGTTGTTCTCGCCCTCACGCGGCTGGCGGATGGCGCCGACAACGGCGTCGCCCTTGCGCAGGTTGTACTTCTTGACCTGGCCGAGGGACACGTAGACATCGCTCGCGCCCGGGAGGTAGCCGGTGGTGCGCACGAACGCGTAGTTGTCCAGCACGTCGAGGATGCCGGCGACGGGCAGCAGCACGTCGTCGTCGCTCAGCTCCGGCTCGAACTCGTCGCCGGGGCCACCGCGGCGCTTGCGGTTGCGGTCGCGGTAGCGGCCGGAGCGCTCGCCCTCGGCCTCGCGGTTCTCGCGGTTCTGCTGGGGGCCACGGTTCTGCTGGCCCTGCTTCTCGCCCTCGCCGCCCTGCTGAAGGTCCTTCGGCTGGCTCTGGCCGCCCTGCTGACCGTTCTGGTTCTGGTCGCCGTTCTGGCCGTTGTTCTTGTTGCGGTTGCGGTTGCGACGGCTGCGGCCGCCCTGCTGCTGCTCGCCGCCCTGCTGGTCGCCGTTCTGCTGCTCGGCCCGCTGCTGGTCCGCGCCCTGCTCGCCCTGCTGGGCGTCAGCGGCGGTCTGCTCTGCGGCCTCGGCCTGGTCCTGCTGGCCGCTCTGGCTGCCGCGACCGCGACGGCGACGGCCGCCCTGGCCCTCGCGCTGCGCCTGCTCGCGGGAGGCGAGGGCCGAGTCGAGCAGGGCATCCACATCGGGGATGAGCGACTCGACACCGGTCTCGCCGGTGTTGACGTGGGTGCCGGCACCGATGCTGGTGCCGTCCGGGCTGCTGGCGCGACGCGGGCCGCGGCGGCGCGACTCGGTCGCGGGCGCCTGCTCGGCGGCGGGCGCGATGGCCTCGGGCTGCTCGGCGTCGGCCGGAGCCGCGGCCTCGGCCGGAGCGCTGGGCTCGGCCGGCGCGGCCTCCTCGGCCTCGGCCTGCTCGGCGGGAGCGGCCTGCTCGGCGGGAGCGGCCGGCTCGGCGATGAGCGGCTCGATGAGAACCTGCGACGCTGCGGTCGCGTGGTCCGCCGGCCGCTCGGCCGGAGCCTCGGCCTGCGGGTCCGCTGCGGCACGGGCCGCGGCGATCGCCGCGACCAGCTCGCCCTTGCGGAGCTTGCTCGCGCCCTGGAGACCAAGCTGTGCGGCGAGAGCCTGCAGCTCCGCCACCTTGAGCGAGGTCAGGTCGCTGGTGTCCACGCCCCCGGCGTGGAGTTCGACATCAGTCACTGAAGAGGATTCCTTTCCCCCGACGCGCGCTCTGCGCGCCGCTGTGGAGCACTCGTCACGTGAAGCCTGCCTTGACGCGCTGCGTTCTGATCCGCGCTACGTTGCGACCCGGGCAGCCGGAGACACCGGCCGTCGAAAGATCACAGGCAGGAGTGACGGCATGATTGCTAAGAGATCACCCGGAAGCTGGATTCGCTCGTGACGCGGGTTCTTCACGGGTGCACGCACAGTTTACCACCTCGCGACGGCCGCGAACGCCGCTACGCGGCCGGTGTGTCCGCGTCCTGTGCGGGCAGCTGCGAGACCGTCGCACCCTTGAAGTCGACCGCGAGCATCAGCGGCTGCCAGGCCGTCTGCGCCTCGCGGGCCACCAGCTCCGCCGCGGCCAGCCGCTGGCTCGGGTCGCTGCAGAGCACCAGGATGGACGGACCCGCTCCGGAGACGACGGCGGCGAATCCGCTCGCGCGCAGCAGCGTGATCAGCCGGTCGGTCTCCGGCATGGCCGAGGCGCGATAGCTCTGGTGGAGCTTGTCCTCCGTCGCGGCGTGCAGCAGCTCGGGGCTCTGGATGAGAGCGGCGACGAGCAGGGCGGAACGGGACACATTGAACACCGCGTCCTCGTGCGGCACGGACTGCGGCTGCAGGCTGCGCGCGAGAGCGGTGGACATCACGTGCTCCGGCACCAGCACCAGCGGCGAGACGCCGCGATGCACGATCAGCTTCTTGAAGCGCGGGCCCTCCGGGGTCACCCAGGCGATCGTGAGGCCGCCGAAGAGCGCGGGAGCCACGTTGTCCGGGTGGCCCTCCATGTCGTTCGCCAGCGCGAGCAGGTCCTGTGCGGAGAACTCGACGACCCCCTCCAGCAGGCCCTTCGCGGCCATGATGCCGGAGACGATCGCGGCGCCGGAGGAGCCCATCCCCCGGCCGTGCGGGATGCTGTTGCGGGCGATCAGGTCGAGCCCGGGAAGCGGGACGCCGACCGATTCGAAGGTGTGCGCGATGGCGCGGACGACGAGGTTGCTCTCGTCGGTGGGCACCTCGCCCTCGCCGACGCCGATCACCTGCACGGTCGCGCCGGGCGCATCGCGGACGGAGACGCGGAGCTCGTCGTACTGCGCGAGCGCGAGCCCGAGCGTGTCGAAGCCGGGGCCGAGGTTCGCGCTCGTCGCCGGGACCTTCACCGCGACCGCACGGCCGCTCAGGTCGACGGCGGCGGTCGTCACGCGCCGGCCTTGGCGTCGGCGGCGAGGCCGAGCACGTCGGCGATCGCGGCGGTGTCGACGGGGACGACGGTCGGCTGCACGTCGGAGCCGTCCGCGGTGCGGAGCGCCCACTGCGGATCCTTCAGGCCGTGACCGGTGACGGTGAGCACGACGGTCGCTCCCGCGGGGATGACGCCCGCCTCTGACCGCTCCAGGAGGCCGGCGACGCTGATCGCGGACGCCGGCTCCACGAAGATGCCGACCTCGGCGGAGAGGATGCGGTGCGCCTCCAGGATCTTGGCGTCGTCGATCGCGCCGAAGTATCCGTCGCTGTCGTCGCGGGCGTTCAGGGCGAGCTCCCACGACGCCGGGTTGCCGATGCGGATGGCGGTGGCGATGGTGTCGGGGTCCTTGACGGCGTGGCCGAGCACGATCGGCGCGCTACCCGCGGCCTGGAAGCCGAACATCCTGGGCAGCTTCGTGGCCTCGCCGCGCTGCAGCTCCTCGGTGTAGCCGCGGTGGTATGCGGTGTAGTTGCCGGCGTTGCCGACGGGGACGATGTGGAAGTCGGGCGCGTCGCCGAGCACCTCGACGACCTCGAACGCGGCCGTCTTCTGGCCCTCGATGCGGTCAGGGTTGACCGAGTTCACGAGGTGGACGGGGTAGTTCGTCGCGAGGTCGCGCGCGATGTCGAGACAGTCGTCGAAGTTGCCCTGCACCTGGAGGAGCTGCGCGTTGTGCGCGATCGCCTGGCTGAGCTTGCCCATCGCGATCTTGCCCTCGGGGACGAGGACGACCGCCTGGATGCCCGCGTGCGTGGCGTACGCGGCCGCCGACGCGGAGGTGTTGCCGGTCGAGGCGCAGATGACCGCCTTCGCGCCGTGCTCGACGGCCTTGGAGATGGCCATCGTCATGCCGCGGTCCTTGAAGGAGCCGGTGGGGTTCATCCCCTCGAACTTCACGAAGACGTTCGCGCCGGTGCGCGCGGACAGCGCGGCCGCCGGGAACAGGGGCGTCCCGCCCTCGCCGAGCGTGACGATCGGAGTGGCCTCGGAGATGTTCAGGCGGTCCGCGTACTCGCGGAGGACGCCCCGCCACTGACGACTGTAGGACTTCTCGGGCATTACGATCCTTCGACTCGGAGAACGGAAGAGATGGCGATCACCACATCGCTGGCCGCGAGCGCCTCCACGGTGGCCGCGAGCGCGGCCTCCTCGGCTTCATGGGTGCCGATCACCAGGGTAGCGGTGGGCGCGCCCGCGCCGTGAATCGCAGCGTTACCGGAGATGACGACGACGCCGGTGCCGGTCGGCACCGACTGCTGCACGTTCTCGACGCTGACGCCGCCGTCGCTCAGGATGCGCGCGACCGCGGCGAGCACGCCCGGCTGGTCCGCCACCTCGAGCGTGATCTGGTAGCGGGTGACGACGCGGCCGATGTCGAGCACCGGAAGGTCGGCGTGGGTGGACTCGGCCACGCCCGGTCCGCCGACCACGTGCCGGCGAGCGGCCGAGACCACGTCGCCGAGCACGGCGGAGGCGGTCTCGACACCGCCGGCCCCCGCGCCGTAGAACATCAGGTCGCCGGCGGCGGCGGCCTGCACGAAGACCGCGTTGTGCGCGCCGCGCACGGCGGCGAGCGGGTGCTCGCGGCCGATCAGGGCCGGGTAGACGCGGGCGGAGACGCCCTCCTCCCCCGTCTCCGGGTCGGTCAGGCGCTCGCAGATGGCGAGCAGCTTGATGACGGAGCCGCCCTCGCGGGCCGCATCCACCTGCTCCTTGGTCACCGACGTGATGCCCTCCCGGTAGACGCGGTCGAGCGGGACGGTGGTGTGGAAGGCGAGGCTCGCGAGGATGGCCGCCTTCTGCGCGGCGTCGTAGCCGCCGATGTCGGCGGTGGGGTCCGCCTCGGCGTAGCCGCGCTCGGTCGCCGTCGCGAGCGCGTCGGCGAGGGTCTCGCCGGTGACGTCCATCCGGTCGAGGATGAAGTTGGTGGTGCCGTTGACGATGCCGAGGATGCGGTTGACCCTGTCGCCGGCGAGGCTGTCGCGCAGCGGGCGGATGATCGGGATGGCCCCGGCGACCGCGGCCTCGTAGTAGAGCTGGGCGCCGACCTGCTCCGCGGCCTCGAACAGCTCGGGGCCGTGCGTCGCCAGCAGCGCCTTGTTGGCGGTGATCACGTCGGCGCCGGAGTTCAGCGCCTCCAGCACGTACCCGCGCGCAGGCTCCACGCCGCCCATCAGCTCCACGACGATGTCGGCGCCGAGGATGAGCGAGCTGGCGTCGGTGGTGAGCAGCTCACGCGGCAGGTCGACGTCGCGGGGCGCGTCGATGTCGCGCACGGCGATGCCGACGAGCTCCAGCTTCGCGCCGATGCGCGAGGCGAACTCGTCCCCCTGCTCCAGCAGCAGGCGCGCGACCTGCGAGCCGACCGAGCCGGCGCCAAGCAGGGCCACCCGGAGGTTGCGGTACTCGATCATCCCTTCACTCCTTCGTATGCGGCGTCGCGCGCCAGCAGGTCCTCTTCGGTCTCGCCCCGCACGATCACGCGGGCTTCGCCATCGCGCACCGCGACGACGGCCGGGCGGCCGAGATAGTTGTAGTTGCTGGCCAGCGACCAGCAGTAGGCGCCGGTGGCCGCGACGGCGAGCAGGTCGCCCGGCGCCACATCCCCCGGCAGGTAGTCGGCATCGACGACGATGTCGCCGCTCTCGCAGTGCTTGCCCGCGACCCGGACGAGGGCGGGCTCGGCGTCCGAGGCCCGGTTCGCGATGCGCGCCGAGTACTGCGCCTCGTACAGCGACGGCCGGGCGTTGTCGCTCATCCCGCCGTCGACGCTGACGTAGCGGCGCACGGCGGTCTCGGCGTCGTCTTGGTACGAGACGAGGACGTCCTTCGTCGTGCCGACGGTGTAGAGGGTGAGCCCGGCGGTCCCGATGATGGAGCGGCCCGGCTCGAACGCGACGACAGGGAGCGGGATGCCGAGCTCCTCGCATCCCGCCGCCACGGTCTCGGCGATCCGCTGGGCCAGCTCGCCGATCGGCGCCGGGTCGTCGGCCGCGGTGTACGCGATGCCGAAGCCGCCGCCGAGGTTCAGCTCGGGGACGTCGCCGCCGGCGAGCAGGTCGCGGTGCACCGCGAGCAGCCGGGCGGCGGACTCGGCGAACCCCTCCGCACCGAAGATCTGGGAGCCGATGTGGCAGTGCAGGCCGAGGAACTCCAGGCTCTCGTGCGCGCGGATGCGTGCGACGGCGTCCGGCGCGTCGGCCAGCGCGATGCCGAACTTCTGGTCCTCGTGCGAGGTGGCGAGGAACGCGTGGGTGTGCGCGTGCACACCGCTGTTGGTCCGCAGCCGCACGCGCTGGACGACGCCGCGGCGGGAGGCTGCGGCGGCGACGCGGTCGATCTCCTGGACGCTGTCGATGATGATCGCGCCGATCCCGACGGAGACGGCGCGCTCGATCTCGGCTTGCGACTTATTGTTGCCGTGGAAGCCGAGGCACTCCGGGTCGACGCCGGCGGCGAGGGCGACGGCGAGCTCGCCGCCGGAGCAGACGTCGATGTTGAGCCCGGCGTCCGCCATCCAGCGGGCCACCTCGATCGAGAGGAACGCCTTGCCCGCGTAGTAGACCTTGGCGGCCGAGCCGACACGGGCGAGCGCGTCCTGCAGCGCGGAGCGGACCTCGACCGCGCGCTCGCGCGCCTCCTGCTCGTCCACCACGTACAGCGGAGTGCCGAAGCGGGTGGCGAGCTCGGAGACGGGGACGCCTCCGACGACCAGCTCGCCGTCGGAGCGGGCGACGGTGCGGGACCAGAGTCCGGGGACGAGCGCGTTGGCATCGTCCGGGACGCTCAGCCAGGACGGCGCGAGCGGATTCGATGGCATGGGGACAACCTCACGGGGCGACGAGTGGGGGCGGCCTCCCAGGCGAGCGGACCCGGATTGGCCCCTGAAGCCGGTGGAGAAGTAACAGAAGTCTATCCAGGTCCCGGGCCGCATCCCGGCCGTGTTACGAGCAGCTGCCCTTGCTGTGCAGGAACTTCTCGTCCAGCACGAAGTCGGACGCGGTGAGCGTCACCGTCGCCGCCTTCGGCGTGACCTGGATGTCGCTGACCTCGACGCCGTCGGGGAGGTACTGCGCCGCGCAGACCGGGAACGGGCCGTTGTCGGTGAGCGCCTGCAGCAGCCGGGTGAGGTTCACGTCGCCGCCGCCGGTGGTGAGGCTGGCCTTGCCCGGCTGCAGCAGCACCTCTTTGCCCGCGGCCTTGGGGGTGGCGTTCACGGTGTAGCCGACGGGCAGGCCGAGCAGGTCGATCTTCCCCGCGTAGCCGATGGTGCCCTCCCCCAGGGTGATGTCGCCGGTGGAGCCGGGGATGGTGATCAGCTTGTTGAGCGAGTCCTGCGACACGGTGAGCACGCCGGTCGCCGACTGGACCGGTTTCGTGAAGTCGGCCGGAACGCCGGTGGCCGTGATGGTCGCGGAGAGCGGTGCGCCGTTCACGGTCGCGTGCGGCGCATCCAGCTCGACGCTTTCGAACGAGCCGGACAGGTACTGCTGGATCACCGAGAGGCCGCCGATGTGCACCGAGACGTCGGCCTTCACGGTGTCGGGGAGGTTCTTCTCGATCTCGGAGGCGACGCGCTGCTCCGCGATCGAGCGCACGACGACGTCCGCGATCACCAGCAGCGCGACGATCACGACGAGCGGGATGAGCGTCCACAGCAGGACGCGCACCCAGCGCGGTCGACGACGGCGCTGGGCGGGGGCGGGCGACACGGGACTCCGGTCGGCGCCGATGACCTCGGTCGGCTGATCGCTCATCGCGTCACATCCGCTCCGGGGCGGACACCCCCACCAGCGTGAGGCCGTTGCGGATGACCTGGCCGGTCGCATCGTTCAGCCACAGCCGGGTGCGGTGGGCGTCGGTCACCGGCTCCTCGCCGTGCGGGAGGACGCGCGTCGAGCCGTCGCGGACCGCGTACCAGGCGTGGTAGAGGCCGGCGAGCTCCTCGACGTAGCGGGCGACGCGGTGCGGCTCGCGCAGCTCGGCGGCCTGGGCGACCACGCGGGGGAACTCCTGCAGGCCGCCGAGCAGGGCGCTCTCGGTCTCGTTCGTGAGCAGCTCCGGCTTGAAGACGCTGCGGTCGACACCGGCCTTCTCCGCGTTCGCGGCGACGGAGCGGGTGCGGGCGTGCGCGTACTGCACGTAGTAGACGGGGTTGTCGTTGCTGCGCTTGGTGAGCAGGTCGAGGTCGATGTCCAGCTGCGAGTCGGTGGACGAGCGCACCAGCGCGTAGCGGGCCGCATCCACGCCGACCGCGTCGACCAGGTCGTCCAGCGTCACGATGGTGCCGGCGCGCTTGGACATCTTGACCGGCTCGCCGTCGCGCATCAGGTTGACCATCTGGCCGATGAGGATCTGCAGGTTCACGTTCGGGACGTCGCCGAACGCCTCCACCATCGCCATCATCCGGCCGATGTAACCGTGGTGGTCCGCGCCCAGCATGATGATGTTCTGCTCGAAGCCGCGCTCGCGCTTGTCGAGGTAGTAGCCGAGGTCGCCGGAGATGTAGGCGGGCTCGCCGTTGGAGCGGATGACCACGCGGTCGCGGTCGTCGCCGAACGTGGTGGTGCGCAGCCAGATGGCGCCGTCCGACTCGAAGATGTGGCCCTGCTCGCGCAACCGCTCGATCGCGCGCTCGACCGCGCCGGACTCATGCAGCGAGTCCTCGTGGAAGTACACGTCGAAGTCGACGCCGAAGGCGTGCAGGCGGTCCTTGATCTCCTGGAACATCAGCTCGGTGCCGCGGGAGCGGAACACCTCCTGCTGCTCCTCGCGCGGCAGCGAGGACAGGTCGCCGTCGTAGCCGTCGACGACCCGCGCGGCGATCTCGCCGATGTATGCGCCGCCGTAGCCGTCCTCCGGAGTGGGCTCGCCGAGGTGGGCGGCGAGCAGGCTGCGTGCGAAGCGGTCGATCTGCGACCCGTGGTCGTTGAAGTAGTACTCGCGGGTCACGTCGGCGCCCTCGGCCTGCAGGATGCGTGCGAGGCTGTCGCCGACCGCCGCCCAGCGGGCGCCGCCCAGGTGGATGGGGCCGGTCGGATTCGCGGAGACGAACTCGAGGTTGACGAGCAGGCCGTCGTAGACGTGCCCGGTGCCGTACGCCTCACCGGCGTCGAGGATGGTCTTCGCCAGCTGACCGGCGGCCGCCGCCTCCAGCCGGAAGTTGATGAAGCCAGGCCCTGCGACCTCCGCGGAGGCGACGCCGTCGATGGACGCGGCCGCCTCTGCGATCTCCGAGGCGAGCTCGCGGGGGTTCGCGCCGACGCGCTTCGCGAGGCGCATGGCGACGTTCGACGCCCAGTCGCCGTGCTCGCGGTTCTTCGGCCGCTCGAGCGGGATGTCCGCGGCCGTGATCGTCAGCTCGGCGGCGTCCGTCGCGCCCTCTCGTCGCCGGTCGACCACCGTCGTCACGATGGGCAGCAGGGCGTCGGAGAGGTCAGCGGGAGTCATGGGGATCGATTCTACCGGGCGCGGAGGCAACCCTTGTGCGCGCTTGATAGGGTGCAGGCGACTCGCACCGTGACGACCAGGAAGACACCCGCAGCATGCGCCACCTCACTGCCCGGACGGCCGCCGCCGCCCTCGCTTTCGCCGCCGTGGTCGCCCTCGCCGGCTGCGCCCCGAGCGCAAAGCCGGCCGCGACGCCAGGCGCCACCGGCACGGGCACTCCGGCCGCCGTCGCCACCCCGACGCCGACCCCGACCCCGACGCTGCCGCCGACCCCGGTGACCCTCACCTGCGACCAGGTGGTGACGCCGGATCAGCTGCAGGCGGCCGAGCCGTCCTTCGCCGCCGTACAGGACTACGCACCGAAGGCCGGAACGCTCGAGAAGCGGATCGCGGACTGGCAGGGCGCGACCTGCGCCTGGCGGAACGCATCCACCGGCGCCGTCATCGAGATCGCGATCGCCCGGCCCCCGAAGGACCGCCTGGAGGGTCTCAAGAACGACGCCATCACGGTGGCCCACCCGGTCCCCACCTACGGAACGCCTCCCATCGAGGGCTACTTCAAGCCGGGGACGAGCGGCCAGGTGCAGATCTTCCGCGGCAGCTACTGGGTGGTCGCGGAGTCGACAGCGTTCTTCGAGCCCGGCGACCCGGCGCCGCTCATGCAGGACGTGCTGGCGAACATCCCGACGGACTGATCCGCGCCGGTCCGTTTGGACGAACCGCGGGCCGAGGGATGCTACGCTGGACGGGCACTCCTGGCCCCCATAGCTCAGGGGATAGAGCGTCTGCCTCCGGAGCAGAAGGCCGTAGGTTCAAATCCTACTGGGGGCACCGTATCCACTCGGCCGCCGCGCACTCCGCCGCCGCGGCGGATCACTCCGCGTCGAGGTCCGTCTCGAGCAGCGCGACCAGGTCGTCGAGCGCCGCGTCGGCGCCGGGGGCGTCCGATCGCAGCGTGACGACGGTCCCCTTGCCCGCCGCCAGGCCCATGAGCGACAGGATGCTGGCCGCGTTCAGCTGCGGGCCGTCGCCGACGGCGATGGTGATCGGGATGGCCTTCTCCTGCACGGCCTGCACGAACAGCTTCGCGGGGCGGGCGTGCAGCCCGGAGGCGCTGGCGACGGTTGCTTCTCGCTGGGACATGGTTCTCTCGTTCTCTCTCGTTCTGTCGTTCTCTCGATGCCCCCGGCCGGGCGCGGTGCTCAGACGACGGCCGCTTCGACGCGCTCGTCGACGGCGTCCTCCGCGGCGATCGCCGCGTCCCTGCTCGGAGCGGCGAACCGCTTGAGCGCGACGACGATCAGCGCCGTGACGACGGTTCCGGCCGCGAGCGCCAGCAGGAAGCCCCAGATCGGGTCGATCGCGAAGAACACGAAGACGCCGCCGTGGGGTGCGCGGGACTCGACGCCGAACGCCATCGCGAGGCCGCCGGCGACCGCGCCGCCGACCAGGTTGGCGGGGATGACGCGCAGCGGGTCGGCCGCGGCGAACGGGATTGCGCCCTCCGAGATGAACGAGGCGCCCAGCAGCCAGGCCGCCGCCCCGTTCTCGCGCTCGACCTGCGTGAAGCCGCGCCGGTAGAGCACGGTGGAGGCGAGAGCCATGCCGAGCGGCGGGACCATCCCGGCGATCATCACCGCGGCCATGATCTGGAAGCTGGCGGGCGTCTGCGCCGCGAGACCTGCGACGGCGAACGCGTACGCCACCTTGTTGACCGGTCCACCCAGGTCGAAGCACATCATCAGGCCGAGGATGATGCCGAGCGCGATCGCGCCGGCCCCCGTGAGTCCGTTGAGGAAGTTCGTCAGCTGGGTCATCAGCCAGGCGATCGGCGCTCCGAGGATGAGCAGCATCAGGCCGGAGGCGATGATCGACGCCCCGAGCGGGATGATCACCACGGGCATCAGGCCGCGCAGCCAGCGCGGGACCGCGGGCCGGCCGATCAGCCACGCCGCGAACCCGGCGAGCAGGCCGCCGATGAGGCCGCCGAGGAAGCCGGCGTTCATGAACACCGCGATCGCGCCGGCGACGAAGCCCGGTGCGATGCCGGGCCGGTCGGCGATGGCGAAGGCGATGTACCCGGCGAGCGCCGGGACGAGGAAGCCGAGGCTCACGCTGCCGATCTCGAACGCGATCGCGCCCAGGTAGTAGCCGAGTCCCTCCGGCGGCAGGTTCCAGATCGCGAAGTGCTGCAGGGTGTAGACCGCGTTGTTGACGCCGGATGTGCCGTGCGCGAGTGCGATGCCGTAGCCGCCGAGGAACGGCAGGAAGCTGATCGCGATGAGCAGACCGCCGCCGGCGACGAACGGGATCATGTAGCTGACGCCGGTGAGCAGGATGCGCTGGATGTTCTTGCCCCAGGAGAGGTTCTCCGCGGTCGCCGCCGAAGCGGTGGCCCCTGCGGCGCTGACGCGCGCTCCGTTCGGGTCGGACGCGACGGCGACGGCCTCGGCGATCAGCTGCGTTGGCTGCTCGATGCCGCGCTTGACGCCGGAGCGCACCACCGGCTTGCCGGCGAAGCGCGCCTCCTCGCGAACATCCACGTCGTTGGCGAAGATGACGGCGTCGGCCGCGTCGATGACGCTCTGCGGCAGCGCCTGGTAGCCGCTGGAGCCCTGCGGTTCGACGACGAGGTCGACGCCGGATTTCGTGCCGGCGGCGGTCAGGGCGTCCGCGGCCATGAAGGTGTGGGCGATGCCGGTGGCGCACGAGGTCACCGCGACGATGCGGGCCGGCCGGCCGTCGATGAGGAGCCCGGCGTCGGTGGCCGTGGCGGAGGGGGCGGGCGAGGCCGCTGCCGGAGCGGCCACTGCCGGAGCGGCCGCTGTCGCCGGTTCCCCCTCGCCGATCGCCTCGTCGACGAGCGCCACCACCTGCTCCGGGGTGCGGGCCGCGCGCAGCCCCGCGGTGAACTCGTCGAGCATCAGTCTGCGCGCGAGCTTCGACAGCACGGCGAGGTGGGCCTCCGCTGCTCCCTCCGGCGCGGCGATGAGGAAGACGAGATCAGCGGGGCCGTCGGTCGCTCCGAAGTCGACGCCCGGTGTCAGGCGCGCGAACGCGAGCGACGGGACGGAGACCGCGGAGCTCTTGGCGTGCGGGATGGCGATGCCGCCGGGCAGGCCGGTCTCGTCCTTCTGCTCGCGCGCCCAGGCGTCCTCGAACAGGGCATCGGCGTCGGTCGCGCGCCCCTGTTCGACGACGCGGGCGGCGAGCGCGCGGATGACCGCGCTCTTGTCGTCGTAGCCGAGATCGAGTCCGACGAGTTCGGGGGTGATGGTCTTCGGTGACACGGTTGCCTCCAGGGTGTTCCAGGGTTCGGGAGTTCAGGGGTGCAGGGCGGCGACCCGGATGTCGTCGCCCGGCAGGTCGGCGGCGCGCGGGGCCTGCGTTCCGGGGAGGGACGCGGCGGCCGAGCCGAAGCGGACCGCCTGCACGAGCCGGCCCTCCGGCGCAGCGCCGGCCACATCCGCCAGCAGGTAGCCGGCCAGGGCGCTGTCGCCCGCACCGACGGTGCTGCGCACGCGGATGCGCGGAGCCTCCGCGACGTATCCGCCGTCGGCGGTCACGAGCACGGAGCCGAGCGCCCCGAGGGTGACCAGGGCGGCGCCGGCGTGGACGGGGACCAGCGTGCGTGCGACGGCGAGCACGGCCTGCGGCAGGTCGTCGCCCGCGAAGGCGACGCCGGCGAGCTCGGCGAGCTCGTCCTCGTTGGGCGTGATGAGGTCGGGATGCGCGTCGAGCACGGCCGTGCGCAGCGCGTCGCCCGAGGTGTCGACGGCGACCTTCGGGGCCGCGCTCCCCCACCGCGCGCGGACGGCGCGGATGACGGTGACATAGAAATCGTCGCCGGCGCCGGGCGGCAGCGAGCCGGCGAGGACGAGCCACGCGGCGCCCGCGCAGGCCTGGACCACCGCCTCCACCAGGGCGTCGGCGTCGGCGGGCTGCAGGGTCGTGCCCGGCAGGTTCAGCTTGGTGGTCACCCCGGCCGGGTCGGTGATGGTGAGGTTCGCGCGCGCGTGGCCGTGGATCGGGACGGGCCGGGTGGCGACACCGGCCGAGCGCAGGACCGCGGCGAACGGGTCGTCGGCGGCCAGCGGCAGCACGGCGACGGCGGGCACGTCCGCCGCGGCGACGACGCGCGCGACGTTGATGCCCTTTCCTCCGGCGTCCTCGCGCGCCGCGAGCGCGTACTGCACCTCGCCGGGGAGCAGCGGCGCACCGAGTGTGATGGAGCGGTCGAGTGACGGGTTCGCCGTGAGGGTGACGATCATGCCGCCCACACCTCCACGCCGGCGTCGGCGAGCGCGTCTGCGAGCTCGCCCTCCGGTGCGCGGTCGGTGACCAGCAAGTCCAGCGTGTCCAGGGAGGCGAAGCTCACCAGGGACTCCTCGCCGAACTTGCTGGCGTCGGCGACGACGACGACGCGACGCGCGGCGCGGACGATCGCCTCCTTGACCGCGGCCTCCTCCGGGTCGGGGGTGCTGAGCCCGAAACCCGCGGAGAGGCCGTTGGCGCCGACGAAGACGACGTCCGGCCGCAGCGACTGGATGGAGCGCACGGTGGCAGCTCCGACCGCGGCGGCGGTGACCCCGCGGATTCGGCCGCCCACCACCGTGAGGGCGACGCGGTCCGCGCCGGCAAGCGCCGGAGCGAGCGTGAGCGAGTGGGTGACCACCTCGGCGTCGCCGCGGATCTCGGAGAGTCGCGACGGCAGCAGTTCGGCGACCGCACCCGTTGTCGTGCCCGCGTCGAAGTAGAGCGAGCCGGTGAACGCGTCGCCGAGCACGTCGAGCGCGCGGGCGGCGATCCGCTGCTTGGTGTCGGCGCGCAGGCCGCTCCGCTCGAGGACCGAGAACTCCGCCGTGCTCGCCCGCTCCAGAGCTACGGCCCCGCCGTGAACACGCCGGAGGGCTCCGGCCTGCTCGAGGGCGTCGAGGTCGCGGCGTACGGTCTCGGTGGTCACGCCGAATCGCTCGGACAGATCGACGACGGCGACCCGGCCCTCGTCGACCAGCAGCCGCTCGATCAGCCCTTGACGCTCCGTTGCATACACGCCGACTCCTTCGTTGGTTTCCAACACGGTACAACACAGTTCAACAGAAAACAACATCCCTGTGCGTTGTTTCTTGTGGGATCGGCGAGGAGAACGCTCGGCTCGGGCCCGTAAACTCGTGTGCGCAATGGACTGTTCGTACTTCGACGCCGGTGTGTGCCGGTCGTGCACGCTCATGGGCGTGCCGTACGCGGCGCAGCTCGCCGACAAGGACGCGCACGCGCGTGAGCTGCTCGCGCCGTTCGGCGACGCCGCGTGGCTCCCGCCGGTGGCGAGCGCGGAGTCCGGCTACCGCAACAAGGCCAAGATGGTCATCGGCGGCACGCTGGAGGCACCGACCGTCGGCATCCTCGACGAGAACGGCCGCGGCGTCGACCTGCGGGAGTGCGGCATCTGCGCGCCCGGCGTGCGCGCGGCACTGCCGGTGCTCGCCGATTTCGCGACGCGGACGCGCCTGGCGCCGTACAGCGTGCCGGAGCGGCGCGGCGACCTGAAGTACGTGCTCGTCACCCTCTCCCCCGACGACGAGCTGATGGTGCGGTTCGTGGTGCGTGACGAGAACGTCGTGCCGCGCATCCGTGCCGGGCTTCCCGGGCTGCTGCGCGCCCTGCCGAACGCGCGCGTGGTGACGGTGAACATCCAGCCGGAGCACAAGGCCGTCGTGGAGGGCGAGCGCGAGATCGTGCTCACCGCCGACTCGTCCCTCGTGATGACCGTCGGCGGGATGCCGCTGCGGCTGCGCCCGCAGTCGTTCTTCCAGACGAACACCGCGGTGGCCGAGGCGCTGTACGGCCAGGTCGCCGAGTGGGTGGACGCCGTGTCGCCCGCCAGCGTGTGGGACCTGTACTGCGGGGTCGGCGGCTTCGCCCTGGCCGTCGCCGCTCCTGGCCGTCGGGTGGTCGGCGTCGAGACCAGCAGGGAGGCGGTGCGCAGCGCCCGCGCGACCGCCGCTGCGGCAGGGCTCCCCCACGTCGCCTTCCGGGCGGGGGACGCGACGGCGTTCGCGCTCTCCGCGAAGGCGCGTCCCGAGCTCGTGATCGTGAACCCGCCGCGACGCGGCATCGGCGCCGACCTCGCCGGCTGGCTCGAGGACTCCGGCGTGCCGGGCGTCGTGTACTCCAGCTGCAACCCGAAGAGCCTCGCCCACGACCTGGCCAGGATGCCCTCCTACCGCATCCGTACCGGCCGAGTGCTCGACATGTTCCCGCAGACCGGGCACATGGAGGTCGCGGTGCTCCTCGAGCGCGCCGCGTAAAGCGCGCCGCGGTGCGCGCATACGAAAGGGCCGCCCCGGATCTCCGGGACGGCCCTCCTCACGGACGTGCGTCAGCTCGCGGCGGCCTCACGGCGCGGAAGCTTCCAGTCGGGGCGCGCGAAGTGGCAGGTGTACCCCCACGGGATGCGCTCCAGGTAGTCCTGGTGCTCCGGCTCCGCCTCCCAGAACGGGCCGGCGGGGCTCACCTCGGTGACCACCTTGCCCGGCCAGAGACCGGAGGCGTCGACATCCGCGATGGTGTCCTCCGCGACGCGGCGCTGCTCGTCGTCCTCGTAGAAGATCGCCGAGCGGTAGCTGGTGCCGACGTCGTTGCCCTGACGGTTCTTGGTCGACGGGTCGTGGATCTGGAAGAAGAACTCGAGCAGGTCGCGGTAGCTGACCCGCTCCGGGTCGAACTCGATCTCGATCGCCTCGGCGTGGCCGCCGTGGTTGCGGTAGGTGGCGTTCGGGACGTCGCCGCCGGTGTAGCCGACGCGCGTGCTCACGACGCCGGGACGCTTGCGGATGAGGTCCTGCATTCCCCAGAAACACCCTCCGGCGAGGATGGCCTTCTCTGTCGTCATCGCTGATTCTCCTTCTTTCCTACTTCTCGAACAGGTGGCGGTAGTCGCCGTAGCCCGCGGCGTCCAGCTGGGCGAGCGGGACGAACCGGAGGGCGGCGGAGTTGATGCAGTAGCGCAGGCCGCCGGCCTCGGCGGGGCCGTCGTCGAACAGGTGGCCGAGGTGGCTGTCGCCGTGGGCGGAGCGCACCTCCACCCTGCGCATCCCGTAGCTGTTGTCGGCCTTCTCGACGATGTTGGCGGGGTCGACGGGCACCGTGAAGCTGGGCCAGCCGGAGCGGCTGTCATACTTGTCCACGGACGCGAAGAGGGGCTCGCCCGAGACGATGTCGACGTACAGGCCCTCCTCGTGGTTGTTCCAGAACTCGTTGCGGAAGGCCGGCTCTGTCGCCGCCTCCTGGGTGACCGCGTACTGCGCGGGGGTGAGCCGCTCGATGGCGTCCTGGTCCTTGCGGTAGTCCTGTGTCACGTTTCCTCCTCGGTGCGGCGGCGCTGGCTGCGACGCCGTCAGTGAGAAGAACAGCGTGCGGCCCCGGGATGGTCCCGCCGCCGCTGTGAGTTCCCTGATAGCGGGCGGGCGGGTTTCCGGCGCGTGAACAGTGCGGGAGCACCGTAGACGCACGCGGCGCGGCTCCCCTACTCTGCCGCCATGTCAGAGCCCACCATCGTCCTCGTCCACGGGGCCTGGGCCGACGCATCCAGCTGGAACCCGGTCACGACCGCCCTGCTGGAGCGCGGCCACAGCGTCCTCCTCCCGCCGAACCCGCTGCGCGGGCTCTCCGGCGACGCCGCCTACGTCGGCGCCTTCCTCGCCCAGCACACCAGCGGTCCGGTCGTCCTCTGCGGCCACTCCTACGGAGGCGCTGTGATCAGCGGCGCCGGACTCCTCGGCGGGGACGTGCGCGCGCTCGTGTACGCCGACGCGTTCGTGCCAGACGAGGGCGAGACCGTGTTCCAGCTGCTCGGCGGGTCCGGCTCGGCGCTCGACGTGCCCGACCCGACGACGGTGCTCGACTTCGTCGTCTACCCCGGTGCACCGGAGGGCGATGTCGACGCATACCTGAAGCCGGAGACGGTGCACACGGCCTTCGCCCAGGACCTCCCGGAGCCGGACCGCGGCCTCATCCTGGCCACCCAGCGGCCGATCACCCTGCAGGCGAACACCTCGCCCGCCGGCGCCGGTGCCTGGAAGAGCATCCCCAGCTGGGCGGTCGTCGGCACCGAAGACAGGGTGATCCCGCCCGCCCTCCAGCGCCGGATGGCCGAGCGGGCGGGCGCGACGATCACCGAGGCGCCGGCCGGCCACGTCTCGATGCTCTCCGCGACGCAGGTTGTGCTGGACGCCGTGCTCGCGGCGGTCGCCTCGGTCAGTTGAGCGGGGCGTCCGGGTCGTTCCGTCTCGAAGCGCTTGGCCCGGCCGCCTTCTCCGCCGACTCGCCCGGATCCGCCTGGATCGGGATCGCGTCAGTGAACTGGGCGGCGCGCTGCTCCGCCTCCGGCGACCCGCCGAAGAGCCGCGCGTCGTCGGCCGTGTGCGCCTGGGCGCGCGCGGTCGGTACCGTGCGCTCGGGCGCCGCCACCATCTCCACGCGGGTGCGCGGGAGGGAGGCGTCCGAGTAGCGCTGCATCCAGTCGATGAGCCGCTCGCGCACCAGGCAACGCAGGTCGAACAGCGTCGGCGCGTCCCTCGCGGTGACGAGCACGCGCACGCGCACCCAGCCGCCCACCGCGTCCGTCACCTGCAGGACGCCGGTGCGGCCGTCCCACAGATCGGTGCCGGCGAGCACCCGGTTCAGCTCGGCCCGCATCCCGCCGGGTGAGACCCGCCAGTCGAGGTCGAACTCCACCGAGCCGAGCAGTTCGCTGTGCTGTCGCGTCCAGTTCTCGAACGGCTTGGTGGTGAACTGCGTCGACGGGAGCACGAGCCGCCGGTCGTCCCAGATGTGTACGACGACGTAGGTCAGCGTGATCTCCTCGACGGTCCCCCACTGCTGCTCGACCACGACCACGTCGTCGATGCGGATCGCGTCGCTGAAGGCGAGCTGGATGCCGGCGAACAGGTTCGCGAGGCTCGACTGCGCCGCGACACCGGCGATGATGCCGATCACACCGGCGGAGGCCAGGATGCTCGCCCCGGCGGCCTGCAGCGCGGGGAAGGTGAGCAGCACGGCGCCGAGGCCGATCACGACGGCCGCGACCACGGTCAGCCGGCGGATGATGAGCACCTGTGTGCGGACCTTGCGCGCGTAGCGGTTGTCCGGCACGTCCACCCGGTACCGGGCGAGGCCCAGGTCCTCGACGAACACGGCGAGCGCCGCCGCGAACCACACCCCCGTCGCGATCGCGAGGATCAGGAACGCGTGGTGGATCCCGTCCGCCCAGTCGGCGGTGGCCTCGGCCGGCAGGCTGATGGTCACCGCGATCCACAGCGCGATCACCGCGATGAACAGCCGGAACGGCACGCGCGCCCGCTTGATCAGGAGCGCCGGCCACTCGCGTCTGCGCCCCACCGAGCGCAGGATCAGCCCGACGATCGCCGTGATGAGCACGGCGGCGACGATGGCGAGCAGGCAGGAGATGGCAAGTCCGGGCCAGGTACGCAGGGACACGTCGAGCGGGGCTCCTTCCGGGGCGGGATGCGGTGGGCGCAACGCACTGTACGCCTGCGGTCTCGCATCCGACCGTCCGGCGCGCTTCATCCCGACGCGGACACCGGACTAGTCTGAGGGCTTCGGGGGACGCCTGTGGCGACGACGCGTTAGGAGTGAATGAGGTATGGCTGCAACACGGACACTCTTCATCGGCGGCACGGGGGTCATCAGCTCCGCGTGCGTCGCGCGGGCGCTGGAGAACGGCCACGACGTCACCGTCGTGAACCGCGGTTCCAGTGCTCTGCGCCCACTGCCGGACGGAGTGGAGGTGCTGCACGCCGACATCCGCGACCCGGTGAGCGTGCACGCCGTCCTCGGCGAGCGCAGCTTCGACGTGGCTGCGGAGTTCCTCGCCTTCACGCCCGACCACATCCGCACCGACTTCGACCTGTTCGAGGGCAGGGTCGGGCAGTACGTGTTCATCAGCTCGGCCTCGGCGTACCAGACCCCGCCGTCCCGGATGCCCGTCACCGAGTCCACTCCGCTGCGCAACCCGTTCTGGCAGTACTCGCGCGACAAGATCGCGTGCGAGGAACTGCTCGTGGAGGCCTACCGCGAGCGCGGCTTCCCGATCACGATCGTCCGGCCGTCGCACACCTACGACCGCACCATGATCCCGACCAGCGGCCACTGGACCGACCTGGAGCGGATGCGCCGCGGCGCGCCCGTGGTGGTGCACGGGGATGGGTCCAGCCGCTGGACGATCACCCACAACACCGATTTCGCCGTCGCGTTCGCCGGGCTGCTCGGCCGGCCCGAGGCGGTGGGCGACAGCTTCCACATCACCTCGGACGAGGCTCCGACGTGGGACCAGATCTACTGCTACCTGGCGGAGGCCCTCGGCGTCGAGGCGGAACTCGTCCACGTGGCCAGCGAGTCCATCGCGGCGGTCGTCCCCGAGCTCGGCCCCGGCCTGCTGGGCGACAAGGCGCACTCGATGCAGTTCGACAACAGCAAGGTGAAGGCGCTCGTGCCGGAGTTCCGGGCGCAGGTGCCGTTCGCGCACGGCGCCGGCGAGATCGTCGACTGGTACCTCGCCGACGCGGAGCGCCAGCGCTTCGACCCGGATCTGGATGCGGCGTTCGACCGTCTCGTCGACCACGCCCGCGCGTTCGGGTAGACCGTCCGGCCGCTCGTCCCGCACAGGGGACTCGACACGCCGCGCCCCCGCCCGGGCGGCGGCATGTCGCGTCCCCCTCATCACGATTTCGCATCCGCTATTTCTATAAAGAAAGTTTCCTGATACATTCTTCGCAACCCGACGAAGGGACGAGGGATGGCCGGCACACCGGTACGCGGAACACCCGCCTGGCTGCGCGAGACGAACGACAGGACGGCCCTCGCCCTGCTGCTCGAACACGGCGTCCTCACGCGCACCAGGATCGGTGAGCTGTCCGGGCTCTCCAAGCCCACGGCGGCGCAGATGGTGTCGCGTCTGGAGACCGCCGGCCTCATCCACGTCGTCGGCGAGGTGTCCGCCGGCCGCGGACCGAACGCCGCCGGCTACGCCGTGCGCACCGACCGGATGCTCGGCGTCGCGGTCGACATCGACGCGGCGCATCTGCGCTCGACGGTCGTGGACGCGTCGGGCGCCGAGCACCCCATCGCCGTGGTCCCGCTGGAGACCCGCGGACCCGAGGAGGACCTGCGGCTCGCGATCGACGCCGCCTGCGACGCCGCCGGGGTCGACAGCGAGCGGGTGCGCGCCGTCAGCATCGGCGTTCAGGGCGCGCTCGATCCGCGCACGGACGAGCTGACCTACATCGAGACGCTCCCCGGCTGGACCAAGCGCGGCATCCGCGCCCGGCTCGAAGACGCCCTCGGCGTCGCCGCCCACATCGACAACGACGTGAACCTGGCGGCGATCTCCGAGCGCACCGACGGCGCCGGACAGGACACCGGCGGGTTCGCGCTGCTCTGGATGGGCGACGGCCTCGGCCTCGCCGTCGACCAGGCCGGCGCCGTGCACCGCGGGGCGTCGGGCGGAGCGGGCGAGATCGGCTACCTGCCCATCCCGCGCGCCGCCGCCGAGCTCGACCCCGACGCCCAGGATCTCCAGGACCTCATCGGAGGCCCGACCGTCGCGCGGATCGCCGCCGCCCACGGCCTTCCGGACGGTTACGAGGCGGCGCTCGCGGCCGTCACCGCCGACGGGGCTCCCGACCCCCTCCTCGCCGAGCTCGCGACGCGCGTCGCGGTCGGCGTCGTCCCCGTCCTCGCCCTGCTCGACCCGGAGCGGGTCGTGCTCGGCGGTCCCACCGGCGCCGCCTTCGGCCCGCGCCTCGCCGACCTCGTCGCCGACCAGTTGCGCGAGCGGTGGGGCTCCCCCACCGTCGTCGCCACCGGCGTCCCCGCGCACCCCGTCCTGCGGGGCGCGCGCGTGCACCTGCTCTCCGAAGTGCGCGACGCGCTCTTCGCCGAGGTGTCCCGGATCGCGGTCTAGGACAAAACCACCCCGCACCAGCACCAGGCACGTCCCATCCATTCGAAGCATCACGAGAAGGAATCAGTGAGGAAACCACCCGTGAAACACTCGTCTCTCCTCGCAGCAGCCGCGGTCGCCGCGGCCGCCGCGCTCGCCCTCGCCGGCTGCTCCGGCGGATCCGGCGGATCGTCCTTCCAGGACTCCGCACCCTCCGACCTCTCCGGCACGGTCTCGTTCTGGCACTTCTTCTCCGACCGGGAGGCGAAGGTCATCCAGTCGGTCGTCGACGACTTCGAGAAGAAGTACCCGAAGATCAAAGTGGACGTCCACTCCGGCCAGGACGACGAGAAGCTGCAGAAGGCGATCGCCACCGGCAGCAAGGTCGACGTCGGCCTCTCCTACTCCACCGACATCGTCGGCAACTTCTGCTCCAACGGCGCCTTCCGCTCGCTCAACAAGGTGATCGAGCGCGACAAGGTCGACATGAGCCAGTTCAGCGACACCGTGAAGTCCTACACGGAGTTCAAGGGCAACCGCTGCGCGATGCCCATGCTCGCCGACGTCTACGGCCTCTACTACAACAAGAAGCTGCTGCAGGCGGCCGGGTTCACCGAGCCGCCGAAGACACTCGGCGAGCTGGAGTCGATGGCGCAGAAGCTGACGACGTTCAACCCGGACGGCTCCATCAAGACCCTCGGCTTCAACCCCACGATGGGCTGGTACGAGAACTCTGCAGCGCACTATGGCCCGGCCGCAGGCGCCGAGTGGCTGAAGGCCGACGGAACGAGCGCGATCTCCTCCTCTCCCGGCTGGAAGGAGCTCATCCAGTGGCAGAAGGCCTACGTGGACAAGATCGGCTGGGACAAGCTGAACACCTTCACCTCCGGCCTCGGCCAGGAGTTCTCGGCGGACAACGCGTTCCAGACCGGCCAGGTGGCGATGAACATGGACGGCGAGTACCGCACCGCGTTCATCGACGACCAGGCGAAGGGTCTCGACTACGGCACCGCGCCGTTCCCGACGGCCGACGGCCACACCGACCTGTACGGCGGCGGGTACATCACCGGCAACATCATCGGCATCTCCAAGGGCTCCAAGAACCCGGAGCTGGCCTGGACGCTGCTGAAGTACCTCACCACGGACACGGACGCGGTCGTGAAGCTCGCCAACGGCCTGAAGAACGTGCCGACCACGAAGGATGCGCTCGCCTCGCCGAAGCTGGAGGTCTCCCCGCAGTTCAAGACCTTCCTCGACATCTCCTCGAACAAGAACGTGATGACGACGCCCGCGAGCCCGCTCGGCGCCGGCTACCAGAACTCGTTCCAGGACTGGTGGAACAAATACCAGAGCCAGGGCGGCGACATCGACGCCGGGCTGAAGTCGGTGGACAAGCAGATCGACGACGCGCTCGCCCTCGCGACGGGTCCGTGACGTGACCACCACCGCACAGAGCGCGGGGCGGGCGACCGCCCGCCCCGCGCGCCCCTCCCGCTCGCGGAGGCGCCGCAACCTGGTGACGCTGGCGCTGCTCGCGCCGGCGCTGCTCGGCCTCGCGATCTTCTTCGTGTACCCGCTGATCGCCTCCCTCTACTACTCGTTCACCCGGTTCGACCTGGTCTCCCCTCCGCAGTGGATCGGCCTGCGCAACTACCAGTACCTGTTCACGCAGGACCCGAACGTCTGGCTGGCGACGCTGAACACCCTGTGGTTCGTCGTGATCTGGGTGCCGGTGAAGACGGCGTTCGCGCTGATCATCGCAGGTCTCCTTGCCCGCGCGCGGCGCGCATCCGGCTTCTGGCGGACGGTGTTCTACCTGCCGGCTCTGGTGCCGCCGGTCGCGAGCGTTGTCGCGTTCGTGTTCCTGTTCAACCCGGGCACCGGTCCCGTCAACCAGGTGCTCGCCTGGTTCGGCATCAAGGGTCCGCTCTGGTTCAACGATCCGGCCTGGTCGAAGCCCTCGCTGGTGCTGCTCGGCATCTGGGTGATGGGCGACATCATGATCATCTTCCTCGCCGCCCTGCTGGATGTGCCGCGCGAGCAGTACGAGGCCGCGGGCCTGGACGGCGCGAACGGCGTGCAGAAGGTGCGCTACGTGACGCTGCCGAGCATCGCGCCCGTCCTGCTGTTCGCCGCGGTGACGGGGGTGATCGCGGCGATCCAGTACTTCACGGAGGCGGCGGTCGCCTCCTCCGTCGCCAGCGGCAAGGCGGTCGTCGGCGAAGGCATCGGCAACACGCTCGGCTACCCGGACGGCTCGCTCCTGACCTACACCCAGTGGCTCTACGTCCGCGGCTTCGGCACCTACCAGCTCGGCTACGCGTCGGCGCTCGCCGTGCTGCTGTTCATCGTGGCCGCGTTCGTGCTCATCCTGCTCCTGCGCCGGTTCAAGGCGTTCACCCCGGAAGGCGCGCAATGACCTCAGCGACCTCTGCCCCCGTCCGGCCGGCCCCTTCCGGCTCCGCCGGCCGAGCCGCTCCACCGCAGCGCCGGATCCGCTCGCCGCGCTCGCTGCGCACCCGGCGCATCCTCGGCTGGATCGCCGAGCACGCCGTACTGATCGTGCTCGCCGTGCTGTTCATCGCGCCGGTGGTGTTCGTGCTGCTGACCTCGCTGATGTCGAGCACGCAGACGCTCACCGCGTCGCTCTGGCCGCAGCCGTTCGAGTGGAAGAACTATGTGACCGTCTTCACGACGGTGCCGCTCGCGCAGTGGTTCGCGAACTCGGCGATGTACGCCGTGCTCGCCACCGCGTTCATGCTGATCTCCTCGGTGCCGGCCGCGTACGCGCTCGCCAAGATCCGCTTCCGCGGCTCCGGCGTGCTGTTCACCGCGATCATCATCGCGATGCTGCTGCCGCCGCAGGTGACGGCCATCCCGATCTACGTGATGTGGTCGCAGCTCGGCCTGACCGGCACGCTCTGGCCGCTCATCCTGCCGAACCTGCTCGGCGACGCGTTCTCGATCTTCCTGCTGCGGCAGTTCTTCCTGACGATCCCGACCGAGTACTCGGACGCCGCCCGGATCGACGGCAACGGCGAGTTCGGCGTGCTCTGGAGGGTCGTGCTGCCGATGGCGAAGCCGGGGATCGCGGCGACCGCGATCTTCATGTTCTTCAACTCGTGGAACGACTACTACGGTCCCCTGCTCTACACCTCGGAGAACCCGGCTTCGTGGCCGGTCGCCTACGGGCTCGCCTCGTTCCGGGGCGTCCACGGCACCGACTGGGGGCTGACCATGGCGATGACGATGCTCGTCACCGTGCCGGTCGTCATCATCTTCTTCTTCGCCCAACGCGTCTTCGTGGAGGGCATCACACTCACCGGCGTGAAGGGATAGCGCGTGAAACTGGCAGTCGTGGGTGGCGGATCCACCTACACCCCCGAGCTCATCGACGGCTTCGCGCGGCTGCGCGAGCTGCTGCCGATCGAGGAGCTCTGGCTCGTCGACACCGACCCCGACCGGCTGCGCCTGGTGGGCGGGATGAGCGAGCGGATGTTCCGGGCGGCCGGGCACCCCGGGCGCATCGTGCCCACCAGCGACCTCGTGGCGGGTGTCTCCGACGCGGACGCGGTGCTGATCCAGCTGCGTGTCGGCGGGCAGGACGCCCGCCAGGGCGACGAGACGTTCCCGCACGAGTGCGGCTGCATCGGCCAGGAGACCACCGGGCCGGGCGGCTTCGCGAAGGCGCTGCGGACCGTTCCCGTCGTCCTGAACGTGGCCGACGTCGTCCGCAGGCACGCCAAGCCGGGCGCGTGGATCGTCGACTTCACCAATCCCGTCGGCATCGTCACCCGCGCGCTGCTGCAGGAGGGGCACCGTGCGGTGGGCCTCTGCAACGTGGCCATCGGCTTCCAGCGCCGGTTCGCGAAGCTCCTCGGCGTCGATCACACCGAGGTCGCGCTCGGGCACGTCGGGCTCAACCACCTCACCTGGGAGCGGTCCGTCGCCGTCGGCGGCATCGACAGGCTCCCCGACCTGCTCGGCGCCCACCTCGGCGAGCTGGCCGAGGAGATCGAGCTGCCCGCGTCGCTCATCTCGCTGCTCGGCAGCGTGCCCAGCTACTACCTGCGCTACTACTACGCGCACGACGAGGTGCTCCGGGAGCAGCTGAATGCGCCGACCCGCGCGGAGGCGGTGCGGAAGGTGGAGCACGAGCTGCTCGACCTGTACGCCGACCCGTCCGTCGACACCAAGCCGGAGCAGCTCGCCCAGCGCGGCGGCGCCTTCTATTCGGAGGCGGCCGTCGACCTGATCGCGTCGCTGACCGGCGACCGCGGCGACGTGCAGGTCGTGAACCTGCGCAACGACGGCTCGCTTCCGTTCCTGCCCGACGACCACGTGATCGAAGTGTCGGCGACCGTCGGCGCGGATGGTGTCCGCGCCCTTCCGATCGAGCCGCTGCCGGCCGACCTGGCCGGGCTCATCGGTCACGTCGCCGGCTACGAGCGGCTCGCGCTCGACGCGGCGGTGCACGGCGGACGCGACCGGGTGCTGCGCGCGATGCTCGCGCATCCCCTCGTCGGCCAGTACGAGCGGGCGGAGAAGCTGACCGACCTGCTGATCGCCGGCAATCGGGAGCACCTGGCGTGGGCGAAGTGAGCGATCAGCGACCGATCGTGGTCGCCGTCGACGGCGGCGGCTCGAAGACCGACGCGGTGGCGCTGGAGCTCGACGGCACCGTGATCGCGACGGCACGCGGCGGCACCTCCAGCCCGCACATCATCGGGATGACCGAGGCGGCCGGGCTCGTCGACGACCTCATCGAGCGGCTGCTCGCGCAGACCGGCGACCGGCCGCTCGCCGCCGCCGCGATCTACCTCTCCGGGCTCGACCTTCCCGCCGAGGTCGCGGCGTTCCGCGACGGCATCTCCGGCTACGCCTGGGCCGACGCGATCGTCGACAACGACCTGTTCGCGCTGCTGCGCGCGGGCACCAGCGAGCCGGACGCCGTCGCGGTGGTCTGCGGCACCGGGATCAACTGCGTCGGCGTGCGCGCGGACGGCGCCGTCGTGCGCTACCCGTCGCTCGGGATGACCTCCGGCGACTGGGGAGGCGGCTGGCACCTCGGCGAGCAGGCGTTGTGGCACGCGGCGCGCGCGGTCGACGGCCGGGGCCCGGCGACGGCGCTGGCCGCGCTCATCCCCGAGGTCTACGGGCTGGACGAGGTGCAGGACGTGATCGAGGCGCTGCACTTCGGGCGCATCCCGAACGCAGAGCTCGCGCAGATCGCCCCGTCGGTGTTCGCTGCGGCCAGGGACGGCGACGCGGTCGCGGCCTCACTCGTCGATCGCCAGGCGGAGGAGATCGTCGCGTTCGCCGCGACGACCCTGCGCCGTCTCGACCTGCTCGGCCGTCCCGTCCCCGTCGTCCTCGGCGGCGGCATCGTCGGTTCCGGCGACGCTCGGCTGATGGGCGGCATCGAGCGTGGGCTCGCGGAGCGTGCGCCGCTCGCGCGGATCGAGCTCGTCACCGCTGCGCCGATCCTGGGCGCGGCACTGCTCGCGCTGGAGGCCGCCGGCGCCGACGCCGCCGCACGCTCCGTCGCGGTTTCGAGCCTTCAGGAGCGACCGGCCGCGGTGGTTCAATAGCCTCACGGACAGGGACTACGAAGCCGAGCGCAGGCGGATGGTCGAGGAGCAGCTCGTCCCCCGCGGGATCCGGGACCAGAGGGTCCTCGGTGCGATGGGACGCGTCCCGCGCCACGAGTTCGTGCCGGAGCGCTCCGCACCGTACGCCTACGAGGACCACCCGCTCCCGATCGGCGATGGTCAGACGATCAGCCAGCCGTACATCGTCGCCCTGATGCTGGAGGCCGCGCGGATCGGCCCGGAGGACAGCGTCCTCGACATCGGCACCGGCTCGGGTTACGCGGCGGCGGTCGCGGCCGAGCTGGCGTTGCACGTCGTCAGCGTCGAGCGGCATCCCGGGCTGGCGCTGTCGGCAGCGGCGACGCTCGAGGCGCTCGGTTTCCGCGTGGACGTTGAGACCGGCGACGGCACGCTCGGCTGGCCTGCGCGCGCGCCGTACGACGCCATCCTGGTGGCCGCGACCGGGCCGTCCGTGCCGCCCGCGCTCGTGGAGCAGCTGAAGCCGGGAGGCCGGATCGTCATGCCGGTCGGGCGTCCGGGCGGGATGCAGCGGCTGGCGGCCTTCGAGCTGCTGCCCGATCGCAGCCTGCGGGAGACCAACCTCGGCGGTGTCGCCTTCGTGCCGCTCGTCGGGGACGCGGGCTGGCCGGCCTGAGACGGGCGTCCTGCTCACCTCCGCAACTCCGGAGATATGCCGCGCTTCGCGTCACATCACCGGAACGACGGAGCGTGCGGCGGCGTGTCGCCCCGAATCTCCGGATGCGGCGACCGTGCAAGCGGCCGACGCGGCTCAGGCCGCGGCGGCGACCCGCAGCCGCAACGCACCGAGCAGCGCGTCCAGCTGGCCGGCCGGCGCGGCCGGGTCCTCGGGGTGCCACTGCACCGCGAGCACCGGGGCGCTCTCGTGCTCGATCGCCTCGATGTGTCCGTCGGGGGCGCGGCCCGTGACGACCAGCCCGGCGCCGAGGGCATCCACCGCCTGGTGGTGGGCGCTGCGGACGTCGGCGACCGTGGCGCCGAGCAGCGCCTCCACGCGGCTTCCCGGCTCCAGGAGAACGGGATGCGTCGTCAGCACCTCCGGGATCGGCACTCCGCGGTTGACGTGAACGCTCTCTCCGAGGTCCTGGACCAGCGTGCCGCCCAGCGCGACGTTCACGATCTGCAGGCCGCGGCAGATGCCGAGCAGCGGGATGCCGCGCTCGACGGCCCGGCGCGCGAGGCGAAGCTGGGCCTCGTCCGCGACCTCCAGGTGACGGCTCTCGCCCGGGTACCCCTGCGCGCCTCCGTAGAAGCGCGGTGCGATGTCCTCTCCCCCGACGATCACGACGCCGTCCGCGCGCTCGGTGCGGGCGAGGAGTGCCTCCGCGCCCTGGTCGGCGGCGAGCCGGACGACCGTCCAGCCCTGCTCCTGCGCTCCGGCGATCACCCGTCCGACCAGGATCTGCACGTACGCGTGATACGCCGGATCGTGCCCGCGGAAGCGCGTCGCCTCGACGACGGCGAGCGTGCGGAGGGCCTCGGACATGTCGACCATCCTGCCTCGCGTGCCCGCGTCCCGCAGCCGCACGCGTAACAGCCCGCAACAGTGACAGCGTCCGGGGCCGTCAATAGACTCGGCTTGGTGACAGGAAACCTCGAAAGGGTCGATGCATGGGCGTGAGGCGTTTCGTGGCGGGGTTCCTGATGACGGCCGGTCTGCTGACCGGCGTGGTCCTCGGAGCAGCACCGGCCGCGATGGCCGCCGACCCCGTGGATCTCGGCTCCGGTCACGTTCTCGACCAGGCCGGCGTCCTCTCCCCCGGCGACACCGAGAAGATCGACGACGCCGCGGCATCGCTGTACAGCGGGCACAAGATCGACCTGTACGTGGTCTACGTCGACCGCTTCACGAACCCGGCCGACGCAGCGGACTGGGCCAACGAGACCGCGGCCCGCAACAACCTCGGCCCGACGGACTACCTCCTCGCCGTCGCAACGGACGGCCGCGCCTACTACCTGAGCGGCGACGACAGCGGTCCGGTCAGCGAGGACCAGCTCTCTCAGATCGAGCGGGACGACATCGAGCCGAAGCTGCACGCCGGCGACTGGGCGGGCGCCGCCGTCGCCGCAGCGGATGGTCTCGGCAACGCCGTCGGCGGTGGAGGCGGAGGCGGCGTCTTCTTCTGGGTGTTCCTGGCCGGGGTGATCGTGATCGGCATCGTGGTGTTCGTCCTGGTGCGGGGACGCGGACGCTCCAAGACGGCGGCGAAACAGGCCCCGCAGAGCGAGCTGCAGACCCAGCCGATCGCGGACCTGGAGCGCCGCGCGGGCTCCGCCCTGGTGCAGACCGACGACGCGGTCCGCACCAGCGAGGAGGAGCTGGGCTTCGCGACGGCGCAATACGGCGCGGACGCGGTCGTGCCCTTCCAGGCAGCGCTGGACGGGGCGAAGCAGCAGCTCACGGAGGCGTTCCGGATCAAGCAGAAGCTGGACGACGCGGAGCCGGACACCGACGAGCAGCGCCGCGAGTGGAACATCCGCATCGTGCAGCTGTGCGCCGCGGCGAACGAAGCGCTCGACAAGCAGGCCGACGCGTTCGACGAACTGCGGGCGCTGGAGAAGCGCATCCCGGAGGCGAGCGCCGAGATCGCGCAGCGCGTGACCGAGCTGCACGGCAGGCAGGATCAGGCGAAGGGGACGCTCGCGGGGCTCGCGCAGCGTTACACCGACGCGTCCCTCGCGACGGTCGCCGACAATATCGAGCAGTCCCAGCAGCGACTCGCCTTCGCCGAGACCGCCCTCGCGGCGGCGAAGCAGAGGGCGGACGCCGGCGAGGCGAGCGCCGCCGCCGTCGGCGTGCGCGCCGCGGAGGAGTCCGTCGACCAGGCGGCCCTGCTGCTGGACGCGGTGGACCGGCTCGGCACCGACCTGGCCGCCAGCCAGCAGAGCATCGACGCCACCATCCCGGAACTGGAGAGCGACCTCGCGGAGGCCCGCACGATCGCGGCGGCCGGCGACCCGGGCGGCACGGTGTCCGGTGCGGTCGCCGGCACCGAGCAGACCCTCGCCGACGTGAAGGCGAAGCTGGCGGCGGGCCGGGTGAACCCACTCGAGATCGCCCAGCGCCTGGACGCGGCGAACCGGTCCATCGACGGCGTGCTGCAGGGCGTCAGGGACGCGCGGGCGCAGCAGCAGCGCGCGGCGTCCGCCCTGCAGCAGACGCTCGTCACTGCCAAGGCGCACGTGTCCGCCTGCGAGGACTTCATCACCGCGCGCCGGGGCGCCGTCGGGGCCGAGGCCCGCACCAGGCTCGCCGAGGCCGGCCGGCTCGTCGCGCAGGCGGAGCAGACCGCCACGACCGACCCGGTGGCCGCTCTGGCGCAGGCGCAGCGCGCGGCCCAGCTCGCCGACCAGGCGACGCAGCTCGCCCAGCAGGATGTGGGCGGGTTCCAGCCCCAGACCGGCGGGATCGGCGGGATGTTCGGCGGTTCCGGCGGCGGAAGCACCAGCGGCGCGATCGGCGCGATCCTCGGCGGCATCCTCATCGACTCCGTCCTCCGCGGCGGAGGCGGCGGAGGCGGCTGGTCCGGCGGTGGCGGCGGCTGGGGCGGAGGCGGCGGGGGCCGCGGTGGCGGCGGCTTCAGCCCGGGCAGCTTCGGCGGCGGCGGGACGCGCAGCAGACGCGGCGGCGGACGTTTCTGATCCCGGCCGGGTCCGCCCGGCCGCACCAGAGGATCGCCCGATCGGGGGCGGCGACGAAAGGAAGAGCACCATGGCAAAGCAGTCCATCTTCGGCCGGATCTCCCAGCTGCTGAAGGCGAACATCAACGCGCTCCTCGACCAGGCCGAGGACCCGGAGAAGATGCTGGACCAGATGGTCCGCGACTTCACCAACAGCATCGCCGACGCCGAGAGCGCGATCGCCGAGACCATCGGCAACCTGCGCCTGCTCGAGGACGACCACAAGGAGGACGTGGAGGCGGCCGCCGAGTGGGGCTCGAAGGCCCTGGCCGCGAGCAAACAGGCGGACGGCTACCGCGCGGCGGGCAACACCGCGGACGCCGACAAGTTCGACAACCTCGCCAAGGTGGCGCTGCAACGCCAGATCTCGTCCGAGAACGAGGCGAAGGCCGCCGAGCCGCAGATCGCGTCGCAGACCGAGGTGGTGGAGAAGCTGAAGGCCGGCCTGAACGGCATGAAGGAGAAGCTGGAGCAGCTGAAGTCCAAGCGCGCCGAGCTCATCGCGCGCGCCAAGAGCGCGCAGGCGCAAGCGCAGGTGATGGACGCGGTGAAGAGCATCGACATCCTCGACCCGACCAGCGAGGTCTCGCGTTTCGAGGAGAAGATCCGGCGCGAGGAGGCCCGGGTCCGCGGTGCGCAGGAGCTCGCCGCATCCAGCCTCGACGCCCAGTTCAACCAGCTCGACGACCTCGGCGAGATGACCGAGGTGGAGGCGAGGCTCGCCGCCCTCAAGTCCGGCGGCACCCCGCAGGCGGTCACGTCCGGCAGCGACGCGTCCGAGCCGTACACGCCGGGACAGTGACGCGATGACCTCGATGGGGCCGTCGATGACGTGGAAGGAGAACGGATGAGCGGAGCGTCGTTCCTCGTCATCCCGCAGTGGCAGGGCTCCGGGTCGTCCCGGGCGATGCGCCTGATCGACGGGGCGGAGGCGATCCAGGGCGATCTGCCGGCCGGTGCGACGCACGTGGTGCCGGTGCCCGCATCCGCCGGTGAGTCCCTCGGCACGGGTGTGCACCGGTTCTCGTCGCTGAACGCCGTCCGGGAGCTCGCCGCCGCCGAGCTGGCTGTGCTCGAGGCGCCGGTCGTGACGATCGGCGGCGACTGCGCGGCGGATCTGGCGAGCGTCCAGCACGTCCTCGCGACGCATCCCGAGGGCTCGGTCGCGCTGGTCTGGTTCGACGCCCACGCCGATCTGAACGACGTCGAAGGGTCGCCGTCCGGCGCCTTCCACGGGATGGTGGTGCGCGCGCTCCTCGGCGACGCCCCGGACGGTCTGGCGGCGACCGGCGCCTCCCGGCTCGACCCGTCCCGGCTGATCCTCGCCGGCACCCGCGCCCTCGACGACGGCGAGAGCGCGTATGTGGAGGCGGAGAGCGTGCGCGTGATCGCTCCGGGCGAACTGGATGATCCGGATGCGCTCATCCGTGCGGTCGAGGCGACCGGGGCGACGGCGGTCTACCTGCACATCGACCTCGACGTGCTCGACCCCGCCGCCATCGAGGGAATCGGTTATCCGGAGCCGTTCGGGATCGCGCCGGAGCAGCTGACGGAGGCGATCCGGGCGCTGCGCGGACGGTTCGAGCTCGCCGGCGCCGCCGTCACGGAGTTCGCGCCGGAATCCCCCGATGCCGCCGGACGCGACCTGCCCGTGATCCTGCGCATCCTCGGTGCTCTCACCGGCCCGCTGCGGCCGCCGGGAGGTTCCTCCACAGCCCGGCCACCGCGTCATCTCTCCACCGATGACGCGCCGCCCGAGACCGCCGGCTGACCC